>JAABSP010000019.1 GCA_011390345.1 Desulfobacteraceae bacterium
CTGAACCGATCCGAACATTTCAATCTTAAATAACTTTTGTTTGCAGTCGCTTATCCGATTCGATCAGCGCCGCAGGCGCCGCAAAAACCGTTCTGGCACGCTCATTGCTATATCATGGAGTGATCGGCAGGAAGATCAATATTTTTTATTCCAACAACCGCCGGGTATATCCTCATGATAAATCTGAACAACAGGGTTGCCGTCGTCAGCGGGGATGCTCAGGAGATCGAGAACCTCTGTTCGATGTTGTCCGAAGACCGATTCGCATCGACGGTGTTTCGTCAACTGGAGGATCTCATGGACCGGTTGTATCCCACGGACTGCCTTGCCGTCATCATCAATGTCGATACGGTCCGGTTAACGAACCGGAACGTCCGGAACCTTGCCGACCGCTTTCCCGAAGTGAACATTTTCTGCACCTCGACGGCCCGGCTTCATCCCGAGCTTCAGGACGCGATGACCCGCCACATCCGGGCATGCCTGGCCAAACCGGTCGATCCGGATGAGCTGCGCTTCTGGCTGAGATCTATCCACGACACCCGGATGTCGCCAGAAACCCTGTAATCGAGTGAACCCTGTCGAATCGGCAACACGACCCACCATAAACCGGTATTTTGGAGGAAACATGGAAAAACAACGAAACAAGCATCGAGCCCTGATGGAAACTTTTCTCGACAATGTCCGTTTGTCGCGGCGGTCTTTCATTAAGGCTTCGGCCGCCACCGGCGCCGGGGTGGCCCTGGGCGCGGGTCTGGGTCCTCAGCTCAAATCGCTGGCGGTGGCGGCGCCCAAAGGCGCGGGGGAAATGGGCGAGTGGAAGCCCGCCACCTGCCAGGGATGCACATCCTGGTGTTCCAAGCAGGTTTATGTGATCGACGGGCGGGCGGTGAAAGTAAGGGGCAACCCCCATTCGAAGGTCAATCTGGGGGCCGGCTGTCCGCGATCCCATCTGGCGATCCAGCAGTTATATGATCCGGACCGGATCAAGACGCCCATGAAGCGAACTAACCCCAAAAAGGGCCGCCATGAGGATCCGAAATTCGTTCCCATCACCTGGGACGAAGCACTGGACGCAATAGCCGACCAAAAATAATGGAGCTGCGGGACAACGACGAAACCCACAAGTACATGCTCATGCGGGGTCGTTATTCCTATTTGCGCGATATTTTGTATGACCGGATGACCAAAATCATCGGCTCGCCCAACAATATTTCCCACAGTTCCATCTGCGCAGAAGCGGAAAAGTTCGGCCCCTACTATACCGAGGGTTACTGGGGGTATCGGCAATATGATGTGCTGAAAGCGCACTACATCCTGTTGTGGGGCGCCGACCCATTGGCGGCCAATCGCCAGGTTTCCTATTATTCCAAGGTTTGGGGCGATGTTGTCGGCAAGGCGACCATCGCCATTGTCGAGCCCAGACTCTCCGCTTCGGCCGGCAAAGCAGATGAATGGCTCCCCATCATACCCGGACAAGACGGGGCCCTGGCCGTGGCCATCGCCCATATCCTTCTGGTACAGGGGCTCTGGTACAGACCCTTTGTGGGCGATTTCACGGACGGCGTCAACCGGTTTGTCCCGGGCAAGACCGTCGATGAATCAGGCTTTGAAGAGATATATACCCATGGAGTTGTCAGATGGTGGAATCTGGAACTCAAGGATAAAACGGCCGAATGGGCGGCCGACATCACCGGTTTGCCGGCGGAACAGATCCAGCGGGTGGCCGAAGGTTACGGCAATGCCGCGCCGCACGCCATTTCATGGGTGGGCGGCGGCCCCTGCATGCAGGTTCGCGGCGGGTATTCCAGCATGGCCTGTCACGCCTTGAACGGCCTTGTGGGGGCGGCTGACAATGTGGGCGGCACCCTGGTCAGCAACAAGGAGTACACCGGCAAATTTCCGGCTCCGGACGAATTTATGGACGAGATCGCCAAGAAAGGAAAAAAACACGAAAAAATCGACCAGCGAGGCCGCCTTCATTTACCGGCCATCAAATCCGGAAAGCCCGGCAGCGGGGTGGTCACCAACAACGCGGCCGACGGCATCCTGAATGAAGACCCTTACGACATCAAAGTGGCCATCGGCTACATGAACAATTTTTCGTTTTCAGCGCCCCAGCCCGAACGATGGGAAAGGGCCTTGTCCAAAATCCCTTTTCTGGTGCATATCACCACCAATGCGTCGGAGTTTTCCTGGTTTTCGGATATCGTGCTGCCGGACACCCACCATATGTTTGAAAAATGGGGCTATGTCAAATCGATCGGCAATGGCTATCGCCACGTCACCCTGATGCAGCCGATCGTCAAAAACGTCTGGGACTACAAGATCGACGAAACCGAAATCCCCTGGTTGATCGCGGAAAAGCTGGCCCAAAAGGGATTCGACAATCTGTTGCGTCACTTCCAGACATACCAGGACCCGGAAACGGGAAAAGCGCCGGCCGACGAAAAGGAGTTCGCCCTCTACGCCCTGAAACTCGTGACCCAAAACCTGTGGGACCCTTCACAATACAAAGGCGGCGACAAATTCAGCGGGTGGGAGGAATTTTCCAAAATAGGCGTTTGGAACTCCGACCCTTACCCCTTCCGAAAGCGATGGGGCAACATGAAGACCAAAACGGGGATGTTCGAGTTTTACAGCGAAACCCTCAAGGCGGCCCTGCAAAGCCACGCCGCCAACCACGGCGTCACGGTGAACGAAGTCATGAAAGCCACCAATTACCTGGCCCGGGGAGAGACCGCGTTCATTCCTCATTATGAAGAACCCTTTACTCTGGGTGACGAGAAAGAATATCCGTTTGTGCATGTGGACCATAAATCCCGCCTCAATCGCGAGGGACGTTCCGCCAACTGCACCTGGTATTATGATTTCAAAGACCTCGATCCAGGGGAAGAGCTGTGGGCCGACGTGGCCAAAATCAACCCCATCGACGCGCGCAAGCTGGGCATCGAAAGCGGGGACCGCATCAAGATCACCTCGCCCACCGGCAGTTTGATCTGCACCGCCAAACACTGGGAAGGGGTGCGTCCCGGGACCGTGGCCAAGTGTTTCGGCCAGGGCCATTGGGCCTATGGACGGCTGGCGTCGGAAGAATTCGGCAAAAAGCCCCGGGGCGGCAACAATAACGACATCATTCCGGCACAGTATGAGGCATTGAGCGGCAGTTCCGCATACTATGGCGTAACGCGGATTAAAATCGTGAAGATATAAGGAGGAAAAAATGCCCAGATATGCCATGGTCATCGACCGTCAACGATGCGTCGGATGCGGCGCCTGCAGCATAGCTTGCAGAAATGAAAACAACTTGTCCGAGGGGGTGTACTGGTCCCACAAGATTACCGAAACGTCCGGCGTTTTTCCAAATGTCCGGTTTCATTACCTGCCGACGCTTTGCAACCATTGCACCGACGCACCCTGCGTCAGGGGATGCCCCACCAGGGCCATGCATAAAGCGGAAAACGGCATTACCATGCATGCCCCCAAAAAGTGCATCGGCTGCCGATACTGCATGATCAACTGCCCCTATGGCGTGATCTATTTCAACTGGAAAGAGTCCCACCAGTTCTGGAAGAACAAACAAGTCCTCATACCGGAGGTGACATCGTCGCCCGTGGAAGAGACGCGCAAAGTCGGCGGCACGGTTATCCCCTACTACAACCCGGAGCGGGAAGCGACCCTGGCCGGCATCCGACCCAAAGGGGTTGTGGAAAAATGCACCTTCTGCGACCATCGTATTGAAAATGGCCTGCTGCCGCGCTGCGTCGAGGCCTGTCCCGCGGATGCAAGAATATTCGGAGACCTCAACAACCCCCAAAGCAACGTGAATCATCTTTTGGGGAAATTCAAGCCCTTTCGGTTGCAAGAAGCCTTGGGCACCGATCCGGCGGTCTATTATATCAGGGATTTCAGCGCATCCAATTATCCCAGAACGAAAGGAGCAGTCTAATGAAGTCGAAAATCTGGTTCGGCATTCTCGGTGTAGGCATTCTCCTGGGTCTCTGGACAGCCTTCAGAGTCTATACGGTGGGGTTTTCCCTTTACGCCAAAACCGATGTTCTGGTCTGGACGCTTCCGTTGTCAACCTATATTTTTTTCAGTCTGACAAGCGCAGGCCTGGCCTTTGTATCTTCAATCCCGGTCGTTTTCGGCGTTCACCGGTACGACATCATCGAAAAGCGCACGGTTTACCTTGAAATCGCGGTCCTTCTCGGCTCCTTTGTGTGCCTCATACTGCATATCGGATCGCCTTTGAAGGTCATCTACATTTTCCTTTCCCCCAACCCCTCATCGCCTCTCTGGTGGCTGGCGATGCTCTACCACGTTTACCTTGTGGCCCTTTTAATCGCCTTCTGGCGGATTAACATCGGAAAGGTCAGCAAACCCATCGGAATCATTGTTTTCCTGATCGCGATCGGCACATCCACCACCCTGGGATGGTTGATGGGCATGACCGACGCGCGCCCGTCATTGAACGCTTCCTTTTTTTCGGTCTATTTTCCCCTCACCGGCTTCGGCTCCGGAATCGCCGCGCTGCTGTTGGTCAGCCTCGTTTACGAGCAGTTGCGGGGCCCGACCGGGTCAGACAAATTAGCCGAACTGTATAACGAACTGGCCCGGATCATGGGCATGATCGCCGGCGTGGTGCTTATTCTTTTCTTATGGCGGACCATCGTCGGCGGAATATCGTCCACTTCAGAAGATTTGCGCGCCTTCCAGCACATGATCGGGTCCATACCTTATCACATCGAACTCTGGCTGGGGCTTGTCGTTCCGGCTGTTTTAATGCTGATACCGCAAATCCGCAAAACCAGCCGGGGAAAAATTGCGGCCGGTTTTCTATTTCTGCTGGGCATGTTCGCGGGTCGGTTGGAGTTCGTTTTGAGCGGCGTCATCCGCCCCCTTGGTCAAATGACGGAAGGCCGCCCGGAATTCGTCAGTTATATGCCGACAGCTTACGAGGTCTTCGTAACCCTGGCCGGTTTTTCGGTCATGTTGCTGGTTTACACGTTAGGGGAACGCTATTTCAATCTCCATGCGACGCCGGAACAGAGATGACGGGATGCATGGGGTTTCCCCCGGCGATCTCTGGCCGGGGGAAACCCTTTATTTTTTTACATCGATGACAAACGGAGTGAAGGCTATGAACATGGAAGACCTGGCGGCTTATGAATCGATGCGGACCCAAGCCTACCGATTGTTCGCGGAGTGTTATCGCCTGCCGGAAACCGAGCTTGACAAGACCGTCGGGCGGTTGCGGCGGGAACTGGAGGGGATGGGATCGGCGTCATGTACGCCTGCGGAAAAGATGTACCAAGCCTGCGGCGCCGACCGGCTCGAAACGCTCAAGGTCGATTACGCGCGCCTTTTTGTCGGCCCCTATGGACTGCCGGCGGCGCCCTACGGCTCAGTATATCTTGAAGAGGGTCGGAAAATCATGGGCGACTCCACCATCGACGCCCGCCGGATGTACATGGAGGCCGGCGTTGATATAGCTGCCGCTTGCAAGGATGCCCCTGACCATATCGCCGTGGAACTGGAATTTCTCCACCTGCTGAGTTTCCGGGAAGTGGAAGCGATGCGCCGGGGGGATATGAACGACGCGGCACTGATGATTGGGGAGCAAGCCGCGTTTCTGGCCCGTCACCTCGGTCTTTGGGTGGAACCGTTTGCGAGATCGGTTGAAAAGGCGGCCGAGACGGCTTTTTACCGAAGCCTGGGCGAGGCGACGCGGATTTTCGTCCTGGAGGATCAGGATCGGATTGCACGGGGCCCATCCGGATTGTTTCGCTGATGTTGCATGACCCGGTTCAGAACCTGCTCCCACCCAGCCATAATCCGAACAGAAGAAGCCCCATGCCCCCCAGATTGTTGACCAGGATGTTCATGATGGGCTGCAGCGCCATGCCGGCCCGGCCGGCAGTGACCGTCTCCAGGGCAAAGGATGAGAAGGTCGTCAACGCGCCCAGATAGCCGGTGACAAGGAAAAGGCGGAGATCGGTCTTCAGCAGCCGGACATGTTCGGCCAGGCCGAAAAAGAGGCCGATCAGAAAGCATCCGGCCAAATTGACCAGCAGGGTTCCCCAGGGAAAATGGTTCCCCCAGATCCTGGCCGCCAGCAGCGCGACCCCATAGCGGGTTGCCGCGCCCAGGCTGCCGCCGCACATGACGATAATGATCTTTTTCAGGGTTGCCGCATCCGGCATAGGAGCCCTTTCCGCTTGAATTTGATGCTCTTCATTTCAGGTTTGCGTCCTAAAGCCTGTTATCTGCTCGATTCAGGCAAGGATCTTGTACTTGTGGATCTTCTTATATAAGGTCTTCCGGTTGATTCCCAGCATCTCCGACGCCCGGGTCTGATTGCCTCCGACCTCCTTGAGCACGCGGAGAATATGCTCCTTTTCCACATCCTCGAGGGTCTTGGGCTGTTTCGGCATCCCCTTTGACGGGGCCGGAATGTGGGGGGGCAGATCATCGATTCCGATGATCTCGGATTCTGCAAAGATCATGGCCTTGTGGATCACCGATTTGATCTCCCGGATGTTGCCTGGCCACTTGTAGGCAACGAGCCTTTCCATCGCGGCATGGGCCAGCTTCCTGGGGCCGTATCGCTCCGCATAGATCCCCATGAAATGGCCAATCAGAGAGCGGACATCCAAAGGCCGCATCCGCAGGGGCGGAATCTCGATCTGCATCACATCCATCCGGTAGAAGAGATCCTCCCGCATGGCCCCCTGGCGCAGGGCATTTTTCAGGTCCATGTTGGTGGCCAGGATGATCCGGCTGTCCACGGACATCTCCCTGGTCTCTCCGACTCTTCTGAAGCGCCGGGTATCGAGAAATCGGAGAAATTTCTTCTGCAATTCCAAGTCGATATTGCCGATCTCGTCTAAAAAGAGAGTTCCCTTGTGGCTCTTCTCCACCAGGCCAGGCTTGTCATCCCCCGCGCCCGAGAACGCGCCCTTTTTGTGCCCGTACAATTCGCTCTCTGCCAGGTTCTGGTTCAGCAGACCGCAGTCCACAACAACAAAGGGGCCGCCCTTTCGCTGGCTCCGGCTGTGGATAAAGGCCGCAAGTACATCCTTTCCCACCCCGGTCTCCCCCTGGATCAGCACCGTGCTGTCGGTGGCCGCGATCTTTTCGGCCAGACCGTAGACCTTCTGCATGGCTGGGCTGGGACATTCGATCGCGGAGAAGGCCGCAGGAGAAGGGGATTTGAAACCACCGTTCTCCTTTCCGTCCTCCTCCCGGCTCTCCCGGATCACCTCCGAAGCCAGCCGGAGCAGCTCGTTGAGCTTGAAGGGCTTGGTCACATAATCCTTTGCTCCCAGCTTCATGGCCGCGACCGCGGAGGTCACATCGCCGTAGCCGGTGATCATGATCACATTGGACCGGGGCGCATGCCTTTTGATCCGGCGCAGGGTCTCGATGCCGTTCATGGCCGGGAGCTTGATATCCAGAAGCACCAGATCAAAAGGCTCCTTTTCAAAGCAGTTGAGCCCTGCCTCGCCGGTGCCGGTCGTGGTCACGGCATACCCTTCAAAGGTGAATTCGCTCTCGATCAGGTGGCGGATATTCTTCTCATCGTCGATGGCAAGGATCTTCCCTTTTGACACAGACATCTCTCCCCTCTTTCTCGACCTCAGGTGAAGACCAGGGGAAAGGTGACGGAAAAGGCAAAGCTGCCATCCTCTCCCCGGGAGTGGAGGATTTCCCCCTGGTGCTGTCGGATGATCTTGTAGCAGATCGACATGTTGAGCGCGTTCTCATCGGTCTCGCTCCAGCCCGAAGGGATGCCCGATGAAAGAGGCCTGTCCGAGATCAGGATCTCGATATTTCCGCCGTTATTGCGGGTCAGCGTGTGGAGCGTTCCGCCGTCCGGCATCTTTTTGAAGCTCCGGTTGAAAAGACTCAAGAAAACATGCTTGAGCTGGGATTCGTTCCCTGCGATGGCCTCCATCCCGGCAGAGAGGCCGTTCCGGTATGGGGTCTGAATCTGGCTGTCCTTGCCGTGCTGCCGGATGAGTGCAAGGGTCTCTGCGATGATCCGGTCGATGGAGAGAATCTCGTATTCCTCGGCCGAGGGCCGGCTGAAGTCGAGAAGATTTTTGATGATATCCTTGCACCGGTAGGCTTCGCTGTTGATGATCTGCAGATACTCCTTCAGATAGCTGCCGATCTTCGGCTCCAGGCGAAGGCCGAAGCTGTCGATTCGCTTGAGCAGGGCCTCGGAAAAGCCCGCGATGGAGGTGAGGGGGTTGTTGATCTCGTGCGCGACTCCGGCCGCCAGAAAGCCGACTTCGGCCATCTTCTCCGACTGCATCACCCGGAACTCCGAATCCCGTTTTCCGGTGACATCCTTCATCAAAATGATGATCTCCTCGACCCGGCCCAAGGGATCTTTGATCGGGGAGATGGTCCATTCAAAGGACCGGCCCGCGAGATCGCCCTTTTTATACAGAGTCTCCCCCCGAATCGTCTTCCCGGTCTCCAGGGTCTGCAGGGCCGGACACTTACGGCAGGCTTTCTCCCGCCTGAAAAAGAGTTCGTAGCACTTCCGCCCCACGAGCCGGCTGTCGGAAAAAAAGTCCCGCTGCACCTGATTCGCGTAAACCACGGTCAGCTCCCGGTTTAGAATCGCCAGCCCGTCGCTGATGCCGTTGAAGATGGCCTCCAGCTTGTTGTGGCGCCGGGCCAGCTCCAGATTGAGCCGCTCCAGCTCCTTGATCTTGGTGCGGACCTCCTTGAAATCGGGAATCCCGGCTCTCTTGTCATCTTTTGGGTTCTCATTCATTGCCCGCTCTTTTAAAAGGCTTCCTGATACATGGATTCGATATCGAAAACATACATGTCAAAAAAAGGAAGGATTTTCAACCCATTTTTCCGGATTTTGATCCATATCCCGCCCGACTGTAAAAAAAATTCATTGATTTTTGAAATCCATTGCATAAAATAGGGATCGAGCCGGACAGGCATGTCCTTTTGCATATCTCTCAAATGGCTGCGATCAGCAGCCAAGCCAAGGAGATCTCACCATGTCCCAGCGGTATGACATCATCATCATCGGCGGCGGCCCCGGCGGCATAGCGGCCGCGGTCAAGGCAAAAGAGGCCGGTAAATCCTATGTGATTCTGGAAAAGGGCCGCCGGGTCCTCCAGGGAATCATCGATTCCTATCCCAAGGGAAAAAAGGTATATCCCACCATCCCCAGAAACGAGGAGAAGCCCTTTCCCATCCCGGGCATCACTCCGCCCAAGGAGAAGATCCCGGTGGAGGCGTATGTGGATCAGGTGGAAGAATTCCTCAAGAATGACGCGATCGAGATCCAGTTGGACGAGGAGTACATGGATCTTGAGGAGGAAGGCCCCCGCAGCTATCGGATCAAGACCCGCAAGGGCTTTTTCTACGGCAGAAACGTGATCTTCGCGTTCGGCAGCAATGTGCCCAACGACCTGGGGATCTACGGCGAGGCCAAGACGGTCCGCCGGAACCTGGAAACCCCGGAGGAGTACATCAATGTCTCAACTCTGGTGATCGGCGGCGGCAATGCTGCAGCCGACGTGGTCGCGGCCCTCTCCAAGGTGAAGCGGGAGGCCGGAGACCATACCCCGGTCTACTGGGGCCACATCAAGGAGCGGTTCGAGATCAACAAGGACACGGCAAGGGATTTGGGAGAGGAGATCCTGCTGGGGGGCCAGATCCGGATTCTGCAGGGCGCGATTCCCAAGATCGGCGAGGTGGACTCGGAAGGGATCGACCGGCTCTATATCCACCAGAGCCCGGGCCTCTACGGCAGGGACGACGTCTTCATGTACCAGGGGATGAGCTTTCCCATGAAGAACGTCATCGCCTGCATCGGAACCCACGGACCGTCTGCCATCTTCAACAACCTCCATCTGCAGCAGATCACCTGCACCGGCGATATCTGCAAGATCGCCCGGGAAGGAGAACAGCTCCTTCTGCTCTCTTCATCCCTCCAGACGAGCCGCAGAGGGATCTATGCCATCGGCGGCTCCATCAGCCCCTCCCACATGGAGATCCTGCCGGACGGGACCATCAAGGAGAAGAAGCACTCGAACCTGATCTATACCGCGATCATCGACGGGATCATGGCGGTCGAGGGAATATTGAACAGCGAGGAGCAGGCCAAATTGAAATAAGGCGATTTTCCGGAATCAAAATCCCACTGAAAAGGGACAAAGAAATGGACGGAGTGTAGGCTGAAACCCCAAGACCTTTGCTGGGATCTTCATTTCCAAAATTCACCTAATCAGGGAGATTCTGCCCGATTTTTCTTAAAGGGTTCGCTTCTGCAGATGAATCTGAGCGTCCGATTTGCGGATATAATGGGGTGTAAAGCTGACAACGTCGTCCGCATCTTTTTCGATCAGCCGTCGGAAGGCGATTCGGGCAACCGCAGCCGCGCGGATCAGGTCATCCTGGGGGCTTGAAAAGAGGGCCTTTGAATCCAGCAGATTTCGGATGATCTCCCGGTAGAGCCGCGCACCTGTTCCCACAAAGAGGCAGGAATCTTTTTCTTCCGATCTTCCCGCAGATTCAGATTCCCGCTGCAAGATCTCCGGCAGAAGAATCTCGGGGACCTGCTCCGGCCGCATTACACCTTCGCGGCCGTATTTTTCGATCTTTCCATCTTCGCAGCGGTAGCTCTCGCCATAGACCTCCCCTTTCCGGGCATCCAGCAGTGCGCAGACTGTCCCTTCATAAAAGGCAAACGGAAAAGCCAGCGCATCTAAACTGGAAACCCCGGCCAAGGGCTTTCCGGTGGCCGCGCAAAGCCCCTTTACGGTACTGATGCCGATCCGAAGTCCCGTAAAGCTTCCGGGCCCCCGCACCACCCCGAACCCGTCCAGATCTGAAACCGACAGCCTGACATCCGACAGCACCTGGTGGATCATCGCCAGCAGATGGCGGGAATGGGTCTGCCGGAGGTTCAAGGTCATCTCTCCCAGCAGCTCCTCGTGATCGGACACCGCGACGCTGCAGCTCTGCGCCGCGGTATCAATGGCCAGAATCTTCATCGGCCTTCCCCCAACCTCTTTCCGGCCCCCAGTCTCTTCCCGGCTTCCGGTCCTTTATGTCCTTTTCGCCCCCCGGTCCTTTATGTCCTTTAAGTCCTTGTCCTTTCAGTCTCCCGGCAGCCCACCCCATCAATCCTCCCCGGTTTCCAACTCATCCGAATCATCCGCCTCATCAGGAAAACCCCCACTCTTCTCCGGCGCATCCTCCAGCGTCAGCGGCAGCACCTCATCCATATGGCTCACCGGAACGAACTTGATCTTCCGCTTCACATTCATCGGAATCTCTGCCAGATCCTTTCTGTTCTTCAACGGCATGATCACCGTCTTCACGCCCCCCCGGACAGCGCCCATGGCCTTTTCTTTCAACCCCCCGATGGGCAGCACCCGGCCCCGAAGCGTAATCTCCCCGGTCATGGCCACATCCTTGTTGATCGCTCGCCCTGTCAGCGCGGAGATCAGTGCAGTGGCCATCGCGATCCCGGCCGAAGGCCCATCCTTGGGAATGGCCCCTGCCGGCACATGGATATGCATATCGGTACTCTCAAAGATCCGCTCATCAACCCCTAAAGATTCGATGTTGGCCCGCGCGTAGCTCACCGCGGCCCGGGCCGACTCCTGCATCACCTCGCCAAGCTGCCCCGTGATGATAAGATCCCCCTTGCCGCCGATCAGAGATGCCTCCACATAGAGGACCTCGCCTCCCACCTGGGTCCAGGCCAGCCCCGTGGCCAGCCCCACCTGGCTCTCCTCCTGATCCATCTCCGGCTGATATTCGGGAATCCCCAGAAATTTGGAAATATTCCCCTTTGTAATCACAAATGGCCCCTTCTCCTTCTCCGCGATACGCCGGGCCACCTTCCGGCAGAGGGTCCCCAGTTCCCGCTCCAGGTTCCGCAATCCGGCCTCGGAGGTATACTCCTGAATGATCTGCATCAACGCATTGGTGCTAATGGAGATCTGCTTCGGCTTCAGGCCGTTCTCCTTGATCTGCCTTGGAAGCAGATACTCTTCGGCAATCAGCCGCTTCTCCTCTTCGGTATATCCGGAGAGATGGATCACCTCCATACGGTCCAGCAGCGCCGAGGGAATCGTATCGGTATGGTTGGCCGTAAGGATGAACATCACCTTTGAAAGATCAAAGGGCAGATTGATATAGTGATCTGAAAAGGCCACATTCTGCTCCGGGTCCAGCGCCTCCAGCAGTGCAGATGACGGGTCCCCCCGGAAATCGGAGACCAGCTTGTCGATCTCATCCATCATGAAGACCGGATTGTTGACCCCGGCCGTCTTCAACCCCTGTAGAATCCGGCCCGGCAGGGCCCCGATATAAGTCCGCCGATGCCCCCGGATCTCGGCCTCATCCCGAACCCCGCCCAACGAGATCCGGACGAACTTCCGCTTCATGGCCGATCCAATGGCCCGCCCCAGCGAGGTCTTCCCCACCCCGGGCGGCCCCACAAAGCAGAGAATGGGCCCTTTCATCCCCGGGTTGAGCTTCCGCACGCTCAGATACTCCAGAATCCTATCCTTGATCTTCTCCAGCCCGTAATGGTTCTTGTCGAGGATCTCCTTTGCCCGCTTGATATCGAGCACATCCTTGGTCGATTTGCTCCAGGGCATCTCCACCAGCCAGTCCAGATATGTCCTGACAATGGAGGACTCTCCGGAATCGGGATGCATCTGCTCCAGCCGGCGAAGCTGCTTCTGGGCTTCGTCCTCGGCATCCTTGGGCATCTTGGCCTTTTTGATCTTCTTGGTATACTCCTCGACCTCCTGGATCTTCTCGTCATACTCCCCCAGCTCCCGGTGGATAGCCCTGACCTGCTCCCGAAGATAGTAATCCCGCTGGGTCTTGGAGATCTCCTCTCTCACATCCGACTGGATCTTGGCCTGTATGGCAGAGACCTCCACTTCTTTGGAGAGGAAATCGTTCACCTTCTTCAGCCGCTCCACCGGATCGAGAATCTCCAAAACCATCTGGGACTCATCGAGCTTCAGGTTGAGATTGGAGGCCACCAGATCGGCCAGTTTTCCCGGGTCTTCGATGCTCTCCAATATGGAACTCACCTCCCCGGTCATCTCTCCCCGGAGGGCCAGAATCTTCTCGGAGTACTCCCGGACATTGCGCATCAGCGCCTCCAGCTCGACACTCGACGATTCGGCCTCGGGCTCTTCCAGCAATTCAACCTTGACCTTGTAGTAGACCTTCTTTCTGGCGTACTCGACGATCCTGGCCTTGGTCACCCCCTGCACAAGGGCTTTGAGGCGGCCGTCCGGCAGTTTCAGCATCCGGAGCACCCGGCCCACGGTTCCCACCCGGTAGATCTGGTCCGGCTTCGGATTCTCGACATTCGGGTCCTTCTGGGTGGCCAGCATCAGATAACTATCATTGGCCACGGCCTCTTCCACGGCTCGCACCGATTTGTCCCGGCCCACAAAAAGAGGCAGGAGCATATCCGTAAAAATCACCACATCCCGCACCGGCATCAGCGGCATGGTCTCGGGAATGTCGGTATCCTGCTCCTCCTCCTCGATAATGCTGATCAGATCGTCCCTGTCCGTTTCCGCCATTGTCTCTTTTACACCTCAGTTCTTTCTATTCAGTCTTTTTCGTTCCTGCCCGACTGCTTTATGCGTAAATAATTTATTATATGACAGGAAAGCTCTTTGGCAACCTGTTTGACAACATTGGCCTTGATTTTTTCCGCTAATCAGCCTACTCTTCTCTTTAATAAAACTCTTTACCCGTCAACGCAAGAGGGCCGCCATAAAATGATCGACTTTCCTATCGGTTTCATCGCTTTTCTCTTCGGGCTTGCCATCGGAAGCTTCTTGAACGTCTGCATCCATCGGATTCCCCTGTCCCAGTCCATTGTGACGCCGCGCTCCAGATGTCCCGGATGCGGCCAGCCCATACGCTCCATCGACAATATTCCCCTGATCAGCTATACGGTTCTGGGGGGGAAGTGCCGCACCTGCCGGACCCCCATCTCCCTTCGCTATCCCTTTGTGGAGCTGCTGACGGGCCTCTTTGCAGCAGCAGCGGTATGGCGCTTCGGGTTCAACATCACCGCCCTGGTCCACTACGCCTTCATCTGCGTGCTGATCGCCATCACCTTCATCGACATCGACCATCGGATCATCCCGGATATGATCAGCCTGCCGGGGATTCCGGTCTTTTTCTTCGCGTCCCTGCTTGTTCCCACAATAACAATAAAGGCTTCGATCCTCGGCATCCTCATCGGAGGCGGAAGTCTGTTCGCGGTGGCTTGGGGATACTACCTGCTGACCGGCAATGAGGGAATGGGGGGCGGTGATATCAAGCTTCTGGCCATGATGGGTGCGCTGATCGGCTGGAAGGGGGTTCTTTTCACCATCTTTGCGGGATCTGCCACCGGAACCCTGGTGGGGATTTCGGTGATGCTCTATCAGCGGGGAAACATGAAGCTGGCCGTTCCCTTCGGCCCCTTTCTGGCCCTGGGGGGCATTCTCTATCTCTTCTTGGGGCCCGAAATCATGGAATGGTACTTCAACCTGATGAAGACCCCCTACTGACGGAGAAATAAACTTCCGGCTCTCTTTACAGAGCCGATTCAGAGCCCGGATCCTGAACCCCGGGCAGCATCCGCATACCGGCCAGCACTGCAACCGCGGCCGTCAGCAGCACTGCCGACAGAATGGGCCGGGCAATGAACCAGGTGATCGCGATGGTCATAAAGCTGAGGGCCACGGCCATCATAAACGCGGTGATGGAATTCTTCATCAGCAGCCAGAGACCGCCCCACATCATCAAAAGTCCCAGGCCCCGAATGCCCCATGTGACCAGTACATTCTCCTCGGGCGCCTTCCGGAGGATGTGTTCCGGGCTGTGTGCCCCGGTCTTCAGGAGCATCAGAGGGCCCGACGCGGCAGGATAGGGCCGAAAGGTATTTCCCGTCTGCTGGGCCACCACGGTTACGGTAGTGGGCTCCACAACGCTGTATCCCACCCGGATGTCTCCGACTTCCGGCCTTCCCGGGGCGGCTCCGAAAAAGAGTTCTCCCTTATCCAGAATCGCCTGATACCGGATCTCCGGCGGCAATTGCTCACGGTCTGTCTCGGAGAGTGTCATGGGCCGGAACCGGTCCAACTGCTCCACCAGCCGCGGGGGAAGAAAAAATGCCCCCAGCGTCACTCGTTGAGCCGTGGCCTTCCACCGGGCAAAGGGCTGGAACCCACGGCCCTCGGGGTCAACCGCAATCAGTGAGCGGTTGATTTCGCTCTCCGGTTCAAACCAGATCCCCCGGCCACCCTCCTGGCCTTGGCCGATCACCGCCTCATCCGGTTTCTCATCCGGTTTCTCATCCGGTTTCTCATCCGGCTTTTCCGCAGCGGGTTTGTAAATCCGGACATTCCGGCGGATGCGGAGGGCATTGGCCGAGATCCCATAGATTGGGTCCATCAGTATCTCGCCGGTGGTGGCAAGTCCTGTCAGATGGACCAGTTTTCCATCATTTGCCGGATCGATCCGGTCCATCCGGACCGATATTACGCCACTCTCTCCTACGCCGATGGACCGATAGAACCGGACCGCGCGGCGTTCATTGAAGAAGAGCAGCACAAAAGCGCTCAGAAGGAGAAGAAGACCTGTGACCACGATATGCGCGGGTCGCCCTGCTTTTCTGCCCTCAGTTCCGCCGCCGTCCCTCTCCTCTTCCATCCATGCCTCTTGTGAAGCTTCCTGCACCATGGAGGGTTCCTTCCCTTTGGATTTCACACCCCACTCTCTTTATCCAGAAATCCCTTCCATCTTAGCCATATTATGGGTAGGATTTCAAGAACGATCCTTAATTTTTCGCAAATCCTCCCGATTCATCAGGAAAAAGGGATCACGGGGAGGAGGTCTGGGGCCGGAGAAGAGCATGGCGGCGCCGATACGCGCGATAAGCGTCCGCGGAATAGATCCCCAGCGCGAGCCAGATCATGCAGAATGTGAAGATCTGCCCCGGGTAGAGCGGCTCCCCGTAGAGGAAGACCGCCAGCAGAAAGGTACAGCTCGGCGCGATGTACTGTAGGAAACCAATTGTTGCCAGATGAATCCGCCGGGCCCCTATTGTAAAGAGCAGCAGCGGAAGCCCCGTCACCAGAGCCGTTCCCATGAGCAGGAGACTGATCCCAAACCCCCTGTGGTAAAATGCCCCCCCTCCCGCACCGTTCAGGTAGATCAGATAGATGGCCGCAGGAACCGAAAGTAGCAGGGTCTCGGTCGCAAGCCCGATCAGTGCCGGCACAGGAACCGTCTTCCGGATCAATCCGTAAAAGCCAAAGGAGAAGGCCAGCGCCAGGGAGACCCAGGGAAAGCGGCCAAAACCGAAGGTGAGAAAAAGAACCGCAATCCCCGCGATGGCCACCGCGATCTTCTGCAGAGGCCGAAGCTCCTCTTTCAGAAAGACCCGTCCCAGAAAGACGTTGACCAGCGGGTTGATATAATAGCCGAGGCTCGTCTGGAGCACATGGTCCGAATTGATGGCCCAGACAAAGAGAAACCAGTTGCAGCCGACGAGCAAGGTGGTTCCCATTAGCACCGAAATCCGCTTCGGGTCCCGCAGGACCTCGATGAACTCTCGACCCTTGCCGGTCAGCAGGATCAGCGGTGCGAGAAAGAGAAAAGACCAGATCATCCGGTGCATCAGGATCTCGAATGCCGGCACCGATTTCAATGTCTTCCAGTATATGGGGCTGAGCCCCCAGATCAGAAACGCAATCACGCCGAATGCTGCGCCTGCCGCCTCTTTTCCCATTGATGATTCCTTTTGCACCTTATCTTCATTTCCGGTCTTCATTTCCGGCAGAGATTTTTGAAAATGCCAAACCTTTTGACGATAAACGATTTGACAGAGGGTGTCAAAGGAAAGTACCTTAAAACAGCCATCGAAAGAATGGGAACATGCAGGTTTTTCCACAACACCGAAAAAGGAGGCGATATGACTTTAAAAGAGTATTTTGAAAGCAAGAAGGGCACCGGAGTACTGGCCACATCGGACAAGGAAGGGAAGGTGGACGCGGCCATCTATTCCCGGCCCCATGTGATGGAGGACGGAACCATTGCCTTTATCATGAACGACCGGCTCTCCCATGAGAACATTCTCCAGAACCCTCATGCAGCCTTTCTCTTCCGGGAGGAGGGCGGCGGGTATATGGGGAAACGCCTCTTCCTCACCAAGGTGAGAGAGGAGGAGGAGACGGAGCTGCTCCATTCCCTGAAACGAAGAAAATATCCAAACGATGATGCGCCCGAGGCCAAAGGTCCCAAATTTCTGGTCTTTTTTACCATAGACAAGGAACTGCCGCTGATCGGCCCGGGCCAATAGGAGCGGAATCGAACATGCCCGACTGCGCAACCGGAGAAAGTAAAACCGAAACCCAGCCTCCCCGGCTCGTCGCCAATTGGGAGACCCTTCACCGGCTCTTCATCCGCCCTGAAAACGACGCGGCCCGAACCGCTCTGGTCAAATACATGGAGCAGATCCTCTTCGGGCTGCACGACTTTCTGCAGCAGCATGTGGGGATCACCCGGGAGGCGAGCCTGAAGGAACTCTCGGAGTGGTTCACCCAAAGCCGGATCAGCGACGAGCCGGCCAAAAAGCTGCCGGACGTGATCACCGGGATCGTCGAACGGATCGCGCCCCACGCGGTCAATGTGGCCTCCCCCTATTTCGTGGGGCACATGACCGCGGCCATCCCCTTTTTCATGGTGCATCTCGCGACCATTGTGGCCGCGCTCAACCAGAACCCGGTGAAGCTGGAGACCTCGAAGGTGGTCTCGGTCCACGAACGGGAGGTGCTGGCCAAGATCCACCGGATGGTCTATGACTTGGGCGATTTCTTCTATTACGCCCATGTCCAGCGGCCAGAAAGCACCCTGGGCAGCTTTGTGGAGGATGGGACCCTGGCCAACATGACAGCGCTCTGGGTGGCCCGAAACCGGGCACTTCCTCCCAAAGAGGGCTTTGAAGGGGTGGAGAAGGCGGGCATGGCTTCGGCGCTGAATGCCTACGGGCTCGACCGGTGCGCGGTGATCGTCTCCCGGCTGGGCCACTACTCCCTGAAAAAATCGGCCGGGGTTTTAGGGATCGGCAACGACAATATGATCCGGGCCGAGCTGGACAGGAATGGCCGGGTCGATCTTGTCCGCCTCAAGGGCCTGATCCGCGAACTCGGCCGGAGCCGAACCCGGATCATTGGGGTCGTCGGCATTGCCGGAACAACCGAGACGGGCGCGGTGGACCCGCTCGCCGGCATGGCCGAAATCTGTAGAGAATCGGGAATCCATTTCCATGTGGATGCGGCCTGGGGCGGCCCCACCCGGCTTTCGGCAAAATACCGGAATCTGCTCTCCGGGATCGAGGCGGCCGATTCCGTCACCATCGACGGCCACAAACAGCTCTACATGCCCATGAGCTGCGGCATGGTGCTATTCAAAGATCCCGAGGCCATGAACGCGGTGGCCTACCATGCCGGCTATATCAACCGGCCCGGATCCGTGGATCTGGGCATCCGCTCTCTTGTGGGCTCCCGTGCAGCCACCTCCCTGGTACTGGGCGGCGCACTCGAGATCATGGGGGCAAAGGGATACGCGCTGATGATCGACCACGGCATCGAGCTGGCCCGGGCCTTTGCCGAAGAGATCGAAACCCGGCCCCTTTTCGAGCTTGTGACCCGGCCCCAGCTCAATATCCTCACCTACCGCATCCTTCCGCCCCCCCTTAAAGAAGCGTTGGCAAAGGCAGATTCCCAAGCGGAAAGGGCTGAGATCCAAGGAGAGATCAACGAGATCAACATCCTGGTCCAGCGCCTCCAGCGGGAGGCCGGGAAGAGCTTCGTATCCCGGACAACCCTCCGCCGCTTTCCGGGAGAGGAGACCGTGGTGCTGCGATCGGTTCTCATGAACCCCATGACCGACATGAAGATCCTGTGCGAGATCCTGGAGGAGCAGGAGGCGATCTACCGCAGGGAATTTCCCCCCCCATCTTGACAAATCCGAATCTGTCATCATTATTTTTTCTGTAATTAAACTCTGGATTTACAGAATCTTTCAGGATTTAGGGATCATTCTTTTATCCCGGCTATCCTCGATGATCCTGTGAATCCAAATTCGCATTGTTATTGATCCCTTTATTGTTGATATCCGTTTGACCATTATTTTTGCTGTAAAACAGCATCAGGAGAGGAGAGTATGGAAGGCAGAAAAGAGACACATGAATTCAAAACCGAGGTAAAGCAGATCTTAAACCTCATCATCAATTCCCTCTACTCCAACCGGGAGATATTTTTGCGGGAATTGATCTCCAACGCATCGGACGCGATCGACCGGCTCCGGTTCCGTTCACAGACCGAGCCCGACATCCTCGGAGAGGACCCGGAGTTTAAAATCAAGCTCTTCCCGAACAGAGACGCCAACACTCTTGTCGTCAGGGACAACGGCATCGGCATGACCTACGAGGAGGTCATGGAGAACATCGGCACCATCGCAAAGAGCGGAACTGCCGCGTTCATGGCAGCCCTCGAGGAGAGCAAAAACCAGGATGTACTGACCCCGGAGATGATCGGCCAGTTCGGTGTCGGCTTCTACAGCTCGTTCATCGTCGCGGACCGGGTTGTAGTGGAGAGCCGCGCTGCCGGACAGGAGAAGGGCGTCAAGTGGGAATCTTCGGGCGACGGCGCCTATGCGATCGAGGAGATCGACAAGCCGGACCGGGGAACCACCGTGACCCTTTTCCTCAAGAAGGTCGAGGAGGATGAAGAGGATTTCACCGAGGAGTGGACACTGCGGGACATCGTCAAGCGCCACTCCGACTTTGTCCGGTATCCGATCCTGATGGATGCGGAGACCACCGAGCCGATCCCCGAGGCCGAGCAGATCAAGGACCCGGACGGCAAGCCGATCGGCGAGACCACCCGGCAGGTGGTCAAGGAGGAGACCTTAAACTCCATGAAGGCCATCTGGGCCAAGAGCAAGAACGAGGTCACGGATGAGGAGTACAAGGAGTTCTACAAGCACCTTGGCCACGACTGGAACGATCCGCTGGCCCATCTACACCTGAAGCTGGAGGGCGTCACCGATTACAGCTCGCTGCTCTACATCCCGTCAAAGGCGCCTTTCGATCTTTTCGACCGGGAGCGGAAACACGGCATCCGCCTCTTCTGCAAGCGGGTCTTCATCATGGATGACTGCCGGGAGCTTATGCCGGAATACCTCCGATTCATCAAAGGCGTGGTGGATGCACCGGATCTGAACCTGAACGTGAGCCGGGAGATCCTGCAGCAGGACCGGCTGGTGAGAAACATAAAGAAGAATCTGGTCAAAAAGGTGCTGGAGCTGATCAAGAACCTGGATGAGGAGAAGTTCAATACCTTTACAGAGGAGTTCGGCCAGGTCATCAAAGAGGGGGTCCACTTCGACGGCGAGAACCGGGAGAAGCTCGCGGAACTGATCCGGTACAAGACCACCAAGTCCGAGGACAAATGGGTCTCTCTCAAAGCGTATGTGGAGCGGATGAAGCCGGACCAGAAGGAGATCTACTACATCACCGGCGAAAACCTCACCTCGCTGGCCAACAGCCCCCATATCGAGAAGCTCAAGGACAAAGATTACGAGGTTTTGCTGATGACGGACCCGGTAGACGAGTGGGTGGTCCAGTCCCTGCCGGAATATGAAGGAAAGCCGTTCAAGAGTGCGGAAAAGGGCGATCTGGAGATCGACGAGGCCGAAAAGCCTGAAGCCGACGAATACACCGATCTCTTCGGCTTCATCAAGACCAGCCTGGAGGAGAAGATCAAGGAGGTCAAGCCCTCCACGCACCTAAAGGAGTCGGTCTCCTGCCTCTCGGGCGATGCCTATGACATGAGCGCCTACATGGAGAAGATCCTGAAAGCCTCCGGAGCGCAGGCGCCCGAAATGAAGCGGGTGCTGGAGATCAACACGGGCCATCCGGTCATTACCAAGATCAAAAGCCTCTATGACAAGGACAGAAACGACCCGGCACTTAAAGACTACAGCGACCTGCTCTTTGACATGGCCGTGATCGCGGAGGGGGGCAAGATCGAAAACCCCTCCCGCTTTAACCGGATCGTCGGAAACCTCATGAACAGCGCACTTTAAAAACCATCAACCCGCCTGGGGCCGGTTTCCCAGAGAGAATCCTTTGATCCCTTATCCAAAAGGGAGCCCGGCCCCCTTAAAAAACTTTGCCCGATATCCATTTTTGACTATACAAAAGCCGCTTCATCTGATATAGGCTTATAATATCAGTAACCATTGCAGCCAAAAGATCAGGAAATCGGTGAAAACAATTGTCGATCAATCCGCCCGCACATCAGATCCCTTATGAAGATCTGCTGAAGAGAATCGAAGAGGATTTTCTTCTCCGCGCCCGACTGCAGCCGGTAAAGCTTCGGCAATATTACGCTGAAATCGATGCCCGGGTCGATAACTGCTCGGAAATCTACAAAGAACAGATCCGCAGCGACTGGCGGTACCGCTTTCCCAAAACCCCCTTTTCCGAAGAACTGCTGAAGGAGAAGCTCGAATTCGTCCTGCAGCTCAGAAAGTTCGAGGCGGCCGACACCCTGATATGGAACCTGGAGAAGGATCGCCGGTTTCACCGGTTTCACCATTTCCTGTTTCGAAGACAGGACTGGCGCTTTCTCGTAACCCTTCTCCTCTCCCTTTTCACGCTCCCCCTGTTCCTGAATCTTTTCTCTTCCCAGACGCGGCTCATCCACCAGGCCGGCATGGCAGGACTCTTTGCCAACCTCGGTATTATCTGTTTTTTTTTTGGCAACTTCTTCAAAAAAACTGCCGTTTAACTGCTGACGTTTATCATCGAAAAGAGACCGTATCCGTTTCGGATTCCGGCTCCAAGGACAGTAAAATCATGAAAAGAACAGCAAAGATATCCCCTTTGATCCGTATTTTCCCGATGATTCTCATTTCCCTGCTGCTTCTCAGCGGCCCCGCCACCGCCCAAATCTACAAATATCAGGACGAGAGCGGCAACTGGCACTATACCGATACCCCCATGACCGACAATGAGGATTTGGAGGAGGTGGAGGGAACGATCGATCCGGGTTCCGGGAGAGAGAATCTGCAAAAGAGCCTTTCCGAGCGGTTCCGGCCCAAAAATGAGATCGAAAGGGCCGCGATCGGAACCGTCACGGTGATCTCGCCCATGGGACAGGGGAGCGGCTTTTTCGTCTCCGAAGATGGCTATATCATCACCAACAGGCATGTGATCCGGGGAGATGAGGAGCAGTTGGATCAGGTATCGGGGCAGTTTGAAGATGCTGATGAAAAAGTGGAAGTGCTCGAGGATCGGTTTCAGGAGGAGGAGAAGAAGCTGGAGAAGGCCCGAAAGCAACTCTCGGACTACCGTTATTCGATCGACCGGATGAAAGAGGGCCAAAGGCAAAGTGTGGAGGAGCAGAAATATGCCATCCACATGGAACGGTTCAATCAATGGGAGCGGGATTTTCAGCGGCGGAAGTCGGAATTCTCATCGGAGCTGGACAATTATCGAAAAAAGAAATCGGATTTCAACTATACAAAGAGCATGGCCAGACTGGCCAGAAACTTCACGGTCACGCTGAAGGACGGCTCCGAGTACTCGGTCCGGCTGGCGGCCGTCAGCCCGGACCACGATCTTGCCCTGTTGAAGCTCGATGATGCTGTCACCCCGAGCCTTCTCCCCGGGAACATCCGTGCCCTGATGCAGGGGGCTCCCCTCTATGCGGTGGGAAGCCCCGTAGGACTGCGGGACACGGTTTCGGCAGGGGTCTTCTCCGGCTTCCACACCAGCTTCATAAAGACCAACGCGCAGATCTATCCCGGAAACAGCGGGGGCCCCTTGATCAATGAAAAGGGGGAGGTGATCGGGATCAACACCTTCAAGCAGCTCACCCGCAAATTCGAGGGGCTCGGCTTTGCCATTCCCATCGATACTGCGCTGAAGGAGTTTTCCCGGCATCTCCGGCCCTAGCGGTTCAGAAGAGCAGCCAGCGGAAGGCCGTATCCAGAAGGGTGATCAGAAATGCGGCCACCAGTGTCGATCCCAGCCCTTCGATCTCGAAATCCTTGATGAGCTTATCGGTGATCCAGAGCAGAAATGCATTGATGACGAACTTGAAGAGGCCGAAGGTGATGAGGATAAAGGGAAGGGAGATGAGAAAGAGGAGCCATCCGATAAAGAAGCTGATGAGGCTGTAAACCATCGCCACGAGGATGGCAGTCCAGTAGTTCTTGATCCGGATGGTGGGCATGAGCTGGGCCACGACGAAGATGGCAATGCTGAGCAGCAGAATGTTGAGCAGAAAATTCATGATCCGTTTTTCCCTCCTGTTTCCTTTCCGTTGGTTTCCTGTTTTTGATCCCTCTTTATTATTCTTTTTGCAAGCCCATCATCAACTTCTTTCTTTTCAAATTGCAACTTCCAACAGTTGATAAGGTTCTGCGTCAGGCACTAAACCGTCATTGATATCATTATAAATCTCCAATAAATTCTCTTTCAACTCTTCCAAGGTTTTGCCTTGACTTTCATAATCTTGATATTCTTGAATATGGCCGATGAACCATTCTTTTTCTTTTTTGTAAATGATGTTTATTTTCATTGTACGCCTCCACTTTGTTTTTTTGCTGAAACTGCGATTTATGCCGTTTTTTGATCGAAACTTACGATTTCAACATCCATACGGGCTTTGACAGGATGCTTGTCAGAAAGAAATTCATCAATTGCATCAAGTATTTTTGCATGGAAGTATCTTTCTCCGCATTCTTTGCATACTTCCGCATTGACATCTTCAACAATATATAGCTTTTTATTGTGCCAATGGTGACGTTTAACTTTCTTGTTTTTGGTTTCCCCGCCGCAGAATTCACATAACATAGGATCACCTATAAAGCATAAACAGTAATGATAATAAGATTTTCGCTTTCCTTGAACCGGCATATAACCTGAATTAACCTGCCATCTTCTGCCGGTCCTTCTATACGATACCTTGTTCCACGAATATCATGCGTCATCTTTTTCTCTATGCGCCCATACAAAATCGCATTTTCAATGTCTTTGCGCTCAAGATCATCATCTGACATTTCTTCTTCAGCATGAGATGACAAATAATAATTCCGGTCAACTATGCATTGTTTGATTTTTGTGGAGATGTTCATGGTTTCATTTGTCGTTGATACCGATCCACAATTGCTCAATGAGCATTGTCTCACCGGCCATCGCTTCTCTCCATTTTGGGCGAGTACCATTTTATCCGTCTATTTGGCGATATGCCTTATAATATACAACGCTTCTTCAAAGCCGCTTCAATCTCCTCCAGGTGGGCTGTGATCATCTCCTGCGCGCGGCAGAGGGAATCAGCGGCCGGAAATGCCGATTCGAGTTCAAAGAGGATGCGCTCGTATTTCCAGGGGCCGGGAGATGAAGAAGAATCGGAGAAGAGCGGTTTTCTATCGTAGAGGCCGTCTTCGAAGAAGTAGTTGACCGGATTTGCCCCATCGGTCCGTTGAAAAGGCCAATGGAACTTGAGCAAGAGAAATTTTCGCAAAGCCTCTGCAGCCGCTGATCCGCATTTGACCATTTCTGCCCGAAATGGCCGCCCCAGATGTTCCCGGACAGCTTCAAAGGAGGCCGTTACCAGGCCGTGATCGGTGATCAGCAGGCCGTAGGCATACCAGTCCAAAGCGAAGAGTTCCGTCAGAATCCGCTTTTCTTCGGCATCGAGATTCCGATATGTTGGACAGAAAAAGCTCCGGCAGGCCATGCCGCCATACTCGCTCAGCCCCCGGAAATCGACGCCCCTGTTTCCGATTCCCAGGGGATGGAGCAGGCATCCGGGACGGCTGAGATCCGCTCCGATCAGCCCGACAAAGGGGCAGTGGTGGAATTCGGGAAAGGGTTTCTCTCCGAGATCGGCGAGGATCTTCTCCCCAAAGGCGATGATGGCCTCGATCTCCCTCGGAACGGTTCGGAAAGCCGCAGTCCGCTCCTGCAGCAGTTGCAGCAGCCGATCTTTCGAAAGATCCGGAATGTTATAGAGGCCGCAGCAGGCCCCGCAGGAGACGTTCTCGTTCACCTGACAGAGATAGATGACTCCGGGCGGAATCTCGCCGTTTTCCGGCCGGGACGGGTCAGTCAGCCGGTCAGAAGGATCTTTACGTCTTATCGTGGGGATCAAGGGATTCAAAACTGTGGGAAAAATATCGAGAAAAAAATCTGGCCGACACCTTGTTGGTGAGGAAGTCGCTTCCGAAAGAGGTTTCAGGTCTAAAACGAGTGGGAGATCCGATAGAGCAGCATCGCAGATAGAATTTCAGCATGAGATGAGGTCAGGTGTCGCATGAGGTTCCGCATTCGCGCCCACAGGGTGTCGGCCAGCCTGCGCCGGTACAGTCCGCATCAGGTCCAGATTCAGCATTCCGGTTCAAAAAGGACCGTCGCGGCGCAGTAAAACGTAATTTTTAAAAGATCAAAAAGAAGTGCAGATTTTCTACTGCATCTTCATGAAGATGCCCTCGGGGGAGAACATATCCTCCAGCATCTCGAGCTGATCATTCTGCTCCCGCTCGATCGCGCACCGAAGGCTCAAAATGCAGTGTTTCTTACAGATCCTGTCCTCCATCCGAAATTCTCCAAAGCAGCCGATATGGTCTTCGGCAACGATGGTGTTGGTCGGTTGATTTTTCATTCGTCTCCCTTCTACAAGGCTAATAGCGCCAGCATCTCCTCGTGGATGTTGCCGTTGGTGGCCAGAAGCTCCTTCTTCTCGAGCCGAAAGGGCTTTCCGGAGAAGTCGGTGATCTTTGCACCGGCCTCCTGGGAGATGATGACACCGGCCGCGGTATCCCAGGGATTGAGATTCTGCTCCCAGAATCCCTCGAACCGTCCGCAGGCCAGATAACAGAGATCCAGAGCGGCCGAACCGAGCCGGCGCACTCCGCGAGACGCTTTCAGGCAATTGCCGAAACGGGTGTTCACCTGGTCGAAAATCTCTTTGAAATTATACGGAAAGCCCGTAACCAGAAGGCTTTCCGATATTGCTTTTGTCTTGGATACGCCGATGGGGCGGCCGTTCAATTGGGCGCCGCTGCCCTTTACGCCGGTGAAGAGTTCGCCGCTGACGGGATTGAAGACAACCCCCACCTGCAGATCACCGGAATGGGCGTAGGCAATGGAGACACAGAAGATGGGGATGCCGTGGGCGAAATTGGTGGTTCCGTCCAGAGGGTCGATGATCCACTGATGGTCTGAAACGCTCCCGCTCTCTCCGCTCTCCTCGGCAAGCACGCCATGATCCGGAAAAACCTTTTGGATCTCCTCGATAACCGCCTTTTCCGAACCTGTATCAGCTTCGGTCACCAGATCGATGGCCCCCTTCTTGCCGATATCATGGGTCTTGCCGACCCGGCTGCGGATGATCTCTCCGCCACGGTATGCCGCGGCAATTCCGACTCTTTTGATACGTTCCAAATCCATTGCTACCTCTTATATCTACATCTGTCCGCGGATGTCAACCCGGAGGTTACAATCTCTTGAATTTTTTCCCTCATTTTATGGAATCCCGATCCGAATCCCGATCTAAAACCGGGGCAGCATCATCGACCGAATCGGCCGGCGGAAGCGCCGATGGGATCACCAGCCGCTCCAGGGTCTCCTCCATGTTCCGTATCAGGGGCATGAGGCTTGCCCGATGCGTTGCAGAGACCGCGATCCCGTCCCAGGTCCGCTCCAGCCGCTCCAGAGTGGGCCGGTCCAGCAGGTCCTGCTTGTTGAGCACCCGGATCATGGGGATCTCCGCCAGCTCCAGCTCCTCGATGATCTTCTCCACGGATTCGATCTGCTCTTCATGGCGGGGATTGCTGATATCGATGACGTGGAGCAGCAGATCCGCGCTCTCCAGCTCCTCCAGGGTGGCCCGGAAAGCGACCATCAGATCCTGGGGCAGATCCCGGATAAAGCCCACGGTATCGGTGATGATCACCTCCAGATCACGGGGGAAGCGGAGACGCCGGCTGGAGGGATCCAATGTTGCAAAGAGGCGGCTTTCAGCAAGAACCTCGCTCTGGGTCAGGGTGTTCAGCAGGGTCGATTTTCCCGCGTTGGTATAGCCGATGATGGAGATCACCGGCAGCCCCTTCTTCTCTCTTCGGGCCTTCTGCTGGCGCCGCTGGCCCCGCACCCTGTCCAGCTCGTCCCCCAGCCTCTTGATCCGGTCCCGCACCCGGCGCCGGTTGATCTCCAGCTTTGTCTCGCCCGGGCCTCTGCCGCCGATGCCGCCGGTGAGCCGGGACATGGCTGTATTTTTGGTCACGAGCCGGGGCAGAAGATACTTGAGCTGGGCCAGCTCCACCTGGAGCTTTCCCTCCCGGCTCCGGGCCCGCTGCGAGAAGATGTCTAAAATGAGCTGGGTCCGGTCGATGACCTTCAGATCGGTGCTGTCAGTGATGGAGCGGATCTGGGAGGGGTTCAGCTCCTGGTCGAAGATGAGCAGCTCCACCCCCCGCTGCAGTGCCTGGATGATCAGCTCCTGGAGCTTGCCGCTGCCGATGAGAAACCGGGAATCCGGCTTCTTCCGCAACTGGAGCACCGTATCGACCACCTGGATGCCGGCCGAACGGGCCAGCTCCTTCAGCTCGGCCAGAGAGTCCTCTGCCATGCGCCGGGGCCGGGTGGAGACGCTCACCAGGAGGGCCCGCTCCCCTTTTTTGGCCCCAGCCGCCACGGCCCGCACGTCGGCCATCTCCGCCTCCAAAGCCTGGATCAGGGAGAGACAGTTGATGTCGAGCTGGTTGGGAGGCAGCGGCTCCATGATCCGGTAGGGCTTCTCCTCCTGTTCCGAGGGGAGAATGTGCGCGGCATTCACGGCTTTTGGCCCACCGTCGGGATGCAAAGTCACGGCCGCCATCATATCGAGCCGCAGCAGGGAGAGGTCCGTGAGGTCATCCTCGGTCAGGGGCTCCTCTTTCAGGTGGGTGTGGACGCAGCGGAGCCCCCGGAGCCTTCCGGGCGCGTGCCGGTATTCCGGCGTGTCCGGGATCACGATCTTTGCATCGTCTCCCAGGATCACATACCGCACTTTGCCCATCCGCTCGATCAGCACAGCCACCTGCCGGCCCATCTCCGCGGAGAGATGGCCCATCTCCCGGGTCAGTTCGGGAGTGATCAGATACTGGGGGGGAATCCGCCGGCGATAGAGGTTCTCCAGACGCCGGATGGGATCGGTTTTGAGGCCGTCGGTATTTCCGTATATTTTTGGCAAAGGCTTTTTTTAAGTCTATTCTCTGAATTCGGGTGCGGGGTTTTCGAAACGGGTATAGGTGCCGATGAAGGTGAGAGGAACGGTTCCGATGGGGCCGTTTCGCTGTTTGGCAATGATGATCTCGGCCTTTCCCCGGTTCGGATTGTTCTCGTCCTTGTTGTAGACTTCATCTCTGTAGATGAAAGTAACCACGTCCGCGTCCTGTTCAAGGCTTCCCGACTCCCTCAGGTCCGACAGCATGGGCCGCTTGTCGCTTCGCTCCTCAAGCTTCCGGTTGAGCTGGGAGAGGGCCAGCACCGGCACATTGATCTCCTTGGCCAGCATCTTCAAGGAACGGGAGATCTCCGAGATCTCCAGATCCCGCCGCTCCTGACCGCCTCGGACCTTCATGAGCTGGACATAGTCGACGATCACCAGCCCCAGATCCTTTTCCATTTTAAGACGCCGGGATTTGGCTCGGATCTCCATTGCCGATACATCCGGGGAGTCGTCTATGAAGATGGGGGCTTCGGAGAGGGCATCGGCCCCGTCCGTGAGGCGGACCCAGTCGTCGTTGCTGAAGAATCCGCTTCTGAGGCGGGAGGAGTCGATCCGGGACTCCGCGCAGAGCAGGCGCATGGAGAGCTGCTCCTTGGACATCTCCAGGGAGAAGACGGCCACCGGAACTTTGGCCTCGATAGCCGCGTTCCGGGCGATGTTCAGGGCCAGCGCGGTCTTTCCCATGGAGGGACGGGCCGCCAGGATGATAAGATCAGATTTCTGAAGGCCGGCCGTGAGGGTGTCGAACTGTGTGTATCCGGTGGAGATGCCAGTGACAAGGGCCTTGTTCCCCTGACGCTCCTCCAGAGTGTCGATGTTGCTCTCGATGACCTTCGCTATGGGGTAAAATGCCTGGCTGGTCTTGTGGCGGGAGATCTCGAAGATGGCGCTTTCGGCAAAGTCGATCACCTCATCCACTTCTTCCCGGTCGTCGTAGCAGCGCTGGGTGATCGCGTTGGCCTTGACGATCAGCATCCGGAGGCAGGCCTTTTCATGGACGATCCGCGCATAATGAGGCGCGTTTGGGGCCACTGGGATATCGTCCATCAGGGAGGAGATATAGCTCGCGCCCCCGGCATCCTCCAGATCTCCGTTCTGCTTGAGGCGGCTGACCAG
The DNA here is from genome assembly GCA_011390345.1 of Desulfobacteraceae bacterium. Taxonomy (GTDB): domain Bacteria; phylum Desulfobacterota; class Desulfobacteria; order Desulfobacterales; family JAABSP01; genus JAABSP01. The sequence goes on from JAABSP010000019.1 coordinate 29,493, forward strand.
AGTGATCAGATCGACCGGCTCGTTTCTGGAGAAGAGTTCGGAGATCGCGGCAAAGATCTTCTGATGGCCCGGCCGGTAGAAATCCTCGGGGTTGAGGATGTCCATGACATCGAGGAGCACGTTGTTGTCGAACAGAATCGATGACAACAACGACTCCTCGGCGTCGATGTTCTGAGGAAGGACGTTCAAGGGGATGTCCTTCTTCGGATTTAGGCTCTTTTTCCGCTGTACCGCCATGGAGTGGCGCTATTCTTCCGGAACCACTTCCACGGTGATCTCGGGTTCGATATCCATATAGACCCGGATCGGCACCTGGAAGGTTCCGAGGGTCTTGATGGGCTCCACCAGCAGAACCATCCGCTTCTCCACTTCGATGCCCAGCTTGGAGAGGGCCTCGGTGATGTCCCGCTCCGAGACAGAACCGTAGAGCCGGTCATCTTCGGAGACCTTGGCCGGAATCTGGATGGAGATGTTCTCCACCCGCTTGGCCATCTGCTGTGCCGACTCCTTCTCCTTGGCCATCTGGAGTTCGAATTTCTCCTTCTCATGTTCCAGCATCCGCCGGTTGGCCTCGGTGGCCGGAACCGCCTTCTGCTGCGGCAGGAGATAGTTGCGGGCATACCCCGGCTTCACATCGACTTCGCTGCCGATAATCCCCAGGGATTTGATGGTTTCCGTTAATATCACTTTCATATTTTTTCTACCTTTACGTTTCATCCCCGTTTCGGGTGATCCGCCTGCGGAAGTCGAGCCAGATGTCGAAAAAGCCCAGGCCCACCACCGCCAGGAGGATAAACTGCTGCAGCACGATAATACCATACAGCAGCCCCCGAACAAAGAGGGGAAATCTCTTTTTTTCAAAGAAGAAGGAGACGATCGCAATCCCTCCGAAAAAGTAGATCGTCATCAAAACGATCAGGCCGTTTAAGGCCCAGACCTTTATGGTCCGATCCGGAATCAGGAGGGCTGCGCCGCATCCGATCACCCCCCAGACCAGTTGCTCCGGGGGTTTCCATCGATTGAGTCTGCCAAAGGACGGATACTCGATCCGTCCGCTGCGAAACAGGGGCCGGGCCATCAGCAGGGTGGCCCACGCCACACAGAGGGCCGATCCCGCGGCCATGGCCGGCAGCATCAGGACCATGACTTCGGCGATCTGATCCAGGGAGCCGGCAATCCGGTGCAGGGTCTCTTGGGGAATTCCGACTTCCTCATAGAGCTTGACGGTCTCGGTCAGATTCTTGAGGACATATCCAGAGATCATCTCGCCCAAAGAACTCCCGGAAAGCCCGGCATAGACGAGAAGCCCCATAAAACCGGAGGCCAGCGCCGCACCCGAGGCTCCAAGAACCACCGTTTCCACCGTAAAGTTCCGCCGGATCAATTCCGCCATCACCAGCCCCATCAGCATCAGCTCTGTAAAGAAGAGGAGATCGACCGTGGGGCCGCCGAGGACAAAAAGCATGATCAGCCCTGTGCCGACCAGCAGCAACAGCCCCCCTGAATGCCCTAGAACCGCCCGGTAGTACAGGATCGTCAGCGGGATGAGCAGGGAGATGAAAAAGCCTATGATCGGAAGGGAGATGGCAACGGTAAAGATCAGCACCATTACGGCGATTCCCTTGACCAGTTGCTGCTGATATTCCCGGTTCATCTATCCTTTTCCCCTGCTCAACCGCTTGCCATTTTGGATCAAACCTCCAGATTTCCCACATAGGGGAGCAGCGCAATGGTCCGGGCCCGTTTGATGGCCGTGGTCAGGCCTCGCTGATGCTTTGCGCAGGTTCCGGAGATCCGGCGGGGAATGATCTTGCCCCGTTCGGTGATGAAATACCGGAGGGTTCTGACCTCCTTGTAATCGATGTTCAGACTGGTGTCCGCACAGAACCGGCAGACCTTGCGCCGGTGAAATACTCTTTTTCTGCGTCTGGTGGGCCGACGTTTCGGGGGTCTTGCCATATCTTATTCCTCCTCCTCTTCGCTGGTCTCGGCCTCGGCCGTCTCTTCCGAAGCCTCTTCTGTTTCGCCCGCTTCGGCTTTGGCCTCCTCTTCGGAGGTCTCCCCTTCGGCAGTCTCCTCTGCGGGGGTCTCCGGGCTCTCGGCCGCACTGATCTCGGCTTTGATCTTCTCCGGGTCCACATTCTCTTCCAGCAGCACCGTCATGAACTTCATCACCCGGTCGTCGATGCGGAAGGTCCGCTCCAGCTCCGCCACCAGCTCTCCCTCGCCGCAGTAGTCGATGCGGACATAGTGGCCCCGGGCTTTTTTCCGGACTTCATAGGAGAGCTTCTGGTTTCCCCAGTTGTCGAACATCACCAGCACGCCATCTCTTGCGCTGATGGTCTCTTCGATCCGTTCGAGAAGCGGCTCCCGCTGCTCGTCCGACAGGTCCGGATCGACGATAATCATGGTTTCATACCGTCTCATCGATGAAAAAACCTCCTTGTGGATATAGCCCTGAACTCTTTCGGATCAGATTTCGGCTCAGAGCAAGGATTGAAACAGGAGCGCATGATCAAAAAAAGGGTTAGCCTTTTTGGAAGCTAACCCTTTTGCGCTCGTGGTGGGCCGTGAAGGAATCGAACCTTCAACCTACTGATTAAGAGTCAGTTGCTCTGCCTGGTTGAGCTAACGGCCCTTCAAGGTGTGCAATCAACAAACAAAAAGAACTTTTATCAGGATGGGACTTTTATGTCAACCAAAAAATTTATTTTTTTCTCTCCCCCTCCCGCATCCGCTCTTTCTCCCGCCGGGCCCGCTTCTTGTCGATATCCCGCTTCTTCTTATCCCGGCGGCCCTCCTTTCCCTCTTCGGGAATATCGAGGATGAAGCTGCCGGGCATGAACTCCTTGTTGACCTTGGGCGCCTCTTTATTCTTCCCGGGCTTTTTGGCCTCGGGCTTCTCCTTGGGCAGGGCCGGCGCGGTGAAGCACCCCGCGGGGATCCCGCCTGCCAGATAGAGGGATTCCCCCAGCCGGGAAAAGAGGACCCCCTCATTTTTAGCGCACTCGGTCTGCACGGTCAGAAGCACGGGCGCGGAATCGCTTCTTCTGCCCATCCGCCGGGCCAGCTCCTCATCTGCGGCCAGAATCACTTTGGTGTGGGCAGTGGGTCTGATCCCCTTCTCCAGCACCACAGGGTGGGCCTTTTTCCGAACGCAGGTATAGATGAGCTTGGGCATGTCCCCTGCCGGTATCTCCTTTGGCAGAAGCTTTCGGTCCACCGCGCGGATGCGGCTTTCGGTCAGCTCGACCGGAGGGTCCGGAATTGTGAGAACCACCTCGTTGAGGTTCGCGCGTCGGACATGCCGCCACCCCTCCTCCTCGGAGAGCGCCTTGAGGAGATCCTTGATGCGGATATACCCTTCCTCGTCCGGAACCAGCCCGAAGGCATCGGGCCTGCGGGCCACGACATAATCCAGAAACTTGGCCAACTGCTGCGTGGACTTGCTCGGTGTCATACCTTCCTCGAATCTATGGCTTCCTCAATTTCATGCCTTCTTCAAATTCATCGGTTGAAATCTCTTTCAATCCGGTGTAGGTGTTACGGATAATTTCATTAACCATAGTAAAATGTCAACAGGATTTCCGTAAAGAAACTGGGAAAAAAAAATAAAGAACCCAAAACGCAAAAAAAGAGAGGAAAAAAGATGAACAGGGAAAAGTCCAAAGCGCTCTTCGAACAGGCCCGAAAGATCATTCCCGGCGGCGTCAACAGCCCGGTGCGGGCCTGCGCCTCCGTGGGAACCGAGCCGGTTTTCATCGAAAAAGGGAACGGCGCGGTCATCTTTGATGCGGACGGCAACAGTTATATCGACTATGTCGGCTCCTGGGGCCCCATGATTCTGGGACATGCCCATCCGTCCGTGGTGCAGAGCATCGTGCAAGCGGCCCAAGAGGGCACGAGCTTCGGCGCGCCCACGGAGATGGAGACCCGGTTGGCGCAGATGGTGGTCGATGCAGTGCCCTCGGTCGAGATGGTGCGGATGGTCAACTCCGGAACCGAGGCGACCATGAGCGCGATCCGGCTGGCCCGGGGATATACCGGAAGGGATATCATCATCAAATTCGACGGCTGCTACCACGGACATGCGGATACCCTGCTGGTGCAGGCCGGCTCCGGGGTTGCCACCCTGAACATCCCGGGAAGCCCCGGTGTTCCGAAATCCTTTGTGGAGTATACCCTCTCCCTGCCCTTCAACGACATCGAGATTCTGTCGAAGGTGATGGCCGAAAAAGGGGACAAAGTGGCCGCGATCATTGTGGAGCCCTTGGCCGGGAACATGGGAATGGTGCCACCGGTTCCGGGCTTTCTCCAGGCCCTGCGGGATCTTACCCGGAAGCACGGGGCCTTTCTCATCTTTGACGAGGTGATGACCGGCTTCCGGGTGGCCTATGGCGGTGCGCAGGAGAAATTCGGCATCACCCCGGATCTCACCTGTCTGGGAAAGGTGATCGGCGGAGGACTGCCGGTGGGGGCCTACGGCGGAAGACGGGAGATCATGGAGAAGATCGCGCCCCAGGGGCCGGTCTACCAGGCCGGAACCCTCTCGGGAAACCCATTGGCAATGGCGGCCGGCATCGCCACGCTGACAAAGCTCAAAGAGCCGGGGGTCTACGAGGCGCTGGAGGAGCGGGCCGGACAGCTCATCAACGGGCTGCTGAACGCGGCAGAGGATGCAGGGATTCCCGCGACCGGGGGCCATATGGGGGCCATGCTGGGGCTCTTCTTTACAGACAAGGCGGTAAGAAGCTTTGAAGATGCCAAAAAGAGCGACACTGACCGCTTTTCGGCCTATTACCGGAAGATGATGGGCCGGGGGATTTATCTCGCGCCCTCCCCGTTCGAGGCATTCTTCCTTTCCACAGCGCACAAGGAAGAGCATATCGAAGCAACTTTAGCGGCCGCAGGGGATATTTTCCGTGAACTCGCACCATAACCGCATCCCGGAAAGGGTCCAAACCATTCATCTCATCGCGGCCTGCGGCACCGGTATGGGCGCGCTGGCCTGCATGCTGAAGGATCTGGGATATAAAGTCACCGGATCCGATGCAAATGTCTATCCGCCGATGAGCACCTTTCTCATGGAACGGGGAATACCGGTGATGGCCGGTTTTGATGAGGCCAACATCGCATACCGCCCCGATCTGGTGGTGGTGGGCAATGCCGTGATCCGGGAGAATCCCGAAGCCCGTGCAGCAGACGAGATGGGGCTCTCCTACTGCTCCATGCCCCAGGCCGTCAACCACTTTCTGGCCGGGGAGAAGAAGCGGCTGGTGGTGGCCGGAACCCACGGCAAGACCACCACCGGATCGCTGCTGGCCTGGCTGCTTCAGTCTGCCGGCCGCGATCCCTCATTTGTCATCGGCGGGATATTGAAAAACTATCTGAGCAACTATCAACTCTCTGCCGGCCCGGAGATCGTCATCGAAGGAGACGAGTATGACACGGCCTTTTTCGACAAGGGGCCCAAGTTTCTCCATTACCCGCCCCACATGGCGATTCTCACGAGCGTGGAGTTCGATCATGCCGACATCTATCGGGATCTTGCGCATGTCAAAAGCGCTTTCTTGAAATTTTTAGAGGGGATCGAGAAGGATAACCTGCTGATGGCCTTTGCCGATGATCCCGTGGTCCGGGAGCTGATCCGAAATTTTAACCGGGATATCTCCTGCAGGGTCATGACCTACGGCCGGAAAGCCGATGCGGACTGGCGCCTGGGTCCGGTCCGGATCGAGCCGCCCCTTGCACTCTTTGAAGTTTTCAAGGAAAATAGATTGTTCGGAGAATTTCGGTCCCGCCTGATGGGAGAGTACAACCTCTGCAATGCACTGGCCGCGATCGGTATCGCAGATGGGCTCGGGATCGAAAAGGCGGCCATTTCAGAGGGGCTGATGACCTTTGAAGGGGTGCGCCGGCGTCAGGAGGTGCGGGGGGTGATCCAAGGGATTACGGTGATGGATGATTTCGCGCACCATCCGACAGCGGTCCGGGAGACGGTTCGGGCCCTCCGGCCCTTCTACCCGTCGGGCCGGCTGATCGCACTCTTCGAGCCGAGAACCCATGCCAGCATGCGCAAGTTCTTTCAGGATGCCTATCCTCCGGCCTTTGACCATGCCGATCTTGTCTGCATCCGGGAACCGACCCTGTTTCAAAAGGTGCCGGAGGCGGAACGGATGTCTGTCCAACAATTGGTTGAAGATATCCAAAGCCGGGGAAAGGCCGCGCATCTCTTCACCGATACCGAATCCCTCATCGAATTCACCGCAGAAACCGCAGCTCCGGGGGATCTGGTGCTGATCATGTCCAACGGAGGATTCGACAATATTCATGAGAGGCTTTTACAAACCCTTATCAGGAGAAAAAAATGAAGGCCGGATCGATCATTTTCAAAATGTTTTTTGCAGTTGGGGTATTTCTTTTTCTCTCACCCCCCTCCCATGCCGAGTTCTACAAATACCGGGATGCCAATGGCATCATTCGTTATACCGACAATCTTGGGGAGGTTCCCCCGGATCAGCGGCCCGAGGTGGAAAGCTATGTCGAGCCCGAGGATTTTGCAAAGCCGACGCCCCAAAAAGCGCAAAATCCAAAGCCGCAGAAAAATGCAAAAGCTGCAGCCGGAACGGAGATTGTCCTTTATCCGGAAGAATCATCAAAGATGTCGCCTGAAGCGGTTGCGGAGATGCTGATAACGGAAAAAGCGGCGCTGGAGGCAGAGTATCAGGAGATTCAAAACGTAAAAGAGAATTTGGCGGCCAGTCGGAAGGGGTTGAGTACGCCAGCCTCCTTTCGGGAGTTCAATAAAGAACATTCCCGGCTTATGGCCAGGAGCACTGCCTATGAGAAACGGCGGAAGATGTTTGAAGTCAATGTAAAGCTGCACAATGCCGATGTATCGACGGAGTCGGTCAAGCCGGTCGATCTCCGGCAATAAAAGGGGCGGCAGCTTTTGATTTAGCCGTATTCCAACGTAAGCAGCACATATTCCCAAGCCTTTTTTAAAATTCCGGCTCGGTTACGGGAGCCACGAATTTGAAGCCGAGCCGGCACCCTCCCTCCTCCAGCCGTTCGGCCCAGATCAGATGGGCTCTGTAGTGGTGATCATTTCCTTGGGCAGTAAAGCGCATTTCAAAGGGAAGATCCCCATCCACCTCAAATCCGACCCCGCCGGCCGAAAGATCGATTCCCTTTGCCTCGAGAATATCGAAATCGGCAATGAATTCGATCTCGGCGTTAAAGGGGGTTCGGGGGCTGCGGGGCTGCGGCTCCCGGTCATCCGGGGCTGCAATCTCCGACTCCAGCAGCCAGATCCGGTTCCGCAGCCGCTCGATCTCGGTCTGCATCTTTTCGATTTCCCGGATGCGCTCGGCGTCGGTACGCTCATGATCCGCCATAAATTCCTTCTTTCTATTCTATTTGCAATTGTTTTCAGGCGATATTACGGCTAAGGCTTCTGCCCATTACCCGCAGGTTGACCTTTTCCCTTCTTTATCATCATCTCCGGAATCCCGAACTCGTTCTTCTGGCAGAGATCCAGAGAGCTTTTCAAAAACATTCTGTACCCTTCTGCGCCATTTAGATACTCGTCATAGCCGGTGAAGAGATCCTCTCTGATCCTTTTGAAATACTGCTCCCGCATCTCTGCCATATACTCCCGAAACGCCTTTTCATACTCTGATCCGGGCCCTTTGGCTGTATGGCTTCGCTCGATCTCCTGTCGCCGTTTCTCAAAATCCTCCCGGACCTTCTCCAGATCCCGCCAGAGCTGGATCAGATCCCGCCGGACCTCCTCTGTGGAGCGCCTGGCGATTTCGGCCTCCTTGAGCCGGGATTCCCAGATCATCCGCCAGTTCTGATAGATCTGGCTCTTCCGGAGATTCAACGTCTTGAGGCGGCTCTGATAGACGCAGTCGTTGAGGTTGTCAGCCACCGCATTCAACTCTTCGGTCAGGGTATCGAGCCGCTTTTCATATTCCCGGCGCTGCGCCTCAAGATCCCGGCGCTTTGCCTCTAGCCCCTTGTAATCCTCCTGCAGCGATGCAGCATCGGCCGTGTTCAGCACAAATCCAATTGCCAGAAGCAGAACCCATCCTACCCAGTAGAACCTTCCCATCTCCCCTCCTTGCCTTTCCCATCTTTTCAGTTTTGAATATCCTGCTCGTAAAAAGTTCCCGGTTTGGGCGGCGACTCAACCGCCCTGGGCGGGGAGGCTTTAGCTGCCCGCTCCGCAGCCCGGGCGACTCTTTCCACCTGATCCATTCGGCTCTGCAGCCCTGCAATCACCTCCTCCTTCTCCTTGATCTGGGAGGAGACCCGCCAGATCTGACGCTGAAGGGCCTCCTCCTGGTTTTTGAGGGCCCGGGAGAGATCCGCGCTGCTGACGCTGCCGGCCGCAAGGCTCGAGGTGAGTTCCGAAAGAACCTTCATGTCCTCCTGAGTCGTCTCCAGCACGGAACGGAGCTGTCCGATCTCTTCGGAAATCTGTGCAGCAGTTTCGATGGTTTCGGACAATTCCGAGATCCGGGACCGAAAATCCTCCAGCGCGGTCTCAACCTCCTCCTGCAGCACGGTCTTCATCTCCTCCCGGAGCCGGTTCCCGGCCTCCCGCACCCTGTCGATCTCAGACTTGAGCGGCTCCAGGGTCTCGTGCATCCCCTCGATGATGTTCTCTGCCAGCAGCAGATCCTCGGCCTCGGCCTTGGTATTTTGCAGCCGGGCCTGCATGTCCTCGATATCATCCATCCGGATTATCACCGTGTCGAGCTTCTCATCCAGAGCCGAGGTGGAACTCTCCAGGGCCAGAAAGATCTCATCCATGGGAAAGACCTTTCTGGTCAGCGACTTTTCCAGATCCTCGTACCGGCTGAAAATGGCGGCCATCCGTTCTTCCACCTTTTCCGAGAGGGCCTCGTTCTGTCTCTCGCTCTCCATCTCCAGCAGGGCCACCCGTTTCTTGATGTCCATATAGGCAAACACGAAAAGCCCCCCCAGCAGCAGAAGGATCAGGGTGAAAAGAAAGATGGTCTTTCCCCCGGAACTCTTCTTTTCTTTGCGATTGGGACGGGCTCTTTGAAAGCTTAAGTCCTTGACCCCGTCTTCATTATCGAAGCTGAACTGTGAGGAGCGATCTTTCGGCATGGCGTTCTATTCCCACTCGATGGTGCTGGGCGGCTTTGAGCTGATGTCGTAGACAACCCGGTTGACCCCCCGCACCTCATTGATGATCCGGTTCGATATCTTTCCCAGCAGTTTGTGGGGCAGTTTTGCCCAGTCCGCGGTCATCGCGTCCTTGCTGGTGACGGCACGGATCGCTACCACGTTGTCGTAGGTCCGGTGATCCCCCATCACGCCGACGCTCTTCAGGGGCAGCAGCACCGCGAAGGACTGCCAGAGCTTTCTGTAGTATCCCGCGGCCCGGATCTCCTCCAGCAGCACCGCATCCACCTCCCTAAGCACATCGAGGCGCTTTTTCGTCACCTCCCCCATGATCCGGATAGCAAGGCCCGGGCCCGGAAAGGGCTGGCGCCAGATCATCTCCTCGGGCAGGCCGATGGTCTTTCCCAGGCGCCGCACCTCGTCTTTGAAGAGATGGCGCAGCGGCTCCACCAGCTTCAGCTTCATCCGTTTGGGCAGCCCCCCGACGTTGTGGTGGGACTTGATCACCGAAGTGGGGCCCCCGAACGCGGAGACCGACTCGATCACGTCCGGATAGAGGGTCCCCTGGCCCAAAAACTCTGCACCCTCGATCCCTTTGGCCTCGGCCTCGAAGACCTCGATAAAGGTCTTTCCGATGATTTTGCGCTTCTTCTCCGGATCGATGACGCTTTTCAGTCCCGAAAGAAAGGTCTTTGCGGCATTGACAAACCGGATGTCGATGTCGAATTCCCTGCTGAGGCGCTCTTTGACCTGCTTCCCCTCATCCTTCCGGAGCAGGCCGTTGTCCACGAAGATGCAGGTGAGGTTCTTGCCGATGGCCTGGTGGATCAGAAGAGCCGCGACCGAGGAATCGACGCCGCCGCTCAGGCCCAGAATCACCCGTTTTTCCCCCACGGTCTCTTGAATGCGGGCGATCTCCTCTTTTGCAAAGGACTTCATGGTCCAGCTCTTTTTGCATCCGCAGATGTCAAAGAGGAAGTTGGCGATGATTTTCTTGCCCTGGGGGGTATGCTCCACCTCGGGGTGGAACTGGAGGCCGAAAAGGCGCCGGTCATTGTCCGCGATCGCGGCATAGGGGGTGTTCGGCGTCGATGCCAGCACCTCGAATCCTTCGGGGAGTTCCTTCAGGGAATCGCCGTGGCTCATCCAGCAGGTGCCGCTCTTTTTGATATCCTTGAAGAGCCTGGAATCCTTCTCCACGATCAGCTCGGCAAAGCCGTACTCCCGCTTGCCCGCGCCCTTGACCGATCCGCCGAGCGCGTCGATCATATACTGCATCCCGTAGCAGATGCCGAGTACCGGGATTCCCAGATCGAGGATGGCCGGGTCCGTCTTGGGCGCGTTCTTCTCATAGATGCTGGCCGGCCCCCCGGAAAGGATGATCCCTTCAGGATTTTTGGCCTTTACCCGCCCGATGTCGATGTCCGGCGGCTCGATCTCGCAGTAGACCCGCTCTTCCCGGACCCGCCGCGCGATCAGTTGGTTGTATTGGGAGCCGAAGTCGATGATCAGTATCAAAACCGTTGCCTCATATTGGATTATATGTTGATGGTATGGGGGAAATCGGGAATCATGGGGGAGATTTCAGCAGCGCCTTCGGGGGTGTAAAAGGCCACCCTCCCCTTTTCATCACAGGTCCAGAATTCCTGGGCCCCGGCTTCAAAGTAGAGGCGCCGCTTTTGTGCCATCTCAGAATCGGTATTGGATTCGGAGATGACCTCGATGCATATCTCCGGGGCCACGGAGCATTCGATCTCATCCCGCACAATCTTCAGCCGCTTTGCAGAGAGCCACGCGACATCCGCGACCTTTGTGCCCTCCCGGGTGCGGACCGCGCATTCCGGCAGGGCCTTCCCGCGAGTCAGCCGCCGTTCGAGCTGCCGCTGAATCTCCCCCTGCAGCAGCGAATGGATCACCTTTACCGGGCTCATGACGATCTGCCCCAACCGGTTGAGTTCAATTTTATACGGCAGATCCTTCAGATTCGGATCTTTGCATACCTCCTGCCAGTTCATGTCGCTTTACCTCAATTCTCTTCAAGAGATTGCGGAAATAAGTCGAATATGGTAGAGACGGGGAAAAATGTCAACTCCATTTTCCGTTTTAAAGCATCAAAACCCTCTTCAAAGCCATCGATTACTTCCGGCCCCACATCCTCAATTTCTGCGAGGCCGTTACCCTGCAAAATGATGTTTTACAAACCGTCGAACCTCTGATAAAGTTACAGCAGGCCGTAAATGAATGATTGCAAGATGTCAAACCGGTGATCCGCCTGCAGAGAGTCAGGCCGTATCGCCGATCTTTATTTTAATTTTAGAAATGTTTTTTCAACATCAAGGAGGAAGTACCGGCAATGTATGATACCAGCAACCTGAGAAAGGGCCTGAAGATCGAACTCGACGGAGACCCCTACATCATCACCCAGTTCGATTTCGTCAAACCCGGCAAGGGACAGGCCCTCTACAAATGCAAGCTGAAGAACATGGTGACGGGCGCGCAGTTCGACCGCACCTGGCGATCCGGGGAGAAGTTCAACGAGGCCAATCTCGAAGAGCGGGAGATGGAGTACCTCTACCAGGAGGGAAACACCTACTGTTTTATGGATACCTCAAATTACGAGCAGATCTTTCTCACCGAAGAGCAGGTCGGAGACGTAAAGAGCCTGATGAAGGAGAATACCGTCTGCCAGGTACTCTTCTTCGACGCCCGGGCCATCGGATTGACCCTGCCCAACTTCGTGGATCTGACCATTACCGAATCCGAGCCCTGGGCCAAAGGAGACACGGCCGCCGGCAGCACCAAGCCCGCAACTCTGGAGACGGGCCATGTGCTTCAGGTTCCGCCATTTGTCAACGAGGGGGAGAAGATCCGGATCGACACCCGCACCGGCGAATATGTGGAGCGGGTCAAGGAATAAAAATCAGGAACAGACATTGATTCAATCCTTTGATATAAATCAGATATGGAAAAATCAAATTTCAATCGACGCGCCTTTATACTCCGGCTTTTGAAGGCCGGCGGGGTAATCGCCGGGGCCGGGGCAGCAGGTTTTCTATTCTATGATCCCAATGGCCTGCCCCGGCCGGGACAGGAGATGGCCGGGGTCTATCTTCCCGATTTTTCCCTTCCGGAACAAAAAGGGAAAATGGCGGTTGCGCACGGCTCAGACCGGGAGAAGACTCTTCGGGCCGCGCTAGATGCTATTGGCGGGATGAAGGCATTCGTTCAAAAAGGGGATCGGGTGGTCTTGAAGGTCAATGCCGCGTTCGCGTCTCCGGCCGCCATCTCCGCGACAACCCATCCGGATCTGGTCGAAGCTGCGGTCCGCGTCTGCTTCGAAGCTGGGGCCGCATCGGTGATCGTCACCGACAACCCCATCAATGATCCGGCAAGCTGCTTCTCCTTAACCGGCATCGGGCCTGCGGCAAGGTCATCCGGGGCAGAAGTGATGCTGCCCCGAGAGGATCTGTTCCGGCCCGTCACTGTTCCGGGCGCGAAGCTGATCAGAAACTGGCCTCTGCTCTATGGACCATTCGCTTCGGCCAACAAGCTGATCGGGCTGGCCCCGATCAAGGACCATCACCGATCCGGGGCATCCATGACCATGAAGAACTGGTACGGCCTTCTGGGAGGGCGGCGGAACATCTTCCACCAGGATATCCACACCACCATCACGGAACTGGCCCAGATGGCAACCCCCACGCTTGTGATTCTGGACGGAACCGTGACCATGATGCAGAACGGCCCCACCGGCGGCTCCTTTTCCGATCTGAAGCCGACGCAGACCATGATCGTCTCCACGGACCCGGTCGCGGCCGATGCCTTTGGCGCGACGCTTCTGGAACGGAAGCTTTCGGAACTGCCCCACATCGGAAGAGCCGAAGCGGCCGGGGTCGGAACCGCGGATTACCATTCTCTGTCTCCTGAAATCCTTTCGAACATCTCATGAAGATCACAACTGTCCGACGCATCAGCCAGACCTTTTTCCTGCTGCTCTTCTTCTGGTTCTGTTTTGTCATGACCCTGGGAGAGCGGTGGCATCAGCTCCGGGGATGGCCCGTGAACTGGTTTCTGCAGCTCGATCCGCTGGCGGCTCTGGGAACCCTCGTCACGACCGGAACTCTGTTTCGGGGGATGGTCTGGGCCGTCGTCACCATCGCGCTCACCGCGCTTTTGGGCCGCTTCTTCTGCGGATGGCTCTGCCCCTTCGGAACCCTGCACCAACTGATCGGCTATCTGGCCCATCGGAAAGAGAAGACCCTTGCCCGCGCGGCCGTTAATCAGCCCCATCGGGCCCAGCGGATCAAATACTACATTCTGATCGCGATGCTCGCCGGGGCCGCGCTCCATCTGCTTCCCTTCGCGGATTCGGCCTCTCTGCAGACTGGGCTTTTGGACCCGATTCCGCTGCTCTACCGCTCGGTCAATCTGATACTGCTCCCGTTTGCCGATGGTGCCGGGCTGCCCGTATCCCCCCTGCCCCGCTTCTATGAAGGCGCTTTTCTCATCGGGGCCATCTTTCTCACTGCTCTTTTTGCCAATCTCTGGATTCCCCGGTTCTACTGCCGATTCGTCTGTCCACTGGGTGCGCTCTTCGGCCTCATCTCCCGGTACAGCCTCTTTCGGATGGGGCAGCGGGAGAGCGCGAAATGCACCCAGTGCCACATGTGCGAGAAGAACTGCGAGGGGGCCTGTGCGCCCGGGGATACGATCCGCATCCATGAGTGCGTCCTCTGCATGAACTGTCTGCACACCTGCCGCCAGGCCCGGATGACCTACAGCACGGCTCTGTCGGCCCAAGGGGAGATCCTCTCCCCGGATCTTAGCCGCCGGGGATTTCTCATTTCAGCCGCAGCGGCCGGGGCAGCCATCCCTTCCATGCGCCTCAGTGGCGCACTCGCGGCCAACTGGAACCCGAACCTAATCCGCCCCCCCGGGGCTCTGGCCGAGGCCGATTTCCTGAGCCGATGCATCAAATGCGGCCAGTGCATGCGGATCTGCCCCACCAACATCATCCATCCGGCAGGGTTGTTCGAGGCCGGATGGGAGGGGATCTGGACCCCGATCCTCAACTACCGGATCGGCACCAGCGGATGTCAGAAGAACTGCATCGCGTGCGGCAACATCTGCCCCACGGCCGCGATCCGGCCCATCACCATCGAAGAGCGGCTCGGAACCGGCGCGTTTGCAGAGCAGGGCCCCCTGAAGACCGGAATGGCCTTTGTGGACAGGGGCCGCTGCCTCCCGTGGGCCATGAACCTGCCCTGCATCGTCTGTCAGGAGAACTGCCCCGTCAGCCCCAAGGCCATTGTCACCGATACGGTATATGCCCTGCTCCATGAAATGGAGATCATTGAGGCAGACGGCAATACACTGGAACTGAAGGGAAAGCTCGAGCCGGGCCAGGCCGCGACCGGGGACTATTTCTGTACGATCAGGGGAAGGGGAATCGGAAAAGAAGGAGAGAGCGAAGGGGAGACAGGTAACGGACAACATGGGGCCGAAGAAGAGGGCGGCGGACGGATTCGGATCACGGCCAACACCGAAAGCCGCCTGACACTGGAGCGGAAATGGGATTCTTCCCCGTCCCCCCGCGAGACCGCACAGATCCGAATCCGGCTTCAGCGGCCTGTTATCGCAGTTGACCGGTGCATCGGATGCGGCATCTGTGAGCATGAGTGTCCGGTGCGGGGATTGCGTGCGGTTCGAGTCACCGCGGAGAATGAATCCCGGAATGAAGAGCATCTGTTGCTGCTGTAAGAGGGGGAAGTAAGGGCAAAGGCAAAGGAGGGGCCGGAACAAGGGCTGGGGCGCCTGGGTTCGTTCAGGAATCGGACGAGGGCCTCTTTTTTACTCTCCCCTTTTTCCGTTGCTCCTCGATCCTCTTTTTCGCCTTTTTCCGGGCCAGCCTCTCCTTCTGCC
Source organism: Desulfobacteraceae bacterium (assembly GCA_011390345.1). Taxonomy (GTDB): domain Bacteria; phylum Desulfobacterota; class Desulfobacteria; order Desulfobacterales; family JAABSP01; genus JAABSP01. The sequence goes on from JAABSP010000019.1 coordinate 44,574, forward strand.
GCGCCAGCTTTGCCCGGATTTCGGCCTGATACTTACAGATGGCCGTATAGGAGAGGAAGTAGCCGGCCAGTGCGATGGGCAGCCCGATAATTATACCGCCCAGGGTCAGGGTCCAGAGGATCTCCGGTGCTTTGGCGATGTTTGCCAGAAAATGGGCAGATTCAATGCTCTGTGCCGAAGGCGGCGTCCCCCTGATCCCCATCATTTCCGCGCCGGCCATGTAGGTGATGGTGTAGAGAAAGGGGGCTGTAACGGGATTTGAGATCCAGACACCGATCGCGGCAGAGATCTTGTTCCATCCCAAAAGGCTGGCCGCAAAAACGGAAACAGCGGTCTGAAACCCCATATAGGGCGAGGTTCCGACAAAAATGCCCAGTGCGAAACCGAGCGCGATCTCCCGTGGCTGCCCTCTGATCTTTACCAGTCGTTCGTAGGCTTTATGTAAAAGAGCCTTAAGCCGGCCCTTTTTCTGCGTGACAGTTTCGTTTTTTTTCTCTATATCTTCCATAAGAGATGAGATATTTTACTTCAGATGGTTCATCATAGATGATCCGGGCAGATATGGATCGGGCAAAAGGGTCTTTTAAAGGATAAATTCTCCTTTTGCAAGACCTTTCCATCTGATACAGTACCTCTTTTTAACCATAGACACGCTGGAGGAAGAATGGCAACTGGAATGGGGAACGCGGTGGGAGAACTGAAGGATTTTGCAATGGAGATGATCCGCCAGTGCGGAGAGAAGGCCATCTCCTATTACGGAAAGGGAAAGCACACCATGAAGTTCGATGAAAACCTCATCACCGAGGCCGAACTCGATCTGTCCGATTACTTCAGGGATCAACTGAAAAAGAGATTTCCCGAGCACAGCCTCTTTCCCGATTCCATCGAAGAGAACGGCTACACCCATGAGGAAAAAAGATATCTCTGGATCTTCGACCCTTTGGACGGCGTGGCCAACTTCCAGGCCGGCATCCCGCTATGGGGGATCTCGGTCGCGCTTTTTGAAAACTACTGGCCCCTCTTCGGCATCTTCCACATGGCCGCAACCGGGGACCTATTCCGGGCCGATGCCGGGGCCGAGGCATTCTGGGGAGATCAGCCCATCACGGTTTCCGATCAGGAGCGGATCAGCGACGAGACCCTTCTCTTAACCTTCTCCCGCTTCCACCAGCATTACAGAACCGCTTTTCCCGGCAAAGTCCGAAACCTGGGCTGCACCGGCGCGCACCTCTGTTATGTGGCCATGGGCCGGGCCGAGGCCGCAGTGATCGCTAATGAATCCTACCGGGAGCTGGCCGCGGCATCGGTGATCGTCCGCTCCGCGGGGGGGCGGATCTATCGGATGGACGGCTCCGAGTTTTTCCTCAGCGAGTATCTGGAAGAGGGGAAATCCCCGGAGCACCTTATCGTGGCCCCCCCGAAAACCCATCTCCAGTTCCGGAAATATCTGGAAAGGATCTGAGGAAATATAATCGTGCGGGATTTTCAATACGAAGATCTGGGGCTCGTCACCATCGGAGCAGGTGTATCCATCCTCTACTATGCCCTTGAGAAGTCTCTCGGGACCTATGACATCCAGACCCTGATCGTAATCGGAACCATTATAGTCTACAGCCTGATGACCCAGGCTCTGATCAACAATGTCCGACGCTCCCAGGCCAAACTCCGGCAGAGCGAGAAGCAGTACCGGCTCATCGCGGAGAATGCCACCGATGTGATCTGGGTGCTGGATGAAAATCTCCGGTTCACCTATCTCAGCCCTTCGGTCACCACCCTCACCGGTTATTCCCCGGAAGAGATCCGGGAGCTGACCGTCAGACAGATCCTTGCCCCGAACTTCTATCGGGAGGCGACCCGGATCATCGAGAAGCGAAAAGAGAAACCCCCGGGGGCCGGGCAGGAATCGGTCTCCTTTGAATATCAGCAGCGGATCAAAGATGACACGATGATCTGGATGGAGGCTCTGGCCTCCTTTATCTATGATGAAAAGGGAGAGTTGGAGCGCATCCAGGGCGTCTCAAGGGACATCACCCGCCGGAAGATGGCCGAAGAGGCCCTTCGGGGCGTCAATGAAACCCTGGAAGCCAAAGTTCAAGAGCGGACTGCGGAGCTGGAGACCTCCAACGAGCAGCTCAATGATGAGATCGTCACCCGGCGGGAGGCGGAAAAGCGGCTGCGGGAATCGGAGAGCCGATACCGGTCGATCTTTGAAAACACGGGCGCGGCCACCATCATCATCGATCGGGAGATGACGATCATTCTGGCCAACAGCGGATTCGAGACCATCACGGGCTATTCAAAGGCCGAGATCGAGGGGAGCAAATCCTGGCTGGAGTTCATCGATGTCAATGACCTGGAAAAGGTGCTCCATTTCATCCGGAAATCGGACGAACGAAAGCCGGCCGGCCAGATCTGCGAATGCAGCTTTGTGGACAAATTCGGCAGCAAGCACCACATCCTCATCTCCTATGCAGAGATCCCGGAGAGCCGGCAGAGCGTCATCTCCCTTTCCGATGTCACGGATCTCAAGGCTGCGGAAAAGCAGATCTACCACCAGGCATTCTATGACACGTTGACCAATCTGCCCAACCGGACCCTCTTCATGGATCACCTGAACATGGCTCTGAAGCGGCGGAAGCGCAGCGATCAGTACCATTTTGCCGTCATCTACCTCGATATCGACCGGTTCAAGAACGTCAACGACTCCCTGGGCCACATCGCGGGTGATCAACTTCTGCTGCTCTTTTCCAAAAGGATTGAAAAATGCCTCAGAGATATTGACACCCTTGCCCGTTTCGGCGGCGATGAATTCGTGATCCTGCTGGAGGACATCGACAAGCCCGATTCGGCCATCCAGATCTCCGATCGGATTATCGAGGCCCTCAACAAGCCCTTCGATCTCAACGGCCATGATGTCTTTACCACCGCCAGCCTCGGCATCGTCTTGAACACCGAGACTTATGATAATCCGGAAAATATCATCCGGGACGCGGATGCGGCCATGTATTATGCCAAGGAGCGGGGCAAAGCGCGATATGAACTCTTCGATTATACCCTGCACGAGAAGATCCAGTACATCTTCGAGCTGGAATCGGACCTGCGCAAGGCCGTGGAGGGGGAGGAGCTGGAACTCTATTACCAGCCCATTGTCTCGGTAAAGACCGGCGATCTGATCGGATTCGAGGCCCTGGTGAGATGGAACCATCCCCGGCAAGGGCTGATCATGCCGAGCGACTTCATCCCCATTGCAGAGGAGACCGGACTGATCATTCCCATCGGCCGCTGGATTCTGCGAGAAGCCTGTATGCAGATGAAAACCTGGCAGGAGAATTCCACGGAGATCTCAAACTTCTTCATGAGCGTCAACATCTCCGGAAAACAGCTTCCAACTCCTGGTCTTGTGGAGGAGGTGCGGGATATACTTTCCGAATCGAAGATCTCCCCGTCTCAGTTGAAGCTGGAAATTACGGAAAGCGTAGTTATGGAGGATACGCAGCTTGCCATCGACGTGCTGACCCGGCTCAAGGATCTGGGACTTCAGATCGTCATCGATGATTTCGGAACCGGATACTCGTCTCTCTCCTACCTGCAGCAACTGCCCATAGATGCCCTCAAGGTCGACAGAAGCTTTGTCATGCCCATGCGCAAGGAGATTTTGGAAAACCGGCAGATCGTCGAGGCTATCATAACGCTTGCCCACCGGCTGGGGATCAATGTCATTGCTGAGGGCGTAGAGACCGACGAACAGCGGCTGATTCTTTCCGACATGAAATGCCACTCGGCCCAGGGGTATTACTTCTCAAAGCCGATGAACAAGGGGGCCACCGGAACCTATCTGAAAAACGGCAAAAAATCCCTTCTACCGCTGCCGATCCCGCTTCTCCTAAAAGAATAGACGCTTCCGGCCATCTGTTCCGGCTCCGTCCTTTGCGTCCTTTCCCGTCCCTTTCGTCGTTTTTGTCTTTTAGGTCCTTTGTCCTTTACCCGGCAATCCACAGCGCAAATCCAGCCGCTTACCGTAAAACATCCGAGCATTTTCGGCCACAGCAGGCGTCAGGTCCGACACCCAAGCGGTAAACCGCCCATTTTTGGAAATTTCCCGGTCCAGATCGGGCCGGTCAGCAAGGAAAACCTTCAATTTTTCCGCCAGGCACTCTGCCGGGTCGATCAATTGCGCCCGCTTCCCGATCTTCTCTTGGATCAGTCTGCGGATAAAGGGATAATGGCTATCCCCCGGAATCAGGGCATCGATCTGCCGGATCTTCAAAGGATGAAGGTATTTCTTCACGATCATCCGGGCTTCCGGCTTCCGGGACCAGCCCGATTCCAGCAGGGGAACCACCAGGGGAGATTCCCTTGAGAGCACCGACACATCCGGCCTGATTTCCTGAAGTGCCGTCTCATAGGCGCGGCTTCGGATCAGTGCCCGGCTTCCGATCACCCCGATCCGCCCCTTTTTCGAAATCTTTACGGCCGCTCGGGCTGCGCAGCCGATCCCGTCCAGAACCCGCGCATCCAGCTCTGCCCCGGAAGTGCGCAACACCCCAGCAGCAGACCCACAGAGCACCAGAATCAGAACAGCCCCCTCCTCTTTCAGCATCTCCAGGCCCTTTCGAACCCGCGTTTGGATCAGATCGAGGCTTCTGTCGCCATAGGGGCCGTCTGCCGTATCCCCGAAATAGAGAAAATCATGCGCCGGAAGGTGTTCCCGAAACATCCGCATGGAACAGAGCCCCCCGACACCCGAATCGAAAAACGCGATCATGGCCTCTTTATTTTGCCCCTTCCACATTGCCCACCGGCTCCGGATCGGCTTCCGGATCAGCTTCGGGCCCAGCCATCATCTCTCCCCTTGCCCGGCGCACCGCATCCAGAATCGATTCATCCGATACATCGGTCCGCATCCCGGGGCAGTTGTCGGCCATCACCCGCCAGTTCCGCACATCGACCAGCACTCCGCTGATAAATGGCCATACCCGGCACATCCGCGGCTTGACCGGATGAATCGAGCAGTTCCCATCCCAGAAGAGACAGTAGCCGTTCTCCCCCTGCGCTATCACAAACCGGGAGCCCGACATCCGGCAGTATCTCTCCCGAAACCCTTCCGACTCGACCCCGATATAATTTGCAATGGCCCGGATATCCGCATCGGTCACATAGGTTCCGCCATACCCTTTGCAGCACTCCCCGCACTGGGTGCAGTCGAAGATCTCCGCGCCCTCCCCTTCTTTCCTTTCCACGCTTCCTTCCGCCTCCTGTTCACCAGCCACTAAGTCGATTTTCCGAAATCAAAATCCCCCCATTAAAAAGGACGAAGTGGACAGAGTGGACTGAGTGGAGGCTGAAATCCCAAGACCTTTGTCGGGATCTTCATTTCCAAAATTCACCTAACCACTATCCACGAACCACCACCCACTAAAGCCCGTGCCGGGTCTCCATCGCCCTTCTCAATGTCACGCCGTCCACATACTTGAGATCTCCGCCAATGGGAACCCCGGACGCGATCCGCGTCACCCGCACCGGCAATTCCCCAAGGCATTTGGCCAGGTAGGCGGCCGTGGCCTCCCCCTCCAGACCGGTTCCTGTGGCGATGACGATCTCCTGAACCCCGCCCCCCCGGACCCGGGCCAGCAGCTCCCTGATCCGGATCTCATCTGGGCCGATGCCGTTGATGGGGGAAAGAGTTCCCTGCAGAATATGGTACTGGCCGTTGTATCCGCCGGCCCGCTCGATGGCCACCATCTCGGCCGGCTGTTCCACCACGCAGACCAGTGTCCCATCCCGGTTCGGATCTGAACAGATCCGGCAGATATCGGCATCGCTCAACCCGAAGCATTGCTGGCAGAGGCGGATCTTCTCCTTGAGTTGCAGAATGCTCCCGGAGAGGGCCTGGGCCTCCTTTTCCGGCGCATTCAGGATATGCATGGCCAGCCGTTCGGCCGTCTTCTCTCCGATGCCCGGCAGCTTTGACAGGTTTCCGATCAGATCGAGGATCGACCGGGGGTAGTGGCTCATCAGGTGAGGCCCGGAATATTGAGGCCGCCGGTAAGTTTGTTCATCTCGCCGGAGACCATCTCCTGGGACTGGGTCAGCGCGTCGTTGACTGCCGCAAGGATCAGATCCTGCAGCATCTCCACATCCTCGGGGTCCACCACCTCTTTTTCGATATCGATGGAGACGATCTGCTGTTTGCCGTTGGCCACCACCTTGACCATCCCGCCGCCGGACGCGGTCTCGACGGTTCTTTCGGCAAGCTCCTCCTGGAGTTTCATCATCTTGGACTGAAGCTTCTGTGCCTGCTTCATCATGCCGCCCATGTTTCCCATACCTTTCATATCAGACTACCTCCTTATCGGATTGTCATAGGATTCGTATCATCATCGGATTATCAAAGGATCAGGAGTTTTCCAGAACCTGGATATCCGTCACCTTTCCTTCGAAAATTTCAATGGCCGCGGCCACCAGCGGGTGTTCCAGGGCCTCTTTTTTCAACAGTTCCGTTGTTTCGAAGCGGCCTTTCTGCGCCGCTTCATAATCCCCGTCGGCCTTAATGACCAGCTCCATCTCCCGGGAGAAGAACTCCCGGCAGGCCTCCCGGATTATATCAGAATTCTTCTGAATTCGATTGGCGGAACTGGTATTGCCGCCGCTGGTCAGGATCTCGATCCTGCCATCTTCCAGAGATTTGAGAGCGCACTTCCCCAGACATGCGCCCAATGGCCTGCTCGTTGCCGAAATCTTCTCCACCAGTTTCTCCCAGACGCGCTCCGGAGGCTCCCCCGGCTCGTATCCGAAACCATCATCGGGTCGAACCCGCGGAACAAGATCGCCGGACCCGGCCGCAGCGTCTTCAAGATCCTCCGGACCCCACTGGGAACCATAACCAAGATCCGATTCCAGATCCGCGTCATCTTCCCTTTGAACATCATCTTTCTGCGCCGGAACCGTATCTGCACTGGCATCATCGACTTCATCAACCTCGGCCGGAACCGCTTCCCGGGGATGGGAGATCCGGGCCGGCGCGGCATCGGCTGCCGGAAGATTCTGCCGAAGCGCATCTATCTTCTCGATTAGGCTGTCGATGGGCAGCATCGGCTTCACCTGGAGCATCCGGATAAAGACCATCTCCAGCGCGACCCGCGGCTGTGCAGAAAACCTTACCGACGTCTCCTCCTTCAGCAGCAGATCCACCAGCCGGCCCAGGTATATCTCGGTGACAGGAGCGGTCCCCTTCGCCATCCATTCCAGCTCATGGTCCGGCAGGTCCACCAGCTTTGCGGTCCCCTTGCCCATCTTCACCAGCAGCAGGTTCCGGAAATGTTCGATGATGTCACCGTAGAGGGCCTTTAAATTGTGGCCGTACTCGTACAGCTTCTCTAATAGATCGAGGATGGCCGGGGCATCCGAGTTCAACACCGCTTCGGAGATATCAAAGAGAACTTTCCGGTCCACCACCCCCAGCAGATCGAGCACCTGAGCATGGGTGACGGCATCGTCTGCAAAGGTGAGCACCTGATCCAGAAGGCTCAGGCTGTCTCTGACACTGCCGTCGGCCTCCCGTGCCACCAGCCAGAGGCTCTCATCGTCGATCACCACCCCTTCCCGCCGGCAGAGGTCCTCCAGATGCGCGTGCAGGGATCGGGTATCGACCCGCCGCAGGTCGTGGCGCTGGCATCTGGAGAGAATGGTGATGGGGATCTTGTGGGGCTCGGTGGTGGCAAAGAGGAACATCACATGGGGGGGCGGCTCCTCCAGAGTCTTCAGCAGAGCATTGAAGGCCGGGGTCGAGAGCATGTGAACCTCGTCGATGATGTAGATCTTCTGCCGGCTGTGGGCCGGGAGATATTTGCTGTTCTCCCGAAGCTCCCGGATGTGGTCCACCCCGTTGTTGGATGCGCCGTCGATCTCGAAGACATCGGCCGCGCCTCCGGCCGTGATCTCCTTACAGGAGCGGCACTCGTTGCAGGGCGTCGGCGCAGGCCCCTGTTCGCAATTGACGGCCTTGGCCAGAATCCTTGCAATGGTGGTCTTTCCCGTTCCCCGGGGGCCGGCAAAGAGGATCGCGTGCGCGACCCGGTCCGCTTCAATGGCATGGGCCAATGTCCGGGTGACATGCTCCTGTTTGACGACCTCGTCAAAGGTCTGGGGACGGTACTTCCGTGCTAGGACGAGATAGGACATGGAATGAATGCTTAATTTTTTGCTGCTGGTATCGGCCTAAGGGTAAATGGCGGAGAGAGAGGGATTCGAACCCTCGGTGCCGCTTTTGACAGCACACACGATTTCCAGTCGTGCACCTTCGGCCAGCTCGGTCATCTCTCCGGCTTGATAAGTCCTGCGGGTGGTTCTGCGGGCAGTAAAAGCCTCATGTACAGCGGAATCCGGGTGGCGGAGAGGGTGGGATTCGAACCCACGATCCCGGTTTAAGCCAGGATACCGCTTTTCGAGAGCGGGGCCTTCAGCCGCTCGGCCACCTCTCCGACTCATTTTGTAAGAAAAGAAATTTAAACTTTTCCAAACCGTTTGTCAATGATCTTTTCAAAAAAATTCTCTTGAACTCCGAAGGGCTTTCCTGTAACAATGTTCCTTTTAATGAAACCCGGGGCGGTCTTCCATCGGGTTCGAACATCACCTGCCCGAATCGGAAAAACCGCCTTTTTTCAACCGAATAAGGATAAAAAACATGGCAGATATCTTCCCCTTTCCGGGAATTCTATACAATCGGGAAGTGATCGACGACCCTTCCCGGGTAACGACCCCGCCCTATGACGTGATCTCAGAAGCCGAGCAGGACATCTTCTATGAGCGTCATCCCAACAACATGATCCGGCTGATCCTTCAAAAACGCCTTTCCGGAGAGGATACGGACGGTCCCCGCCACAGAAGGGCCGCGGAATCCTTCAAAGAATGGATGGCATCCCGCGTCCTGATCCAGGACCAGACGCCCGCATTCTATCTGACCGGCGTGGAATTTCCGGCAGGAGATCAGAAGGTCCGGCGCTTCGGCCTCATCGCATCGGTGCGGTTGGAGCCTTTTTCCAGAGGCATTATTCTGCCCCATGAGCGGACATTTTCAAGGGTGAAATCGGAGCGGCTTGCGCTGATGAAGCAGTGCCACACCAATTTCAGCCCGATCTTCTCCCTCTATTCCGATACCGAAGACATTCTGGAGAAGCTCAAGACCGCGGCCCTGGACCAAAGGCCCGACATGGACTTCACCGATACCGCGGGCCACCGCCAGACCCTGTGGCGGATCACCGACCCGGATGTCCATGAGGAGATCCAAAAGAAGATGGCCCGAAAGCCGATCTTCATCGCAGACGGCCACCACCGGTACGAGACGGCCCTGAGCTACCGGGACTGGCTAGCCCAAAAGACCCCCGGCTTTAACGAAGATCATCCCGCAAACTTCATCATGATGTATCTCTCGAGCATGCAGGACCCGGGACTTCTGGTGCTGCCGGCCCACCGGATGATCAAGACTGCTCTCCCGGAGCGGCGGGCAAAGATGCTGGCAGATGGACGGGATTTCTTCGATATCGAGTCAGTTCCCCTCAACGGCGCAGGGCCCAAGGCGGCCGGCCCCTGCATGGAAAAGATCGAAGGCCGGAGCCGGGAGCATTCCATCGGTCTCTTTATGAAGGATCAGCCCGAATATTACACCCTTACCCTGAAGCCGGGAGTGATGGGAAAACTCTTCGGCGGCGAGATCGAGCCGGAACTGCGGGATCTGGATGTGACGGTGCTGACCCGGCTGCTGCTGGTCCGCCTGCTGGGCATGGGGGAGGAGGATCTGGACAATGAGCAGCTTCTCACCTATTCGAGCAGTGCGGAAGAGGCCGTCGGAAAGACCCTCTCCGGCGAGTGCGAGATGACCTTTCTGCTCAACCCGACCCGGATCGAACAGGTGCGGAATGTGGCCGAGAACCGGTTGATCATGCCGAGGAAATCGACCTATTTCTACCCCAAGGTGATCACAGGGCAGGTGATCAAGTCCCTGCTTCCCTAACGGTCCTCAGCCGCATCCGGCTCGGGCTCCGGCTCAGTTTGGGATGCCTTTTCCTCGGCCGGACTCCGGGCCCCGGCGCCGGAGAACATGGCCGCTACCGCCTCGGTATAGCGCCCATCCTTATTATAGAGGAAAAGAGCCGGTTCGATCCGCATTCCGGGCTGCGCGCCCCGGGTTCCGGTGACAAGAACCAGCCGGCCCTGGTCCCCCTGCCGGGAGTAGATTACCTGCAGGATCTTGGGCTCGATGCGGGCCCCGGTCATGCTGCTGAGAAGTTCCCCTGCGCGGGGGGCCGGATAGACCACGGAAAACCGTCCCCCGACGCGCAGGAGGCGCCGGGCCGTCTCCAGCAGTTCGGGCAGGGTGATTCGGATCTCGTGGCGGGCCGCGGCCCGCTCGTCCTCCGGGTTGATCCGCCCCGATCCGACCTTTCTGAAGGGCGGATTGGACACGATATGATCCAAGGGACCTCCGAACTCATCGGCCCGGAGTTCCCGCATATCGGCACACCGAATGAAAAGCCGATGGGAAAGGCCGTTTTGGGCAGCATTCCGCTGCGCCAGCCCGGCAAGCCCCGGCTGGATCTCCGCGCCGTAGATCCGGATATCTGGATGGAGGGCCGACAGGAGCAGCCCGATGATCCCGCTCCCGCAGCCGAGATCGAGGATTCGCGCGGTCTTCCGGGGCCGGACATGATGTGCCAGCAGCACAGCATCCACAGAGAACCGGTATCCGGTTCGGCGCTGCAGGACCTTTATGCGGCCATTGAAAAAGGTGTCTTGGGTGAGATCGTCTTCTGCGTCTATCACGCAAGGGGCCCGATTTTAAAGCGGATCTCCCGGACCCGTGCCCCCTCCAGGGTGCTGTTGAGCCGCTCGATGATCCCCTGCCGGTGAAAGCAGAGTTCCTGCATCCCCGAGGAGTGGGCCACCCGCACGAAAAGGGTCTCCTCTTTGAATGCCTCGGGCCGGGTGTATGCCGCAACCGCATCGCCTGCCGCATCGGGCCAGATATCCCAGATCCGGCTCATGGCGTCCCCCACCTCCCGAAGTCGCGGGGAAAGCAGATCCGGAATCATCTGCCCCAGAGCGACCGGGGCCGCTGTTCTCTTTCTTTTTCCAGCCATAACGGAGGAAAGAATACCGGAGGCAAAGGGACATTGTCAAGAGGAGATCGGTTCCGTAGCAGGCCGGGCAATCCTCCTGATCCGGACCGGTCCGGATAAAGCCGACAGATGAAAGGCGGTTGACATATTCATCGTGATATCGTACATTTTTGATTGTACATGTACAGGAGGTGCGTCATGGAAGCCATCACTTATACAAACGCCCGGCAGAATCTCGCGAAAACCATGGAAAAGGTCTGCCAGGATCATTCACCGGTAATTATCACCCGAAAAAAATCCGATTCAGTCGTCATCATGTCTCTCGAGGACTATAAAGCGATTGAAGAGACCGCGTATCTTCTGCGTTCTCCGAAAAACATGAGACGGCTGATAGAATCGATATCCCAGCTCGAGAATGAGGAAGGAACGGAAAGAGACCTGATCGATTGAAACTCATTTTCTCTGATCATGCATGGGAGGATTATCTTTTCTGGCAGAAAACCGACAAAAAACCCTCCGCCGGATCAACCTCCTTATAAAGGAAACAAAGCGCACTCCATTTGAAGGGATCGGAAAACCAGAGCCTCTTAAACATGGGTTTTCGGGCTACTGGTCCCGTCGGATCAACGATGAGCATCGTTTCATTTATAAAGTGACCGATGATTCGATTCATATTGCCCAGCTTCGATATCACTACTGATCTCCCCTGCCGGCGACATACCCGTCAATGAACGATACCCCGCCTTACGTTTTTCCTTGACTTGGCAGCGGCAAATGATTAGAACATATTGAATTTGAATATTTTAATCCAACCTTACGAAAGCAGGAAAAATCATGTCTTGGGATTGGGAAAAGCTGAAAACACAGCAGCAGAAAAAAGGCGAGCTTCCTCCGCAGTTAGAGGATCTCTTCAAAAAATTCAACCAGTTCAAAATGCCGGGAGGTTTCTCCATCATCGTGGTCCTGGTGGTTCTTGCCCTGCTCCTCGGCTCCACCATGTTCTATACGGTGGCGGTGGACGAGGTGGGCGTGGTGCAGCGGTTCGGCAGGTATGTGCGCCAGACCAACCCGGGCCTCAACTTCAAGCTCCCCATGGGGATCGAGAGGGTGACCAATGTCAAGGTGCGGCGGATCTACAAAGAGGAGTTCGGCTTTGAAACGCTGCGGGTTGAGGGCGGGAACACAAGAGTGCCCAGAGGCTCGGACGAAAACAGCACCTCGCTCATGCTCACCGGCGACCTCAATGTGGCGGTGGTCCCCTGGATCGTACAGTACCGGGTCAAAGACCCCTACAACTATCTTTTCAAGGTGGAGAATGTGACCCAACTGCTGCGGGACATGTCCGAATCCTCCATGCGCCTTGTGGTGGGGGATCGAAGCATCAATGAGGTGATCAGCAAGCGGGAGGAGATCGCACAGGAGTCGAAAGCGGTCCTGCAGAAGGAGCTGGATCAGGCCGAAACCGGCATCCATGTGGAGACCATCGAGATGAAGCGGACCAACGTCCCCGGCCCGGTGCAGCCCTCCTTCAACGAGGTGAACCAGGCGACCCAGGATCGGGAGAAGCTGATCTACGAGGCCCGGGAGGAGTACAACAAGGTCATCCCGTCTGCCCGGGGTGAAAAGGACCAGATCATCAAGGGCGCAGAAGGGTACAAGCTGGAGCGAGTCAACCGGGCCCAGGGCGATGCGGCCCGATTCAAGAGCCTCTATGCGGAGTATCAAAAGGCCCCGGAAGTCACCCGAAGGCGCCTCTATCTGGAGAGCATGAAGACCGTTCTTCCCAATATGGGGGAAAAATATATCGTGGATGAAGGACAGAAGAACCTTCTGCCGCTGTTGAACCTCGGCAGGAAGGAGGGACAATAGAAATGAAAATCAAAGGTATTGCACTGGTTGTGCTGGTGCTCGCGGTGCTGCTTCTTTTTTCTTCGGCCTATGTGGTGGATGAGACCGAGCAGGTGGTGGTGACACAGTTCGGAAAAGTGGCCGGGGACCCGAAGGTGGAGCCGGGCCTCTATTTCAGAACCCCCTTTATCCAGAAGATCAACTTCTTCCCCAAGAATCTGCAGATGTGGGATGGGGACCCGGGGCAGATCCCGACGCTGGACAAGACCTATATCTGGGTGGATGCCTTTGCCCGGTGGAAGATCGTCGATCCGATCAGCTTTTTTCAGACCATCGGGACAATGTTCGGCGCGATGAGCCGGCTGGATGACATCATCGACCCTGCGGTGAGAAACCTGATCACCTCCTACCCACTTATCGAGGCGGTTCGGAAGAGCAACCGGGAGCTGAACATCTCTGAGCTGGGGATAGAGGATGAGGAGGAAGTGGAGGAGAAGAAGGCCGAGTATAAGATCACCACGGGCCGGATGATCATCACCCAGGAGATTTTGAAGCAGGCCCAGCCCAAGCTCGACCTGTTCGGCATCGAGCTGGTCGATGTGAAGATCAAGCGGATCAATTATGTAGAGCAGGTGCAGAACTCGGTCTACGGAAGAATGATCGCGGAGAGAAAACAGATCGCGGAAAAGTTCCGCTCCGAGGGAAAGGGAGAGGCCAGGCGGATTATCGGTGACAAGGAACGGGACCTGAAGCAGATCCTGTCAGAGGCTTACGAAGAGGCCCAGGAGATTCAGGGTGAGGCAGATGCCGAGGCGATCCGCATCTATGCTGATGCCTATGGCGTCGATCCGGAGTTCTACTCTTTTATGCGGACCCTTGAAATCTATACGGAATCTCTGGATAAGAGCAGCTCCCTGGTTCTCTCCACCGATTCGGAACTCTTCAAATATCTCAAGAAGTTCGACGTACAGTAACTCCAGAGAATCGACACCCGGCGCCGTCGATATGAAATGCCATCGACGGGCCGGGTGTTTTCATCAGATCCTTCAGGAAGAAACGAGGGTTCATCTTCTATTTACCCTTTCTTCGCTGATGCCGCGTACGAGCGAGAAGTTTTCTGTGCTTGTGACGTCTCATCTTCTTTCTGCGTTTTTTGATGACGCTGCCCAAATGACCACCTCCTTTTCTTTCTATTTGCTTCGAAAAGCCTTACAATACTAATATCGGTTTACGGTTTTTTCAAGCTTTTTTATGGATTTTCAATCAGAAAACAGATACGGCCGGAAAACGGATACCGCGTCATGATCATGGAAAAGAAAGAGCTTCGACACTTTGACGGGGATCAGCTCCGGGATGTCAATGACGCAGTGGCAATGGCCGAGGAACTCGTCTGCAACCATTACAAGATGTCGGACAACCAGTGGCTGCGGTTGCGCTACGACATCCGGACACTTGCAGATCTTTCCGGAGAAGAGATCGTTTACGGCCCATTTGCCCAGGTGATCCGTTACGAGGGGAAGCCGAAGGGGATCTCTCTGGGCTCTTTGACCTATGATTTCTACAAGATCTGCCTCCAGGACCATTGCATCCTGCTGGCGCTGGCCCAGGAAACGCCCGTCAGTCAGGCCCTTAGGGTCGAAATCTTTCCCTTTCTGCTCTATATCATCACCCATGAGCTTGTCCATGTGGTGCGCTTCTGCAGATTCCTGCAGAATTTCAACGCATCCGCACAGGAGCGCCAGGAGGAGGAGATTCGGGTTCACGAATTCACCCGGCTGATCCTGGAACCGGTCAAAGTATCCCGAATGGATGCGGTCTTCCGCTTCTACGACCGGTGGCATCCGATGATGGATCAGCTCTCCTGAAGAGCCGTTCCCGAATCATTCGGCCCCTTGACGGCCTTTAAGACGAAAAGTGGACCGAGTGGACAAAATGGACA
>JAABSP010000068.1 GCA_011390345.1 Desulfobacteraceae bacterium
TACCGAAAGAGACGGTGTCGCCGTCATTCAGGGTCTTGTCCGGCGGCGGGGAGTTCTCCGACGAGAGGCCGAAGGAGGCCGCGGCAGAAGAGAGCTGATCCAGCATGGGCTCATCCCCGGCATGGATGAGAATCGGCGCGCCGGTGACATCCTTCATCTTTCGGTTCGCGCCGACATGATCGAAATGGCCGTGGGTGTTGATGATGACCTTGACGGTGAGCTTCTCCTTGGCCAGCGCCGTCAGAATCCGATCGGCCTCGTCGCCCGGATCGATCACCGCGGCCTCTTTTGTCTCCTCGCATCCGAGGATGTAGCAGTTGGCCATGATGGGGCCTACCGGAAGGGTTTTGATAATCAAAGGGAACCTCCTTATCTTTACAACATTAGAACCTCAAACCCCTCACCACTGACAATTCTGCTGAATTTCCTGTCAGCACATACAAAAGCAGTATCATGTTCACAATATAGACAGAAAAAGGCAAACTGAATGCTGTCCAGCGTTTTGAACGAATTCTCACCTGCCAAACGCTCAATGAGAATTTCAGCTTCATCGGTCACCAGTGAGGTATATCTGAGAATTTCAAGTCGGGAATCGGTATCATCCCGAAATTTTGAATTAAGCGCTTCGACGGTATCTGATGTCAGTTCTTTCTCTCTGTATTTTCGGTGAATGGTTGAGAGAAACTCAATACATGACAATTCTGAAATGAGTATACGATCTTCCGGATTTGCATAAATCTTCAAAACATCTGGTGTCCCTAGTTCATTGTGATATATTTTTACGAGAGCGGATGTATCAAAAAAATATTTCAAACCCTTTCCGTTCTTTCCTCTGTGACCGTATCCGACCAGGAACTCTCGGATGAACTCGTCATCTCCAGAATCTCTTCAAGTGAGAAACGTTCTCTTTTTTGAAAGGGAACATTTTTCACTCTTTCCAGATGCTTGATCTGTTCGTAAAGGAATATCAGTTCATTGACATTCATTTTTCCGACAGCATCATAGATGGCTTCCCTGATCTTCATTTACTGCCCTATTTTTTTTATACTTATGGTGCAAATTCAGCGCTTTTCATCCAGCCACTTTGATATTTTTCTGCCCGGCAGCAGCAGTATGCTGCAAGCCAGTATAGCGGCTCAAATATCAGCCCTGAGCCTTGACCTGCTGAATCAGATCCAGAAGGGTTTCGACCTTGGGCTTTGGTTTTGCCCCATGCAGTTTCTCCACAGCGGCATCGGAATAGCGGCTCCGAAGATAGCCGGCCACATCGAATCTCTCCCACCAGCAGTCCAGGATCTTGAAACAGCAACTGGTCTCCCCTTCTCCGATGGTCCGGCAGTAGGCAAAGGAGACCGATCCCCCCAGACGGGGGCAGCGCCGCTCCAGCCCGTCAAATCCTTCGTCGATCCCCTTCTCTGTTGCGGCAAGCTCTCGGCTCATCGGCTCTTCAGATGCTCGGGTCTGGGGAAGTTTTCGTAATCCTTTTCCGAGGCGCGGATCTCATCATCGCTCAGCTCGAAATCGGAAAGATCCTTGGCAAAGAAGCGCTCATATGCACCGAGATCCAGCAGGCCGTGGCCGCTCCAGTTGGCCAGGATCACCTTCTCCTTCCCCTCCTCTTTTGCCTTCAGGGCCTCGTCGATCACGCAGGCCAGGGCATGGGTGGTCTCGGGCGCGGGGATGTGTCCTTCGGTTCTGGCAAACTTCACCCCGGCCTCATAGGCCGAGAGCTGGGTTACGGATTTGGGGGTGATCAGCCCCTCATCCGCAAGCTGGCTCACCGTGGGCGCCATGCCGTGGTACCGGAGCCCGCCCGCGTGAAAGGGCGGCGGCACAAAGTCGTGGCCCAGGCTGTGCATGGGCAGCAGCGGCGTGTAGCCGGCCGTATCCCCGTGGTCATAGACAAAGGGGGCCCGGGTCAGGGTGGGGCAGGCGGCCGGCTCCACCGGATAGATCTCGATCTCTTTCCCGTTGATCTTGTCCAGCACAAAAGGGAAGGCCAGGCCCGCGAAGTTGCTGCCGCCCCCTGCGCATCCGATGATCACGTCCGGATAGAGGCCAACCTTCTCAAGCTGCTTTTTCGCCTCCAGCCCCATGATGGTCTGGTGGAGCATCACATGGTTCAGGACGCTGCCCAGAGAGTAGCGGGTCTCTCCGCTGGTGTCGCTCACCGCGGCCTCCACGGCCTCGCTGATCGCGATGCCGAGGCTGCCCGGCGTGTCCGGGTTCTTCTCCAATGCTGCCCGGCCGGCCCGGGTCTCGGTCGATGGGCTGGCCACGCATTTTCCGCCCCACGCCTCCATCATCGCCTTTCGGTACGGCTTCTGATCAAAGCTGACCCGGACCATGAATACTTTGCACTCCAGCCCGAACTGGCTGCAGGCAAAGGAGAGCGCGCTGCCCCACTGTCCCGCGCCCGTCTCAGTGGTGATCCGCTTGATGCCGAAGACTTTGTTGTAGTAAACCTGCGGGATCGCGGTGTTAGGCTTGTGGCTGCCGGGGGGGCTGACGCTCTCGTTCTTGAAGAATATCTTTGCCGGGGTTCCAATGGCCCTTTCCAGGGAGAGGGCCCGCACCAATGGAGAGGGACGCCAGATGGAGAGCACGTCGAGAACCGGCTCCGGGATGTCGATCCATCGCTCGGTACTCATCTCCTGCTCGATCAGGTTCATGGGGAAGACCGGAGCCAGATCGTCGGGGCCCACAGGCTTGCCATTGGGACCCAGCGGGGGGTTCAGCTTGATATCGGCCAGAATATTATACCACTGCCTCGGGATCTCATCCTCTGTCAATACAATCTTTCGAACTTCCATGGATCTCCTTGTCCTTAGATTTCTACCCCATATCCCTGTTTCAGGCGAAGAGATATCACTCCCCGGCCCGCACCTCGATCTCCCCGGCCCCAACACCCTCCCGAACCCGGTCCAGGATGCCGTTGACGAACGCGCCCGTCTCTTCGGTTCCATACTTCTTTCCCAGGTTGATGGCCTCGTTGATGGCCACCTTATCCGGGATATCAGGGCGGTAGAGCATCTCATAGATGCCGATGCGCAGCACATTCCGGTCCACATAGGCCATCCGGCTCACCTTCCAGTTATCGGAGCAGGTCTCGATGATCCGGTCAATCCGCTCCTGTTCCGCGAAGATGCCCCGGACCAGCTCGAAGAAGAACTGCATCCCTCTCGCCGGCGGGGTGTAGTTGTCGCAGAAGCGGTCGAGCATCTCCTCGGTCATCTCCTCATGGAGATCCATGAAGAAGAGCGCCTGAAGCGCGGATTCTCTGGCACGGGTGCGAGCGCCCATATTCTTTCCTATGTGATGGCTTCCATGAGATTGGCCATCTCGATCGCGGAGATGGCCGCGGACCAGCCCTTGTTGCCGGCCTTGGTCCCGGCCCTTTCCACGGCCTGCTCGATGGTGTCGGTGGTGATTACACCGAAGATCACCGGAACCCCCTCGTCAAGGCTGACCGCGGCAACGCCCTTGGAGACCTCCGCGCAGACATAGTCGAAATGGGGCGTCGATCCCCGAATCACGGCCCCTAAGCAGATGATCGCGTGGTGCTCCTTTTTCTGGGCCAGCTTCTTGGCCAGCAGCGGGATCTCGAACGCGCCCGGAACTTTGACCAGGTCGATATCCTCATCCTTTGCGCCGCTGCGGAGCAGCGCATCCATCGCGCCTCCGTAGAGGCGGTCCGTGATAAAATCGTTGAAGCGGCTTATGATGATCGCAAATTTCTTGCCTTCCGCGATCAGGTTGCCTTCGATGGTGTTGGGCATGGCTGTGTCCTGTGGGCTTTAGAATAACGATTTAAGGATTGGCATCCACATTGAGCAGATGGCCCATCTTGAGCTTCTTGCACTCGAGATAGCACCGGTTGTATTCATTGGGCTCGATCTCGATGGGAACCTGTTCCACGATGGAGAGGCCATACCCCTGAAGGCCGATCATCTTCTTGGGGTTGTTGGTGAGCAGGCGCATCTTCCGCACCCCAAGCTCCACAAGGATCTGTGCGCCGATGCCGTAGTTGCGCAGGTCCGGCTGGAAACCGAGCTGCTCGTTGGCCTCCACCGTGTCGAGCCCCTTATCCTGCAGGGAATAGGCCCGCAGCTTGTTGACCAGCCCGATGCCCCTGCCCTCCTGTCGGATATAGAGCAGAATCCCGGAACTCTCCTCCTCCATCATCTCCATTGCCCGCTGCAGTTGATCTCCGCAGTCGCACCGCATGGAGCCGAAGATGTCACCGGTGAGGCATTCGGAGTGGACCCGCACCAGGGTCGGCCTCTCCGGGTCGATCTCGCCCTTGATCATCGCGATGTGGAGCACATCCTCGAGGTCGTTTTCAAAGACAACGATCCTGAACTCCCCCGCGAATGCGGTGGGGATGACGGTCTCTGCGGCCCTGCGCACGAAGTTCTCCTTGCGCATCCGGTACTCGATGAGATCCTCGATGGTGCAGATGCCTATACCGTGCTCTTCGGAGAATTTCTCCAGCGCGGGCATCCGGGCCATTGTCCCGTCATCATCCATGATCTCGCAGATGACGCCGGCCGGCTTCAGCCCGGCCAGCCGGGATAGATCGACTGCCCCTTCGGTCTGGCCCGCGCGCACCATGACGCCGCCGTTTCTGGCCCGTAAGGGGAAGATATGACCGGGCCGCACCAGATCTCTGGGCTTTGCATCATCGGCGACGGCCGCCAGAATGGTGGTTGCCCGATCCGCGGCCGAAATTCCGGTGGTGACGCCCTTTCTCGCCTCGATGGAGATAGTGAAGCCGGTATGGAAGCGGGAGGTGTTGTGCTCCACCATAAGAGGCAGTTCCAGCCGGTCCACCATATCGACGGACATGGGAAGACAGATGAGGCCCCGGCCGTATTTGGCCATGAAATTGATCGCTTCGGGCGTCACCTTTTCGGCTGCCATGGTCAGATCGCCCTCGTTCTCCCGATCCTCATCATCCACCAGGATGACCATGCGGCCGGCCTCGATCTCTTTAATCGCCTGTTCTATGCTGATTTTCGGCATTTTGACGCTGTTGCTCCAAATCGATAAAAAAATAATATGGTTAGATAAATGATCCCTTTGTGATGCCCCAATCATCATCTCGATAAAGATTTTCGATAAAGATTCTCGATGATGATCGGGGGCAGGATCGACGGGAGGAGAATTACAAAAATCCGGACTTTGCCAGAAGGGCCATGTCGATTCCGCGGGATGCTGTTTTACTATTCTCCTGTTTTTCCAACACAAATCGCTCGACATATTTGCCGATCAAATCGGTCTCGATATTAACAGAGTCCCCAACCTTTTTCAACCCTATGGTCGTCATTTCAGCGGTATGGGGGATGACGCTCACCGAGAATTCCCCAGCGCCGCTCTCGTTGATGGTTAGGCTGACGCCGTCGATGGCCACGGACCCTTTTTCGATCATGTATCGGGTGAGATGCCGGGGAGCGGAATAGGTGAGCAGAATGGCATTCCCCTCGGCCCTTCGGCTCATCAGGGTTGAGGTGCCGTCGATGTGGCCCGATACAAGATGGCCGTCGATCCGTTCCGACAGGCGCATGGCCCGCTCCAGGTTGACCCGGTCCCGGATCTGCACCGAAGAGAAGGTAGAGCGCCGGAGGGTCTCCGGTGAGACATCAGCGGTGAATCTTCGGCCCGAAAGTGTTGTCGCGGTGAGGCAGGCGCCGTTGACGGCAATGCTGTCGCCGATCTTCGCGCCCTCGAGTGGAAAGTCGGATTCAATGGTGATCTGGGCGCCCCGGTCCGATTTTCGGGCCCCGACAATGGTGCCGAGCCCTTGAATGATCCCTGTAAACATCTGTTTGCGTTATCTTTGTCTCTGTCTCCCTTCACGCCTCCCAAAAACGGAAAAAACGATCCGGTCATGATTTACAAGCCTTCTTTTATAGGGGGTTTATCCGGGATAGTCAAAGGAAAAATATCGATTTTTTGAAGTTTTTTAAATGCCTTTCAATATCCCATAAAGGAATCGATCCACTGCGGAAGTTTGCAAAGGTGCGGATCTAAGGTGTCAGCCAGGGTGAGTTTTCGCGTTCGGAGTTTCATCATCCTTTTGGCAGGCGCAGGTGGTAAGTCAGGCGCAGGTGGTAAGTTAGGTTGAAACTATCCCAATTTCCCCAGAATATCAAGCCCATTTTTCCCGAATCGCCCTGGGCGGTTTCAGGGGAGAAGCAAAAAAGAGCTTGCGCGCCATCTGGAAGATATGATTATCTTTTGTTATGGAACATTTTGTTTTTTTCCTTGAACGGGTATGTCAACCGGAACAAAGGAGGCGGATATGGAAACGAGAAGGACGATTCTTGCCGGCACATGGTATCCTGCAACCCCTGACGAATGCGAGCGGGAAATCAAATCATTTCTAAAAGAAGAGGATATTAATCGGCCATCCGGCAAAAGATTTCTGGGCGGCATCGTTCCCCATGCCGGATGGTACTTCTCCGGAGCCATTGCCTGCAATGTGATCTCGTTTCTCCAGGAGGCGCAGACCTTGGACGCCTTGGTCATCTTCGGCATGCATCTTCATCCTGGTTCACCGAATCATATCATGGTAAAAGGGGCTTGGGAAACCCCTTTCGGTGAGATCGAGATCGAATCGGAGATGGCCGCGAAGCTGACGGAGAAATTCGAGTTTGCCGAGGAGACGCCCGACAGTTTTGTCCGGGACAATACCATCGAGGTGCAGCTCCCTTTTGTCAAATACTTCTTCCCCGATGCAAAGCTCGTCCCTGTGGGGGTTCCGCCGGCAACAAAATCCCTTGAGGTGGGAAGGGCGGCTGTGGAGATCGCGGAAAAGCTCGGCCTTTCCATCAAGGTGATCGGCTCTACGGATCTGACGCATTACGGCGTCAATTACGGATTCGAGCCCAAGGGCAAGGGCCGGAACGCGGTGGACTGGGTCCGGTTCGAAAATGACCGGAAGGTGGTGGAATCCATGATCGACATGGAGCCCGAGGAGGTGATCCGCCAATCCCTGGAGAATCAGAATGCTTGCTGCGGCGGCGCTGCCGCGACCGCGATCGCGGCTGCAAAGGCCCTGGGGTCAAAAAAGGCCGAATCCCTGGCCTATGCCACCAGCTATGAAAAGAATCCCGGCAGCAGCTTTGTCGGATACACCGGAATTGTTTTCGAAGAATGATCTATCGACCCGAAACCCATCGTCCCCTTTACATCAAGGCCGTTCTCTTCGACTTTGACGGAACCCTGACCCATCCGGACGCGCTCGATTTCAAAGCCATCCGTTCGGCCATCAACTGCCCTGATGACACCTTTATACTGGAGTTCATCCGGGATCTTTCAGACCCAAAAGCGCAGAGGAAAGCCAATGCCATCCTCGACCGCTTCGAAGAGGATGGAGCGGTCAATTCCCGTCCCATAAAGGATGCGGAAGACTTTCTCCGATACCTGAAGGCCAAAGGCATCAAGCTCGGCATCGTCACCCGCAACCGCTTCGCATCCGTAGCCCGGGCACTGGAGAATTTCGACCGGATCGCGCCTGCTGATTTCGATGTGATCATCACCCGGGATGATACCCATGCCCCAAAGCCGAGCCCCGAAGGGATAATGGCCGCGATCGACCGGGTGGGGGTGAAGCCTTATGAAACCGTTATGGTGGGAGATGTGGTGCTGGATATCGAAGCGGGCCGGGCCGCGAATACGGTTACGGTATTCTTCAATCACGGCCTGGGCACGGACCCGCTGAAGACGGGAAGCGACTTTGTCATCTCCTCACTTGCGGATCTCAAATCCCTGATCCGGCTGGCCATTCCCCTGCCGGCCGGAAAGTTTCCCAACGAGCTTCTGGGGAATTTTTTGGAAAACTTCTCCTTTAACGACCCTTCGGTGATCGTCAACCCCGGCATAGGGGAGGATATCGCTGCCGTGGATGTGGTAAAAGAGGAGGTGCTGATTTTAAAATCGGACCCGATAACATTTGCCACCGATGCGATCGGCCAGTATGCGGTACTGATCAATGCAAACGACATCGCGACATCGGGCGCGGTTCCCCGATGGCTGCTCACCACGCTCCTCTTCCCCTGCGGCATGACCGCGTCCCAGATGCTTGCGGTGATGGAGGATCTCAAAAATACCTGCCGCAGATGGAACATCACCCTCTGCGGCGGCCACACCGAGATCACAGATGCCGTAACCCGTCCCGTGGTCTCGGGAACTCTGGCCGGAACCGTGGCCCGAAAAGATCTCATCGACAAGGGAAACATAAGGCCAGGGGATCGGGTGCTTCTCACCAAAGGCGTTGCAGTGGAGGGGACCACCATCATCGCGAGGGAGTTCGGGGACCGTCTGCTGGAGCTGGGGATGGAAGCGGCCCAGATCGAGACCTGTAGAGGGTTTCTGGAGAACATCGGGATTCTGGAGGAGGCGAGGATCGCGGCATCGGAAAAGGGGACCAGCGCGATGCATGATGTCACCGAAGGGGGGCTGGCCACGGCCCTGACGGAGCTGAGCATTGCAGGAGACCACGGGATTCGAGTCTATATGGAAAAGATCCCGATCTATCCGGAGACCGAAAAGATCGGCCGTCTCATGGGCATCGATCCTTTAGGGCTGATCGGATCGGGAAGCCTTCTCATCTGCTGCCGGGAGGAGGGGTGTCAGGGATTGCTGGACCGGATTCGGGAGAAGGGCATCGATGCGGCGTATATCGGCGAAGTGATCGAGGGGCCGCCGGGAATCGAGGGGGTCAGGGAGGGGAAGCCTGCGGAGTGGCCGGTTTTTGAAACCGATGAACTGACAAGGCTCTTTTGAAAATGAGAGCAACTGCACCAGAAATAATGATCCCATGATCGCCCGAATCCAGACGCTCAACTATCGCTGCCTGAAAAATATCGATCAGCGCCTCTCTGCCTTTAATGTTCTGGTCGGCCCCAATGCCAGCGGCAAAACCACATTTTTAGATGTTGTGGCCCTATTGAGCGATCTCGTCTCCGATGGTCTGGAAGCCGCTATTCAGAATCGAACCAGCAATTTCGAAGACTTGACCTGGCGAAAATCGGAAAAGGGATTTGAGCTGGCCATCGAAGCAGTACTCCCCGATCATATTAAAGAGAGTCTTCCGGACAGGAATATCAACGGCATCCGGTATGAAGTCGCCATCGGATTGAATGAGGAAGGGGAAATCTCCATATTTTCCGAAAGAGGGGTCTTCAAAAAACCAAAAGCCGGGAAAAACCATTTTCCCCAGCCCTCCGTCTTTCCCAGAGATCCCCAACATCCGCCCGATACCATATTACTGCCGAAAAACAGAATCAGGCGAACCCTTTTCAGCAAGAAAATCGGCGGGAATGACAACTACTATTCCGAGGTATCGGCAAAACGGGGCAAAGGCGGATGGCAGCCATCGTTTAAACTGGGACATCGAAAATCCACTTTTGGAAATCTGCCTGAAGACGAGCGTCTTTTTCCGGCATCCACCTGGCTGAAGGAGCTGCTCTCTGAAGGTGTGCAGCAATTCGTTCTCAACAGCCTTTTGATCCGGAAGGCCAGTCCGCCTGGCCAGACCCGGCAGTTCAAGCCTGATGGTTCAAACCTCCCTTGGGTCATCTGGCGGTTGAGGGAAAAAGACCCGGAGCTTTTTTCCGAATAGGTGAGCCATCTCCGAACAGCTCTGCCGGATATCGAAAATATTCATACGATTGAACGGAAAGACGACAAGCATCGGTATATCGTGATCCGGTATGCCAGCGGAATGGAGATCCCCTCCTGGATGATCTCCGATGGAACCCTTCGGCTTTTGGCGCTGACGATTCCGGCATATCTGACAGACTTTGAAGGCATCTATCTGATCGAGGAGCTTGAAAACGGCATCCATCCCCGGGCCGTCTCCACCATGATCCAGTCTCTTTCCTCGGTCTACAATGCACAGATCCTGCTGGCAAGCCATTCTCCCGTCATTCTGAGTGAGGTTCAGCCGTCGGATGTTCTCTGTTTTGCAAAAAATGGAGCGGGCGCCACCGATATTGTCTCCGGAGATGTCCATCCCGCCCTGCGGAACTGGAAAAATGAGGAGAATCTCGGAATTCTCTTGGCCGCCGGGGTTCTCGGATGAAAGATCTGATTGTCATCGCGGCGGATGATGAAGGAAACTTTATTCCGCTGGTTCGGCTGAAGCGGAAGAGGCCGCTTCTGTTTCAGTTCTGTCCCCGGACAAATACAGCTCAACCCGCTCGTGGGGATGGCCGCAGAAAAGACAGTGCAGCATCGCATCCGCCTTGTGCGCATCCAGCAGATGCACCGGCAGATGATAGACCTCGCCGCACTGGTCGCAGGAGATCCGCTTTGGGCTTCGGACCCCGCAGTTGGGGCAGAAATGGGTGAGGGGATAGCCGTATCCGCACGCAAGGCAGTGGATCTCGTCTTTCGATTTTAGCGCGGCCGCCTTCTGCCGCTCATGGCGCTTTTCAAGCTCCCCGACCTCCTTTTCCAGCAGATCGTCTTCATCGGCAAGATATGCCCGCCGCCGCTCGGCTTCGGATCGGATCTCCCCCCCGGCAGCCGAAAAAGCAGCGTCGTCTTCGATTTCAGACAGGCCCGAAAGCTTCATCCGCAGCGCTTCGGCCCCATGAGCCTCCTTTTCCAACGCCTCGATTCTTCCCCCCAGCCTTTCCGCGATCCGCTCCCGTTCCGCGTCCTCCATCTTCGCCTTCAGCAGATGGACCCGGCGGATCAGCGCCTTTGTCCTTCCGCTCTCGGCTTCCAGGCGCTCCAGGGCCGATTCGAACTTCCGGAGCTGCCCCTTGCGCCACGCCGACTGCCGGTTCTTCCGCTCCTGCTCCTTCTTCTCGGCTTCCCCCTGCTGCAGGGTCTGCATCCTCTGCCGGGCCTTCTCCTCCCGGTGCATCCGCTTCTTTTCGATCCAGGTTCTGTAGGTGAGGGTGAAAAATCCGGCCGCGATCACCGTCAGACCGATATAGACGGGAATTTTCCATCCCCCGCCATAGACGCCGTTGACCACGATAGCGAGGGTGAAGGCGGCCAGCGGCAGCATCGAAGTGAGCGCAAAATGCTTTCCCCAGAATCGGCTGACGTGGAAGAAGAGCAGGGGCAGCGACAATATGGCCGCCAGAACCAGCGACGGATAGGGCGCGATCTTCTGCCCCAGGTGCAGAGCCGCAAAGACGGCAAAGAATAGGGAGTAGGTGATGGCCAGCAGCAGAAAATGGCCCAGCCGAAAATCGTCGAGCCGGCCCGGCTGCACCAGGTCGTTCAAATAGATGAACCCGATGCCGAAGAGGAAGACTGCAAAGCCCGCCAGCCGCAGAAATCGGATCACCCGGCCCACGGGGCTCAGGGAGCCGGGAAGGTCCACCACTATTCTTCTTGCGGTGATGAGGTCATCGAATTCCCAGACCAGCCGGTCTCCTTGCACCGATGTGGGCTGCAGCGCGTCCGCGGGGATGAATTCCGCGGTCAGATCCTCTAAAATCATCTCGATGCGCAGGTGTTCGGCCTGTTCAGCGCCGGGCCCTTCATAGATATACCGCTCATACCCCTGGGCCTTGTAGGAGACCTGGACCGGAAGCTCTTCTCCTTCGGGCAGCCGACCCTGCCAGGCAATTCCTTCAAGGGTATAGAGCGCGTCCCGCCGCTTCTCGTATTCCCCGGATGCATCCGCTATTCGGAGGGCCACATCGCTTGCCCGGGTCGTACCTTCGGGAAAGGGAAAAAAGAGGGCGATGGGGCCGCCGTCGGAGCTGCCTTCCGCTGTGTCCACTGCGTCCACTCTGTCCACTGTTTTCGTCGAAGTAAAGTCTCCAGTGGAACCAGATGAATCATATGGGCTTGCAAACCGGTATTCGCCGGAGAAATCGGCATCGAAGAGGGTCAGGACATCCAGGCCCCGCACATGATGGGTGGCGGAAAGGCGGATGGTGATATCGGCTGAAATCGTGTCCGGCGCGGGTACGTCAGGTTGAAGGAGCGGCAGTGGTTTTCCTGCAACCGTTTGTGCCGGAGGCGGTGGGGCTGAAGCCCTCTCCTCTTTCCGGAGAAGGCGGTCTTTTGAAGAGAGCAGAGCGGGGATCACGACGGCCGCGAAGATGCCGATGATGACAACGACGACCATCAGCTCGATCAGGGTGAATCCGGGGCTTCTTCCGATTCTTCGGGAAGCTTTCCGGTTGATCTGTAAATTCTCCGATGTCCGGATACGAGCCGGAATTTCGAAAGGTCTAAACCGCGCCCTCTCTTTTACCCTCATTTTTCATCTCCCCAAGCATTGCCGAGGACGGTACCTCTCTGCAGATCCCGGTGGGCCGTTCCGGCGGCGGGTCCCGGCGGATGCGGATGATTTTGGGCCGATACCGCTCCTGATCTCCGATATCATCCCCGATCAGACGGATAATGCCGAAGGAGAGGCCAAAGCCGAGGACGCAGAAGAGGACGGCCGAGACCGTTTCATCCATACCTAAGGCCGGGGCCAGATGCTGCCCCCAGAAGGCCCCTGCGATCATCATGATGATAGGGAAGATGTAGAGGAGAAAGGAGAGCTTGAGAAGAGAGCTGGTTTCAAAGCTCAAGACCACCCGATCCCCTGTCCTGGCTCGGGCCGCATTGATGGCCTCCACCTCCATATCCTGTCCCCCGCCCAGGGACTGGCAGTTCTTTTGGGCCGAGCAGTGTTGGCACGCGCTGGTGCGCACGGTCTTGACCCATGCGGTCCCGGCGTCGGCTTTGATGACGATTCCATGTTCCGTAATCATGATTTCTCTTTAACGGGTATGCGCAGGCTCGATGTCAGCCTGCGCATTCCTGGTTCTGGTTCATATCGTGGTTTATCTAATTGAAGCGCGGCCCGAAAACCGAAAAAGACTTCTCAGGAAGGCCTCCTGACGCTTCTACGCGGCAGAAGTTGCCGGGGGAGTAGTGCTTTCCAGGGTATGACCGGACCTTCCTTCGGGAACCGAGGGCCGTTCATAGCAGATGAGTCCGCACTGGAGACACCGGGCAGCCTCTTTTCTAGCCATCTGCTCGGTATACCCCTTTTCCAGCTCCTTGCAGGTGATCCGCTCCTTTCCGGCGCAGACCGGCATAACCTGGCGGGGGGCCTTCTCCACATTTTCCAGATGATCCACATCCTGGTAGATCATACTGGGCCGGACCACATTCTCCGGCAGGGTCAGGTCGATCCCGTACATAACCTCATGGATGGAGGCGGCGCCCCTTCGGCCGGCGCCGATCGCGCGGATCGCTGCGCTGAAGTCGGTCATCTCGCTGCCCCGGGAGAGCATTCCCGCATCCTCCCGGAACTCCGGCTTCTTGTAGGGCTCGATGGCCTTCCAGTAGATGAGACCCGACGCGGTCGCGGCAGTGGCCGCGGTGTCGGCAGAGGTCTCCGTCTGGATGGCATCGAGATCCTTGAAGAATATCAGCTCCGGAAAACGGCCGGCCGCAAAGAAGAGGTTCCCGGCGGCCACGGTACTCTTTTTCCCGCTGATCAGATCCACATATTCGACCCGGGTCATCTTCTTCTCTTCGCCGTAGAGCGCACTCACATCCGCGCCGAAGACGATCCTGGCCCCGGCCTTTTCCACCGCGTCCAGATCCGCTTTTTCCTTTATCAGCGCATCCGGGGTCTCCCGGTAGAGCACCGTCACGTTCTCGGCCCCCAGATCAAGACAGATCTGCGCGGCCTTCAATCCGTATTTCCCGCCCCCTGCGATCACCACATCCTTGTCGCAACCGAGTTTGTTGCTTCTGCCCGTGTCCGATTTGATCAGATCGAGAAGCAGGTACATCCCCGGAACCGGCTGTTCGATATCCTCGCCGCTCATCCGGGTGAGCCGGCTGTCCCATCCGCCAGTGGCCAGAAATACCGCATCATATCCTTCGGAAAGAAGCCCCGGAAGATCCATCTCCTTTCCGAGGGTGACACCAGTCTTTGCCGCCACTCCCATCTCTTTGATGCCCTCGATGTCCCAGTCGAGGATATCCAGGGGCAGCCGATCTTTTGTGATCGCGGTGCGCAGAAGCCCCCCGAGCCGGTCCGTGGCCTCGTAAACCGTCGCGTCGTGCCCCAGCCGGGCCGAGAAGAAGGCTGTGGAAAGGCCCTGGAC
Organism: Desulfobacteraceae bacterium; assembly: GCA_011390345.1. Taxonomy (GTDB): domain Bacteria; phylum Desulfobacterota; class Desulfobacteria; order Desulfobacterales; family JAABSP01; genus JAABSP01. Next base: position 14,097 of record JAABSP010000068.1, read on the forward strand.
CCCGCCGCCGACCACCGCAATCTTCTTGCCGGTTCTGGGGGCTTTGTAGGGCTGAATCCGTTTGCCGCTCTCCCGCTCGTAATCCGCGGCAAACCGCTTGAGATAGTTGATCCCCACCGGCTCGTCCACGAACTGGCGCCTACAGTCATCCTCGCAGGGCCGGGGGCAGATCCGGCCGATGACGGTCGGGAAGGGGTTGCGCTCCTTGATAACCTGGACGCTGCGATGGTAATCGCCCAAGGTGATCTGACGGATATACTCCCGGATGTTGATGCCGGCCGGACATCGGCGCTGGCACGGGGTGGTGCATTCGTCGGTGGTGTACTCCCGCAGGATTCTTCTCGTCACCGAGGAGAGGCTGATGATGTGCTTGGGGCAGACCCGCTCGCAGGTTCCGCAGCCGGTGCATTTCTCCGGGTCCACCACGGGCAGCTTTTCGGGCCCCATGACGATGGCATCGAAGGGACAGGCCCGGGCGCAGCTCCCCAGCCCCAGACAGCCGATGGTGCAGACCTTCATGCCACCGTTGAGCATGGCCGCGGCCCTGCAGTCGCTCACGCCGTTATAGTGGAACTTGGTGTCCGCATCCCCAAGGCCGAAGTAGCAGCCGGGACGTGCGATGTCCGGCTCCTTGACCTCCAGCGCTACGCCCAGCACGGACGCGATGGCCGCGGCCACATCGTCGCCGGCCGCGACACAGGAGTTGGGGGTCGCGCGTCCAGCAACAATGGCCTCCGCGTTGGACGAACAGCCAGGCAGGCCGCAGCCGCCGCAGTTCGCTCCCGGAAGCACACCCTCCACGGCCTCCACCCTCGGGTCCACATAGACGTAAAAGACCTTCGACGCCACGGCGAGACCGGCGCCGACCAGCACGCCGAGACCTCCCATCATGAAAATCGCCTCGATCATAATCTACACTCCTTATTCTTAACCCCTTTATTTTTAACTCGATATTCTTACTCGATTCTCAATCGAAAACCTAATCGAAAAATTTTTGTATATTCTGTTTCAATCGACTAATCAATGGCCCCGAATTTACACTTCTCGAAGCAGGTGAGGCATTCGATGCACTTCTCCTTGTCGATGACCGCCGGCTCCTTCTTCTTCCAGGTGATGGCATCCACGGGACACCCCTTAAAGCAGAGGCCGCAGCTCGTGCATTTATCGGGGTCGATCTCGAACTTCAGCAGCGCGACGCACCGTTTCGCGGGACAGCGCTTCTCATAGACATGCGCGTCATACTCCTCCTTGAAATAGCGGAGGGTGGAGAGCACCGGGTTGGCCGCAGTCTGCCCCAGCCCGCAGAGGGCCGTGTCCTGGATGGTGGACGCAAGGGTCTCCAGGGCCTCGATGTCCGAAGGCTCTCCTTTGCCGCCCGTGATCTTGTCCAGAATCTCAAGGAAACGGCGGGTCCCCTCCCGGCACGGGGTGCATTTGCCGCACGACTCCTCCTGGATGAAGTCCATGAAGAAGCGGGCCATATCGACCATGCAGGTATCCTCGTCCATGACGATGACGCCGCCCGATCCCATGATCGCGCCGACCTTTGCGATCTCCTCGTAATCGACCGGAGTGTCGAGGTAGGCTTCGGGTATGCATCCGCCCGAGGGTCCCCCGAGCTGGACCGCCTTGAACTTCTTCTTCTTGGGAATCCCGCCGCCCACATCGTAGATCATCTGGCGCAGGGGCGAACCCATGGGAACCTCCACCAGGCCGATGTTGTTGACATCGCCGGAGATGGCAAAGACCTTTGTCCCCTTGCTCTTCTCCGTGCCCACAGAAGCATACCATTCGCCGCCGTTCAGGATGATCTGGCCCACATTGGCAAAGGATTCCACATTGTTTAAAATGGTCGGCTTCTCCCAGAGCCCCTTGACGGCCGGAAATGGGGGCCGGGGACGGGGCATTCCCCGCTTTCCCTCGATGGAGCGCATGAGAGCGGTCTCTTCGCCGCAGACAAAGGCGCCTGCGCCCTGGTAGATCTCCACATCGAAGCTAAAGCCGGAGCCGAGGATGTTCTCTCCCATAAGCCCGTATTCCCTGGCATGGTCGATCGCGAGCTGCAGCCGTTTGATGGCCAGAGGATATTCGGTTCTCGCGTAGACGTAGCCCTTGTGGGCGTTGATGGCCCTGGCCGCTATGACCATCCCCTCCAGCACCGCATGGGGGTCCGCCTCCAGGATGCTTCGGTCCATGAACGCGCCCGGGTCCCCCTCGTCCGCGTTGCAGAGGACATATTTCACATCTGACGGGCTCTTGCTGGCAAACTCCCACTTGACGCCCGTGGGAAATCCCGCGCCGCCCCGGCCCCGGAGGCCCGAGATCTTCATCTGCTCGATGATATCCTGTGGCGTCATCTCCAGCAGGGCCTTGGCCGCGCCATGGTACCCGTCTCTGGCAATCGCGTCATCGATCGATTCCGGATCGATGAGCCCTTTGTTCCGCAGCACCCGGGGCATCTGGTGCGCGAAGAACGGGATCTCCGACTGGTGGGTGATCTTCTTTTTGCTGACAGGATCTTTGTGGAGGAGCTTCTCATAGGGCTTGTTCTCGATCAACTGGGATTTGACCAGCTCCGGAACGTCCTCCGGCTTGATCTTCTGGTAGAAGATGTCGTCCGGATGGACCACCAGAATGGGGCCCATGGCGCAGAAACCGTTGCAGCCGGTCTCGATGACCTTGCACTTGTCCGAAAGCCCCTGCTTTTCAATCTCCTCCTCGAGAACCTCCAGCACCGATATGCTGCCCGTGGCATGACATCCGGTGCCGCCGCAGATGAGAAGCTGCGTCACATTGGCTGCCGCGGCCGATTCCAAAATCTGTGCCTTCAACCCCCGAAGATCCTCGATGGTGCTCAACTTTGCCATATCATTCTCCTTACGCGTTGCAACTTCCGGCCCGCCCTTTTTGGCCTACCAGGAGCCGTCCAGTCCTCTGAGTCCGTTCATATAGAGTCGTCCGCACGCGACGAACATGGAATAGGTTGTCCGCAGTACGGGCATGTTGAAGGCTTCGGCAAGATCCAGAACCCGAGGATTTGGGCGTTTGCCCCGCACAAAGACAATCGCGCCCACGTCCGCTATCTTGGCGGTCTGGATCACCTGCTCGGTCACCACCCCGGTCAGCAGCACCGATCCCTTGGCCACCGCAGAAAGGATGTCATCCATGGTGTCTGCGCCGCCGCCGCCGAGGATGACCGTGGTATCCATCCGGTCCTGTCCCGACAGAACCTCCGCCTTCAGGATATTGCCCACTTCACTTAGCTTCATCGGTTTACCGCAAAAACAGAAAAAAGGTTATTCATAGTTGTTCAAGATCTTGATGACCCCGTCAGATTTTACATCCCCGTAGGTGTCATGATCCACCACCATCACCGGGGCAAGGCCGCACGCGCCCAGGCAGCGGACCGCCTCCAGGGAGAAGCGCCGGTCCTCGCTCGTCCCCCCCTCTTCGATGTTGAACTCCCGGCCGATCCGGCGCATCACCTCCTTGATGCCCTTCACATAGCAGGCCGTTCCCATGCAGACCCTGACGGTGTGCCGGCCCTTGGGCTCCATAGAGAAGAGGGCATAGAAGGAGGCCACGCCGTAGACATCGCTTCGGGGGACGTTGAGCCCCTGGCCGATGTAGTCCATCAGTTCTACGGGCAGATAGCCCACCACATCCTGGCACTCCCGCAGCACGGAGATAATCGATCCGGCCTTGGGGCGGTAGATCCGGATGATTTCGTCGATTCTGGTCCACATCTCAAAGGTGATGTCAGGGTGATGGGGGTGGGGATCGTATGCCATTTCAAGCTCCTAATGTTCTGTTGTCGTTCGATGTTGTTCTTGATCGCAAAGGACAAATTTTTAAGGCTCCAAACATTTCATAAACAGCGGAAAATGTCAACGATTACTCGGCCTCGACCATGTCCCGGAAAAGGGAGAAGGCATTTTCAATACCCTCGGCAGCGGTTTTGACCCCTGCCAAGTCCTTTTTTCCCGCCGCCCTCTCTGCATACAGTGCCGCCTCCCGAATCCGGCGTGCGGAGATATTGGCGGCCATCCCCTTGATGGTATGGGCATGGAATCGGATTTCGTCAAAATTTTCGGCCTCCACAGCCTCTGCCAATTTCGCGATCACCTCCGGAACCGAATGCAGAAAAAGCTCCAGTACGCTTTGGATAAGCTCCTCATCCTCTTCAAGACGCTCCATCAGTTCCCTCCGGTCGAGCACCGGATAGGCTTTCCAAGGGAGATCCTGACCATCGAGGTCCTTCGGATCAGCAGCAGCATCATTGAGGAGGGTCTTTTCGGCAGCGACGGACCCCGGCAAAGAAAGATCGGCATCGGGACCGGAACGGAGGCCGTGGGCAAAGATCTTCTCCCGCAGGACTTCCGGATGAATGGGCTTTGCGATATAGTCATCCATGCCGGCCGCGATACACCGCTGCCGGTCCCCCTTTATGGCATGTGCGGTCATCGCGATGACGGGAATCTCATGATCGAGCACATTTGAGTTCGGATCGCGGATGATGCGGGTGGCTTCAAATCCGTTCATTCCGGGCATCTGAACATCCATGAAGACCAGATCATAGGATCGGGCCTCCAGCGCGGCCAGGGCCTGGCTCCCGTCGGACGCGACATCTGCCGAACAGCCGAGCTTTTTCAACATCCCCAGGGCCACCTTCTGATTTGTGGGCTGATCCTCCACCAGCAGGATGCGCAGCGCTGCCCAAGGGACAGAGGTTCCCGAAATCAGGGGCTTCTCTTCCGGATTCTCTTTCTGAAGCTCCGAAGGCGCACGATCCTTTTGACCCCGCTTTTCAAAGGCTGCGGTAAAGATAAAGGTCGTCCCCTCGCCTTCGCGGCTGTTCACATCGATCTCCCCGTCCATCAGCCGGACCAGCCGGAGACAGATGGCAAGGCCGAGACCCGTGCCGCCGTATCTGCGGCTCATGGAGCTGTCGGCCTGGGAAAAGGGGTGGAATAGGCGCTTCATCCGGCTTTTCGAGATCCCGATCCCGGTATCCGTCACCGTCCCCCGCAGAAGAACCTTCCCCTTCTCCTCCTCTGCCACGCCGATGCACAATGTCACCCCTCCCTCTTGGGTAAATTTGATCGCATTGGAAAGAAGGTTGAGGACCACCTGCTGCAGCCGCGCAGAATCCCCCCTCAGAAGGTTGGGAACGTCAGGGCCAAAAACTTTGAGGATATCGAGCCCCTTCTCCCGGGCCCGGGGGGAGAGCATCTCCACAACACCATCGATGATCTCGAAGAGATCGAAATCCAGATGTTCCAGGTCGAGTTTGCCGGCTTCGATTTTGGAAAGATCGAGGATGTCGTTGATCAGCGCCATGAGCATATCGGCCGAGGCGCGGATGATGTTGATATGCTCCTGCTGATCCGCGTTCAGGGGGGTGTCATCGAGCAGATGGGTCATGCCGATGATGGCATTCATGGGAGTGCGGATCTCATGGCTCATGTTGGCCAGGAATTCGCTTTTGGCCAGATTGGCCTCCTCTGCTGCATCTTTGGCCTCCTCCAGTCCGATAACGCTCTTCTGCAGGCCATCTTCAGCCATTTTCCGGATGCTGATATTATGGTGGGCCACGAGAATGTAGAAGCCATTTCCAAAAGAGAGCCGTGTCGCCTCCAGAATGAACCAGCGCTGCTCGGTCCGGCTGTGACAGGGATATTGAAGGGTGAACTGGTCCCGCTGGTTCTCCTTCAGCGCCAGCAGCCCCGACAGAACTTCGGATGCCCCCTGTGCGCTCTTCCCGACTGCACTCCGGCAGACATCGAAATAGTTATCCCCCAGCCCCAGATCTTCCCCGGAAAAACCGTTTGCCCGGGCAAATCCCCGCCAGACCGAATTGATCAGAAGGATCTTTCCGCTCCGGTCCAGAATGGCGATATGAGAGGGCATGGCATCGATCACCGATTGGACAAAGGCCATCTCTTTCACGGTCTGCTCTTCAACGATCTCTTCTTCTCTGCTCATGTGCTGCCTCCCCTGCGCCCCATAACCGTTCCGGCATTTCCATCTGTACCATTGACTGCGCTTTGATCTTTCCCTATGATGCCATTACTGGAGATATTTTGGAATACTATCTCTGATAAAAAACCATTTCGAACGGTTGGCGGTCAAGTTCAAAATGCAAAAGGAAAAGAAAAATTAAGGAAAGAAAAATAAGGATGAGAGACGAAAAGAGAAAAGCGGGAAAGAGTGCAGCCTATATCAGAGAACGGATTGACGGATCTCCGGCCATCGGGGTGCTGACCGGAACCGGACTGGGCGGGATCGGAAATTCGGTCGAGAATCCTGTCATTTGTTCCTATGCGGATATCCCCCATTTCCCTCTCTCCACGGTCGAGAGCCATCCGGGACGGCTCCTTTCGGGTAGAATGGCGGGCAGCAGCGTCGTTGTCCTCCAGGGCCGGCTCCATCTCTATGAGGGGTATTCCCCGCTGGAGGTGATCTTTCCGATCCGGGTGATGCAGGAACTCGGGGTGAAGGTGCTGATCGTCACCAACGCGGCCGGGGGGATCAACACGGCCTATTCCCCCGGAGATATCATGATCATCGGGGATCATATAAACCTGACGGGCGTCAATCCGCTGACGGGGCCAAACGAGACCACCTGGGGGCTCCGGTTTCCTGATATGGGAGTGGCCTATGACCGGAACCTGCAGGAGGCGGTTCGGGCCGGGGCCGAGGCTGCTTCGATTCCGGTCCGAACCGGCGTCTATGCGGGGCTTCAGGGGCCTTCGCTGGAGACCCCGGCCGAGATCCGGTTTTTAAAGATCATCGGGGCCGACGCGGTCGGCTTTTCCACGATTCAGGAGGTGATCGCGGGAGTCCATGCGGGAATGCGGGTGGTGGGGCTTTCCACCATCACCAATATCAATGATCCGGACAATCCGGCTCCTGCGACCGTCGAGGAGATCATCGCAGTGGCCAATCGGGCCGCGCCCGGTGTGGAAAAACTGATCCATAGTGCAGTGGAGGCCATTGATGGCGATTGATCTTCTGGTTCGAAACGGGATCGTATTGACCATGAACCCGGAGGAGGCGGTCTTGGACCGGGGCTCGGTGGCGGTCCGGGGAGATCGGATCGCGGCCGTGGGCTCAGATGATGACTTCTCCGCAGAGGATGCGGACCGGGTGATCGACGCAAAGGGCGGCATCATCATGCCGGGGCTGGTCAACACCCACACCCATGCGGCCATGACCTGCTTCCGGGGGCTTGCGGATGACCTGCCCCTGATGGAGTGGCTCAACGACCATATCTTTCCCGCGGAGCAGAAGCTGACCCCGGAGATGGTCAATACCGGCGCAACCCTGGCCTGCGCGGAGATGATCCTTGCTGGGATCACCTGCTTCTGCGATATGTATTTATTTGAGGCCGAGGTGGCAAAGGCGGCAAAAGCGGCCGGGATGAGAGCCGTGACCGGAGAGGTGCTCTACGACTTTCCCTCCCCCAACTATGGGCCAATCGAAAAGGGGTTTGCCTATACCGAGGCGCTGATCGAAGCATGGAAGGATGATCCGCTGATCACCATTGCGGTGGAGCCGCACTCCCCCTACCTCTGTGCCCCGGAACTGCTGCAGCGGGCCCAGAAAATCGCGCGGGAGAACGGTATTCCGCTGGTGATCCATCTCTCGGAAACCGAAGAGGAGGTGAATCGGATCAAGGAGAAATACGGCCATACCCCGGTGGGCCATCTTGCGGATCTGGGGATATTGGGGCACAATGTGCTGGCCTGCCACTGCGTGGCCCTGACCGATACGGATATCGAGCTGCTCAAGCGCTTTGATGTGAAGGTCTCCCACAATCCGGAGAGCAACATGAAGCTGGCCTCGGGCGTCGCGCCCGTGCCCAAGCTTCTGGAGGCCGGGATCTGCGTAGGGCTGGGAACCGACGGCCCTTCGAGCAACAACGATCTCGACCTCTTCTCCGAGATGAATACCGCGGCCAAGCTCCACAAAGTCCATACCCTGGACCCGACCGTATTGAACGCGCACCAAGTGCTGCGGATGGCCACCATCGACGGCGCGAGGGCGCTGGGGCTGGATAAGGTCACCGGTTCACTGGAGCCGGGAAAGTGTGCGGACATCATCGTCATCGACACGAGAAAGCCTCATCTCATCCCCATGTATTCGCCCCACTCCCACCTGGTCTACGCGGTCCGGGGAAGCGATGTAACAGCATCGGTGATCAACGGGCAGGTGGTGATGGCGGATCGGGAGCTGACCACGATCGACACTGAAGGCGCGATTGTCGGGATCAAAGCCGTTGCGCAAAAGATTCGGAGATAAAAAGAGAGTATATGGGAAGATGCACCAATCATCCGGACCGGGAGACCACGACCATGTGCATGAAGCATGAGATATATCTCTGCGAGGATTGCCTCACCTGCCGGGACCCGGAGATCTATTGCAAGCACAGGACATCCTGCCCGATCTGGTTCGTTCATAAGGAGCGGCGCAGAGCGGAGCGGAAAGAGCGGGAGAGAGAAGGAAAAGAATAGAAGATGCCAAGAATTGCAGGAGGATTATGCCTGATCCGTACCGCAGAATTGAGGTGTAAAATGAGAACCGTTCAAATGATGCTTGATGAAGATCTCGTCAGCGAGGTAGATCGAATTTCAAAAAAACTCCGGACAAGCCGTTCCGCGTTTACGCGAAGAGCCTTGCGGGAAGCCCTTTCCCGATACAATGTGGAACAATTGGAGCAAAAACACCGACAAGGTTATGAAAGACACCCGGTGACTTCCGAGGAATTTTCGGAATGGGAGGCGGAACAGGTGTGGGGTGATGAATGAAGCATGGTGAAATCCGGTGGTACAAATTTCAAAAACCGGACAAAAGGAGACCTGTTCTCATTCTGACGAGGAATTCCGTGTTGGCGTATCTCGGAGAAATAACCGTCGCGCCTATCACAAGCACGATTCGCGACATCCCTTCTGAAGTATTTCTTTCCAGAGCGGACGGGATGCCCAGAGATTGCGCTGTCAATTGTGACCACCTGCAGACGGTTTCAAAAGGAAAAATCGGGTCATTGATCGCATTCCTGCCGCCGTCAAAAATAGCTGAGGTCGGACGAGCCATTCGCTTTGCTTTGGATATTTGAACAGAGACAATTCATTGCCGCCGGAAAAAAACAGAAGCGGAACAGTAGATGAAATGAATCTATCGATAGATTAAGGAAAATCTTCTTATGAAGGAATATCCCATTCCCATGGTGCCGGGCCCGGTGAAGCTGCCGGCCCCGGTTCTTGCAGCCGCAAACGTCAACTACGGCGCGGCCGATCTGGAGACCGAATTTCTCGATCTCTACAATGAGACTGAATCCGCGCTTGCGCGGATCATGAAGACGAAAAACCGGGTGGTCATCGCATCCGGAGAGGGGATGCTCGTCCTCTGGGCCGGCCTGAAAAGCTGCCTCCGTCCCGGAGACCGGGTCATCGCCATCTCCACGGGGCTTTTCGGTGAGGGGATCGGCCGGATGGCCGCGGGACTGGGCGCGGAGGTTCGAATCATCGGTCTTCCCTACGATCAAACCCTCGGAGATGTGACCGAGCTGGAGGAGGCGATCAAAGAGTTCCGGCCAAAAATGATCACGATGGTTCACTGTGAAACCCCATCCGGCACTTTGAATCCCCTGGAGGAAGTCGGACGGTTGAAGCGGGAATACGAGGTGCCTCTATTCTATGTGGATGCGGTCTCGAGCATCGGCGGAACCGATGTATCGGTGGACGAAAACAGCATCGACCTTGCCCTGGGGGGCGCGCAGAAATGCCTCTCCGCGCCGCCGAGCACCGCATTCATTTCGGTGAGCCAGGGGGCATGGGAGATCATCGATGAGATCGACTATGACGGCTATGATGCGCTGAAGCCCTTCCGGACCGCACAGGAGAGCTTCTATTTCCCCTATACGCCCAACTGGCACGGAATTGCCGGGCTGAATGCCGGCGCGAAGCTGATCCTGGAAGAGGGGCTGGAGGAGTGCTTTGCCCGCCACCATACCGTGGCCGACTACTGCCGGACCCGGCTTGCGGAGATGGATCTCGGGCTTTTCCCGGCTCCGGATGCGGTTCAATCGCCCACTGTGACCGCGGTCAACCTGCCCACGGGATGGGAATGGAAGGATTTCGACGCGCGGCTCCGGGCACAGGGGCTTGTAGTGGGCGGGAGCTACGGTCCTATGGCCGGAAAGGTCTTCCGGCTCGGCCATATGGGATCACAGGCCCGGATGGAGATCGCGAAGGCCGCCCTGGATGTGATCGGAAACGTGCTGGAGCGGAAAGGATAAACCGCCGGTCCGATAAGGCGGTCCGGTAAGGCGGTCCGGTAAGACGGTCCGGTCAGGCTGTCCGGTCAGGATCTCAGCCCCGGCTGTTGATGAGGTGGACCTGGTCGTTCAATGTCCAGTAGTCATAGATATAGCCGATCAGAAATAGGCCGCCGGTCAGCAGATAGATGAGCCCCGAGACCCACTTGCCCATATAGAACCGGTGGATGCCGAAGATCCCGAGAAAGGTGAGCAGAATCCAGGCGATGTTGTAATCGATCCTTCCGCCGCGAAACCGGAGGTCCGCGTCCCGGTCCATCCCCGGAATCAGGAAAAGGTCGATGATCCAGCCGACCAAGAACAGCCCCAGGGTGAAGAAGTAGATCGTTCCGGAGATGGGCCGGCCGAAGTAGAACCGGTGCGCGCCCGTAAAGCCGAAGATCCAGAGAATGTAGCCGATGGTTTTGCTGTGGGTGTTGTCTCCGTTTGCCATTTACCGCTCTCCTTTTCCGAACCCTAAAGGGATCTTATGTGATGGATCTCATGCAGGCCTGATCGATTCTTTCTTCAAACAATTACAGCTATAGCAGAACCTTTCCCGGCTCCGCAATATCTTTTACATAATTATCTTTGGGCTTGATCATAAGTTCCGCCACCTGACCAATCCTACAGCTCCGGGTTTTCCTATCGCCTTGATCTACAGAAAGGGGGCAGCCGGAAACTAGCCGATGTTATGATCAAGCCCTTATCTTTTATATAATAAGGATTGATTCCATTGGACAATTGATGTAATTTTATGAATTCAGGCCCATGGCCGATTCTTTTCAGGGAAAGCGGAATTGGAAGCTTTTGAAACAAAATTCGAAGGCCCGGAGAAGAAACTGGAGATCATCCTGGACCCGGCTCGCGGGCTCCTCCGATCCTGGGATCTCGATTCCTGGAGAAGAGTGGTGACCGCAGGCGGAGCCGATATCATCTCCAGCATCTCCAACAGCCGCGTGGATGCCTATCTGCTGTCGGAGTCGAGCCTCTTCGTCTGGGACGACCGGATGCTGATGATCACCTGCGGCCAGACCCGGCCTGTCCATGCCCTTGATGAGATCCTGACCCGCATGGACGCAGCCGCGGTAAACTATCTCTTTTACGAGCGCAAAAACCTCTTCTTTCCCAAAGAGCAGCCGGCCAGCTTTGAAGAGGATGCCGCAGCGCTCAGCCGCATCTTTCCCGGAACCTGCCTTCTCTTCGGAGCCCCGGATGGGGATCACCTGCATCTCTTCTGTTATGCCGGGGCCGCAAAGCCGCCCCGGGGAGATATTACGCTGCAGATGCTGATGCACGATCTTGATCCCTCCACGGCCGAACGGTTTTCCGGCAGGGGAAGGACCGCGGCCGAGGTGACCCGGTCTTCGGGAATCGAAAGCCTCTATCCCGATGCCCAAACCGATGCCTACCTCTTTGCCCCGGTCGGATACTCCGTCAACGGCATTCAGGGAGGGAATTATTTCACGATTCATGTCACCCCCCAGTCCGAATGCTCCTATGCCAGCTTTGAGACCACGATCAGCGACCAAAGTCTTTGCGGGCTTCTGCGGCAGATCATCGAAATCTTCGACCCCAGCCGCTTTTCCGTGATTCTTACGACTCCTGACAGAGAAGGGGATGCCATCCTGCCTGCAAACCGCCTTCCCGCATCCCCTGCTGAAGGATATAGCCCCGCGGAACAGAGCCGCAAACCGCTTCCCGGCGGCTATGCCACGGCTTTTTTCAACTACCGCCGTCTCCCGGAGGAAAGGGAGAGAAGGAGATCCCGTTGCCGGCGATGAAAGAGAGCCCCTTTGATGATTTGATGGCCGTTAAAGGCGAAGATGCGGCAGATATCCGATGGATCGAGGAGATCCACCAGGGAACCGTGGGCATCAAACTGCGGGCCGAAAAGGTGCTCTTTTCCGAAAGGAGTCTGTATCAGCGGGTGGAGGTGGTGCAGACCCCGGGCCACGGCAGGGTGCTGATCAACGACGGCGTCTTCATGCTCTCGGAGCGGGACGAGTTCATCTACCACGAAATGATTGCCCATGTCCCCCTCTTTGTCCATCCGGACCCGAAACAGGTGCTGATCATCGGCGGCGGAGACGGCGGAACGGTTCGTGAGGCCCTGCGCCATAAAACCGTGGAGCGGGCCGTCATGGTCGAGATCGACGGAACCGTTGTGGAAGCGGCCCGCGGGCATCTGCCGGGTCTGAGCTGTGCCCTGGATGACCCGCGGCTCGAACTGCGCATCGAAGACGGTGTCGGATATGCGGCAAAACCG
>JAABSP010000147.1 GCA_011390345.1 Desulfobacteraceae bacterium
ACCCGTCGCTCCAGGGCCACCTGATACCCCTTGTGGGAGATGGTCTTGAAGCTGACCCGGTCGATCTCTCCGGTCAGCACCGCGCCGGCACTTTCCGCATCCCTCAGTCGCATAGCCCCATTCCGGGTGAATTCGTAGATCAGATCATCGGTGAAGACCGTCTCGATGCCGGTCTCGCCGGTCCGGTTCTGGAGGATCGGCACATGTAGGGTTTGGATGCCGAAGGGCGCGGCCTCCCCGGAAAACCGGTATCCGCAGCCGGACCCAAGGAACAGCAGCAAAAGGCAGAACAGCGCTCCAATCTTTTGAAAACCGATTCGACGCTCCATCATACCACTATATTGACGAGCTTCTTCTTCACGACGATCACCTTTTTGATGGGCTTGCCCTCGATGAACTTCAGTGCGTTCTCGTCAGCCAGGGCCCGCTCCTTTATGGCCGCATCATCGGCCTCGGCCGGAATGGTAAAGCGCCCCCGGAGCTTCCCGTTGACCTGCACCACAATCAGCAGCTCGTCTTTGACCAGCGCGGACTCGTCATGGGTCGGCCAGGGCGCGAGCAGCACGCTGTGATGGTGGCCCAGGGTCTGCCACAGCTCCTCCGCGAAATGGGGAACCATCGGGGAAAGCAGCAGCACCACGGTCTCCATTGCAAACCGAATGCACGCTGCCCTGCCCCGGACATCCTTGCCCGGCTCGATTCCCTGCATCTCGTTGACCAGCTCCATCACCGCGCTGATGGCCGTGTTGAAATGGAACCGCTCCTCGATGTCGGTGGAGACCCGCTTGATGGTCTCGTGGCTCTTCCGGTAGACCTTGGTCATCTCCTCGTCCAGCTCCTTTGGATCGAAGCCCGAGGCCCCTTTGATGAGATCGCACCAGTTGTAGAAGAGGCGCCAGACCCGGTTGAGAAAACGGTGTCCCCCCTCCACCCCCTGCTCGCTCCACTCCAGATCCCGCTCGGGCGGGGCCGCAAAGAGGCAGAAGAGGCGGGTGGTGTCCGCGCCGTACTGGTCCAGCAGGATGTTCGGGTCGATGACGTTCTTTTTCGATTTGGACATCTTCTCAACCCGGCCCACCGCAACCGGTTTGCCGCACCGGACGCAGGTCCGCTCCTCGCCGGTCCCCTGAACCTCGTCCGGGAAGAGGAACTTGTGATCCGGGCAGGCCATGGTCTCCTTGCAGACCATCCCCTGGGTCAGCAGCCGGGTAAAGGGCTCTTTGTATTTTACCAGCCCCAGATCGTTGAGCACCCGGGTGAAGTACCTGGAATAGAGCAGGTGGAGGATCGCATGTTCCACGCCGCCGATGTACTGATCCACCGGCATCCAGTAGTCCGCGGCCTCTTTCTTGAACATCCCCTCCTCGTACCGGGGGCTGCAGTACCGCTCGAAGTACCAGGAGGACTCCACAAAGGTGTCCATCGTGTCTGTCTCCCGACGGGCCGGTTTTCCGCACTGGGGACATTCTGTACGGGTGAAGCTCTCCATCGACGGCAGGGGGGATTTTCCGCCTTCCAGCAGATCCGCATCCTCGGGCAGAAGGATGGGAAGATCCTCTTCCCGGGCCCCCACAATGCCGCAATCATCGCAGTGAACCATAGGAATGGGCGCGCCCCAGTACCGCTGCCGGGAGATCCCCCAGTCCCGGAGCCGGTAGTTGACAGTCTTCTCCCCCAGGTCGTTTTTCTTCAGGTGGTCCGCGATCGCCTCCTTGGCATCTTCATTGGACATCCCCTCGAACTCCCCGGAATTGACCATGATCCCCGGCTCTGCATAGGCTTGGGTCATGCTCTTTCCATCGAGCTTCTCCCCGGGGGGCTGCACCACCACGATGATCGGCAGGTCGTATTTTCTGGCAAAATCGAAATCCCTCTGGTCGTGGGCCGGCACCGACATGACCGCGCCCGTGCCGTACTCCATCAGCGCGAAGTTGGCCGTATAGATGGGCATCCGCGCCTTTGTCATGGGGTTGATGCAGTAGGCCCCGGTAAAGACGCCCTCCTTCTCGTACTTTTCCAATCCTCTGGTGGAGCGGTCCTGCAGCCCCATCCGGTCGATGAACTCCGAAACGGCCTTCTCCTGACCGGTTCCCCGGGCCAGCTCCGGAACCAGGGGATGCTCGGGAGCAAGGCACATGAAGGTGGCCCCAAAGAGCGTATCCTGCCGGGTGGTGAAGACGGTGATGGCATCCTCGTACCCATCGGGAACCTGTTCCAGTGGAAACCGGATCTTCGCGCCGATGCTCTTGCCGATCCAGTTTTTCTGCATGGTGGTCACCTTCTCGGGCCACCCGGGCAGTTGGTCGCAGTATTGAAGCAGGTCTTCGGCATAGTCGGTGATCCGGAAGAACCACTGTCGGAGCTTCTTCTGGCGCACCTGCTCCCCGCACCGCCAGCAGAGGCCGGCCTCCACCTGCTCGTTGGCCAGCACGGTCTGGCAGGATTCGCACCAGTTGACGTAGGACTCCTTGCGGTAGGCCATCCCCTTCTCGTACATCTTCAGAAAGAGCCACTGCTCCCACCGGTAGTATTCGGGCCGGCAGGTGGCCAGCTCCCGCTCCCAGTCGTAGGAGAAGCCCATTTTCTTGAGCTGCCCCCGCATGTAGTCGATGTTCTCGTAAGTCCATGTTGCCGGATGGGAGTCGTTGGCGATGGCCGCGTTTTCGGCCGGCATCCCGAAGGCATCCCAGCCCATCGGGTGGAGGACGTTGAAGCCCCGCATCTTTTTATATCTGGCCACCACATCCCCGATGGTGTAGTTCCGCACATGGCCCATGTGGATCTTGCCGGAGGGGTAGGGGAACATCTCCAGAAGATAGTATTTCTCCTTTTCGGGGTCTTCGCTCACCGCAAACAGCCTTGTCTCATCCCAGAACCCCTGCCATTTAGGCTCTACGGTTTTGGGATCGTATCGTTCTTCCATATCTTTTTACCTCCGAAACCGGTTTACAATTTTTGCTTTATTTCTTCTTCCATGCCATAATATACTACAAATGGCAAGATGGGAAAGGATATCCCTTTCTTTTCCGGATTTCAAGAACCGGATTGTAAGAAAAGGTTTGACTTGTCTCTAAGGATTTCATATTAAAGCAAAAGCCATAGAAAAGAGATGGGCCACTACAATTTTTAGCCAAGGAGTATTCTAAATTAAGGGTATGAGCAGCAAAATCCTAATCAATGCCGTCGATCCGGAAGAGTGCCGGATCGCCAAGGTCAATGACGGCAAACTCGAAGAATTTCACATCGATACGGCTGCCAAAGAGATCACCCACGGCAACATCTACAAGGGCATCATCACCCGGGTGGAGCCCGGTCTCCAGAGCGTATTCGTCGACTACGGCGCAGAACGCCACGGTTTTCTCCAGAAGAACGAGATCCACAGCGACTATTTCCAGGACAACCCCTCCGGTGACAAATCGTTGAAGAACATCGTCCGAAAGGGCCAGGAGCTGCTGGTCCAGGTCACCAAAGACCCGATCATGAAAAAGGGGGCCATGCTCACCACCTTCATCTCCCTTCCCGGAAGGTACCTGGTGCTGATGCCCGGCAGCAAGAGCCGGGGGATCTCCCGGAAGATCGAGGACGAAGACGAGAGAAAGCGGCTCAAGGAGATGCTGGGAAAACTCAAGCTCCCGGACGGCTTCGGCATCATTATCCGAACCGCAGGGGTCAGTGCGACCAAGACCGTTCTGGACAAGGATCTCAAGTATCTGATGCGCCTCTGGACCAACATCAATGAAAAGGGTATCAAAGAGGATGCCCCGGCCCTCCTCTACAAGGAGCGGAACCTCGTGGTTCGATCCATCCGGGACCACTTCACATCCGATGTAAATGAGATCCTGATCGATGATCCCGCGGTCCACCAGGAGGTGCGGGACTTCATGCAGATCGTCTCCCCGACCCACACCAAGGTGGTCAAGCTCCACAAGGCCGCAAAGCCGATCTTTACCAAATTTCAGCTCGAGGATCAGATCAGCTCCATCTTTGAAAAGAGGGTGAGCCTCAAATCGGGCGGCTCCATCGTCATCGACCAGACCGAGGCCCTGGTGGCCATCGACGTCAACTCGGGCAAGGCCATTCACAATCGCTCGGTCGAGCAGACCGCATACCAGGCCAACCTCGAGGCCGCAGAGGAGGTCGCACGCCAGCTCCGGCTCCGGGATCTCGGGGGCCTCATCGTCATCGATTTCATCGACATGAAGGACAGCAAGCACAAGGCCGAGGTGGAGAAGAACTTAAAGGCGCACGTCAAGGTTGACAAGGCCCGCACCCGGGTGGGCCGGATCTCCCGATTCGGCCTTATGGAGATGTCCCGGCAGCGGATACGACCCTCCATCGAATTCGGCAGCCACATCCCCTGCCGCTTCTGCCAGGGAAAAGGGCTGATGCCCTCCACCGAGACCCTGGGCCTGAGCGCGGTGCGCCGGCTGCACCTGGAGAGCCTGAAGGACGGGATTCATACGGTGAAAGTGACCGTTCCCATTGACGTGGCCGACTATCTGTTGAACAAAAAAAGGCGGGAGATCCTGGACATCGAAGTCCGCCGGGAGATCAGCATCCGGATCGAGGGAGACCGGCACATGCTCCCCAAACAGTGCGAGATCAACTGTGAGTGATGGCTTCAAAAGACAAAAAAGAAAGCCGCCGTAGGAAAAAGTCGCGCGGCGCGGGGAGCAGATATCTGCTGCTGATTCTTCTTCTGGCCGCGGCCGGCGTCGGCGGATACCTGTGGCTGGGGGGGGAAGGCCGATTTTCGGATCGGTTCCGGGAGACGATCCGGCCGGAGATGCCCCTGATCACGGAAAAAGGGGAGGAAGAGCCCCCCGCAGATCAAACCGCGGAAAACCCCCTGCCCCGGCCCGTGATCGACTTCGATGGGATTGGGAAGGATACCCCGTCCGATGCGATTATGGCGGACCGGAAGGCGCGGTTCGGCGTGGGGGAGAGCCTCGACATGATCGTCCGGGAGGACGAGGCCATCCGTTTGGGGGAGACGACCATCCCCATGGCCGAGATCCTGGATAAGATCCGGATTCAGCGCAAAGCGATCGGAGAGGAGGATCTGCAGAAACCGGTGCTTGGGGCCGCGGGAGAGGAAGAGGCGCTGGCCCGAAACATCGAAGCGGCAAAAGAGCAGTATCAGAAAATCGCGGATCGGTTTGAGGCCCCCGAAACAGCAAGAGAAGGGACCGAAGAAGAGCTGCCCCCCTCCTCCGGCCCTGTTCCGGAGCAGTTTTTTGCCCTGGAGATGGGGCTTGCGCGCGCAGAGGATCTGAAGAAGACAAAAGAACGGCTCAAAAAAGGCCGGGAGCTGCTGGAGGCATCCGATCTTTATGATGCCCTCGAAGCGGATATCGAGGGGTTGGAAGCTGAGAAGCGTGCGGTAACATCACGCCTTGAAAGAGAACTGCCCCGGGCCGCCTCACGTCCCGAAGAAGAGGTGCTTTCTGCCCGGATCGCGGAGGGGAGATCCCGGGCCAAAAAACTATGGTCCGAACTGGGAGATCCGGAGACGGTTCTTCAGCAGGAGGAGATCCGGGAACTGCAGCAGATTCATGCGGCCATGGAGCCCCTCATGGAAGAGGAGCGGAAACGGCGGCCCATTATCGACAGACTTGATGAGAAGCGGCAAGGGCTCTTGAACTTCGGTGATCTTTCCAGAGCCAAAGAGATGCTCGATGAGATTGCAGGGTTGAAGTATGAAAAGGAGCAGTCTGAAAACCGGCTCAAAGCGTTGCTTGCCCAAGTTGCCCCCCTGCTGCCGCCCGATGCGCCGGACGGACCCTGGATCCCCGACTACCCGTATTATGCATCGAGTGATTCGTCCGATGATCCTTTTTTAGAGCGGCTGTCCCAGGCAGTGGATGAATATGAAGCCGTTACGTCGAAGCTGTCGGACCCTGATACTGCAAAGGCGTTGAAAGATTACCGGGAAAAGGCTCAGGAATACATCGAACTGCAGAAAACCCTGGATGATCTTACAACTGCAGCAGAGATCGAAGCGGAGATCGAAAAACGGCGGGAATGGATGGAATGGCCCGAGGAGGAGATCCGAAGCGCGCTTCAAAAGGAGATGGATGGACTCTCCCTTCAGCAGCGGGATCTGGAATATGACCTCCGGAAAATCTTTACGGCCGATGAATCGCCGGAGATCTACGGCATCCATGTGGTCCGCTCCGGAGACAACATCTGGGACATCCATTTCAATTTTCTCCGCGAGTACTTCGACTATCGGGAAATTCATCTCTCCCCGGCCGCGGACGAGCCGGTCCGAGGGAGGAGTACCGGCGTGGGCAAGATCCTGAAGTTCTCCGAAAACATGGTATTCATCTACAATGTCCGGGAGGAACGTCTCGTGACGGATCTCAACCTGATCCATCCCCACAGCAAGATCGTGGTATTCAATATGGGAGAGGCGCTCTCGCTGCTGAGCCAGATCGACTATGAGAACATCGACCGGATCTACTTTGACGGAGAGACGCTCTGGATTCCCGGGGCCGAGGGGTAGCTAATGAGCGGAATTGCATACAAAAGGGGCTTAAAACATGGGTTTAAATCTTGATGATCCATTGCTGCTCGCCATTATCATCATCATCATCCTCATTGCCGTACTCAGCATCGCGCTGGTTCGAAGCAGCAACAGTTCCGGCGAACTGCAGCAGAAATCCGGAAGCCGGAATGCGACGACGCCGCTTATCGTTGTCATCATCATCTTCTTTATCCTGCTGATCATCGTCCTCTTTCGAGAGCGGCAGAACGATCTTTCACAGATGAAAAAGGTGCAGGACACCCTGACCTCCGAAATACAGGAGATTGTCAGAAGGGTTGTGGAGACGGTTTCAAAGGATATCAAGAACCAGCTTCCGGAAGCTTCCGAAGATGGAGAGAGTTTTGTGATGGCCGATCTTCCGCCGGGGCCCAAGAGTCTGGAGGCGATTCGAGTCACACCCCCGGGAAGCCGACAGGCCAGATGGAATCAGTTCATAATCGAGACGGTTAATCAGGAGATGGCGCTTCAGATCGAAGAGCTGGAAAAAAGGCTTGAAAAAAAGATCGATGCCAAAGGGGTTTCATCCGCGCAGGTCAATGAATTGCGAGGCCAGATCAGCAGCATGAGAAAGACCCTTGAACGGGGAATGGAGCGCCTTCAGATGCAGATCACACAGCTCGAAAGAGATGTGGAGAAGGTAAAAAAATCAGAAGATTCCCGAAATTCGAACAATTCATCCAACTCCCCCCGGCAGGCCCGCTACCCGAGCGCATGGGAGAACAGCACTGAAGCGCCCACCACTGGCCCCATGCCCATCTGCAGCGGCGAAGGAGCCGTGGCCAAGATCCAGCACCCTCAGATGCTCATCCGTCTGATGCGGATGGGCCGGTATCCCACATCGGTGGACTTTCTTCTCACCTTCCCCAATGGCCGGACCCTCAACCTGGAAAAGCTGACCCCCGGAACCGGAAAAGCCTTTGAATCGGACAATCAGAAGCCCTATTTCTTCCAGGTGCTCAGCATCGACAACAGATGCGCGATGGTGAGCATCTCTTCGAGAAATGTGGAATGATGGGCAGCATTTAGAGCCTCCGATGGATCTCTTTCTCTCATGACCCCCACCGATACGATCTGGATTGCCGGGGCCGGCGGATTTGCGGCCGGTCTGATTGTCGCGGGGCTCCTCTCCTGGCTCTGGTGCCGGAGTATCTTTACAAGGGAATCGGCCGCGTTTGCCCGGCAGATGTCCCAGGCACAGGCCGAAATCGAAGAGAAGCGGGAGCAGATTTCAGTTGCAGAAAACCGACACGCGGCGCTGCAAGAGGAGATCTGGGACCAGAAACTCGATATCGCGCGGCTGGAGGAGGCTCGAACCCGGGATGCGGAGAAACTGGCATGGGTGGAGAGGGCCCGGGAGGAGATGCGGGACGCGTTTGACGCGCTGGCCGGAAGAACCCTGCAGAGCCAGTCCGATCTTTTTCTACAGCAGGCCAATGAAAGGTTTGGCGGTCTTCTGGATCAGGTCCGGGGGGACTGGCGGACCCAGAAGAGCGAGATGCAGCATCTGATGGACCCGGTGCAAAAGAATCTGACCGCGCTGGACCGACATATCCGGGATCTGGAGGGAAAACGGGAGAGCGCGTATGAAGGATTGCGGGAACAGCTCCGGAACCTCTCCGCGACGCATTCAGAGCTGCAGGCCACGACCATCACCTTAAGCCAGGCCCTGAAA
>JAABSP010000069.1 GCA_011390345.1 Desulfobacteraceae bacterium
CTTCATTTCCCGATCAGTTCCTTGCGCCGGATCAATACGGAAGCCTTTACCAGATCGGGATCTTCGCCGATCTTCTCTTTGAGGTTTTCGATCTCCGATTTTGCGGCATCGAGCTGGTTCCCATCGATTCGGTCATAGATTTGCTGAAGGGCTTGGCTCACCTCATCGGGCCGGGTGGTATCAAGTTCCATCAGATCCTCGAGGATTCGATCCACGTTTTTGCCGTAGGATTCCGAAGGACGCTCCGCGATAATCCCGGCATCGGTCTGCAAGAGAAGGTACAAGTTCTCCGGCTGGACGTGGGTCATCACATGGGGGGAGTGGGTGGAGACCAGAAACTGGCATTTCGGAAAAACTTCCATCAGTTTCGGAACGACCATGCGCTGCCATTTTGGATGCAGGTGGAGGTCGATCTCGTCGATCAGAATGACGCCTTCTCCTTTCAGCGGATCTTTTCGCTTGGGATTGGCAATGGCGAGCCGTCTGGCAATGTCGCCGATCATTGCCATCAGGCACTTTTCCCCGTCTGAAAGCTGGTTTACGGTCAGGATTTTTCCCTCTTTTGTCACCTCCATCCGCAATGGATTTCTTCGGACCGTCAGGTTTGAAAATCCGGGCATGAACTGTTCGAGGGCTCGGCGGACTGCATCAAGTTGGGGATCTGGAAATTGGAAATCATCCGGTTTGAACAATTGATCAAGATATTTGCGGTTTTCGTTTTCCAGGTCTTCCCGTTCCCGGAACCATTCAAAGAAGGTGCGGAAGTTTGCACCGCTGGTCAGGGATTCGTCATATGCGGCCATCAGATCAAAGCTGTGCTTTCCCCTGATGCGCAGCGGGATGTCTACTACTGCCCGATTGACAGGATAGTAGGCCAGCAACGGAAGATTTGCCGGCTCCTGATCCTCGGGAATCTGAAATGCTCTGGCAAGTTGGCTCAATGCTTCAAGGTTGGGCGGTTTCGGGCGGAAAGAGTTTCCTTTGCGGGTCTTTGTCCGCTTCCACTGGAAAAGTTCTCCATTGTGCTGCAAGACCAATTCCAAGGTTGCTGTAGATTTGCCGTTGTGAATGTCCGATTCCATTATCGGCCGGCCGGACGCGCCGCTCTGTTTGATGCGATTGGCAAGCCAGGAGAGTAAAACTGCCGCCGCATCCAGAACCGTGGATTTCCCCGAACCATTCACCCCCACAAAGACATTCAACCGCTCATGAAGATCCAGCGGCAGTGATGAAACGCCCCGGAAATCCGTCATTGTCAGTCGAGTTATATGCATGGCAGAATCCTTTTCTATTGGGAAAGGCCGGGAATTTTCTTCAGGGCTTCGCCGAATTTGTCGTAGTTGACCTTGACGCCGTCATCAAGGTCGATGGCGATCTTTTTTGCGGCCATCGGGTAGAGTACGTCGCGCTCATAGGTGTCGAGTTCGTCTATGATCTTTTTGAGCTTTTCCATCTCTTTCAGTGCCCGGGTCTTCTCCCCTTTGGGGGCGTCGGCCCGGGTCTGAACGGTCTTGAGGTGTTCGAGCCAGGAGATGAGTTTGGCGCGGAATTCCCGCAGGTAGCTGTTCAGGATGATGCCGGCGGTGTCGGGGCGGTACCGGTGCATGTAGATGAGGGCGTTGAAGCTGCCTTTGGGGCTGGAGAAGAGCCAGTATATGGGGCGTTTTTTGTATCGTCTGACGTGGTCGTTGTAGAAGTCCTTGAGGAAGTATTTTCGGATCTCCTTGCCGATGGCCTTTTCAATGAACCGGAGATTTTCTTCGTAATCTTCTTTGCCGAAGGTGATGCGGAGGAACTGGCGGAACCGTTCGGAGATGTCGTCTGCGAACCAGTCGCCGTCCAGCATGGGGATGACGTTGTCGTTGTCTGCGGGAAAGCCGGGGTTTGGGATCTGTTTGAGATAGTCTTCGAAGGTTTCGCCCTGGTTGGCGAGGATCAGGCCGGGCTTTTCCAGCGCGTAGCGGCCGAACATGCAGCCGACCGCGTAGGAGATGAACTCCTTCATGGTGTCGGCAAGGAGGAGGGTTTCAAGTTCCTCTTCGGTTTTGCTGCCGCTGTAGCGGTAGTGGGGGTTGCAGGTGAGGGTGATTTCGTTCAGGGGGACTTGGGGGGTGAGTTCGTCTTTGAGGCCGTAGGCTTCGATGAAGATGCGGTTGTTTTCTTCTTCGAGGCGTTGCGTCTCCAGGGTTATTTCTTGCCAGTGGGCGCGGAGTTTTTGATAGCTATCTCTAAGTTTAGGTTCACGGTTGTCTGAATATAGTAACGGGAGAGTAGTGAAGTCCCAAGAAGTTTCGTAGGAGTTCCAGTCTATTTTAGATATTTCAACCAATTTGTCTACTGAATTTAAACCGCTGACATCACCATTCAAAATTTTTTTAGGTATAGGAAAATTTGCAACGTGACTCACTTCAAAATTTAATGTTGGAGATAAGGAATTAATCGCTCCAGACATTACTTTTGAATTCATTGAACCTAAAATAATTTTCATTTGATAGGGAGAATCAACAAATATGGAGCATCCAGCGACGTCATATATGAAACCATTAGGAAAATATCGAAGTGAGAAGTCCCCACTTGTTATTTTCGACCAACTTAGAGAGGTTTTAAAATATGTATGGGGACTTCGGATTACAGATCTTGGCCTAAATTCAAATAACTCTTTCCCATCATCTTCCCAGTTAACCATATATAGTTGATTGCCATACCATTTCCTATAATCTCCACCCTTATTATAAGGAATCCATTTCACTTTCCTGTTTAGCGACTCATCTCGTGAGTCAATATGAAAACCTCCACGAGAAATTGATACTTCGTACCAGCAACGTAAAAAGCGATCATTGTCTGCTGTTGCCAGACCTTGTCTTGGTGAAGCGATTTCAGACAGTTTTATTCCTCTCTGGAAAACATTTCTTAGATTTTGGCTTGTCCAATAGGCTATTGGAGAGCCTGGTAGTTTTTTAAAATCAATTGATGATGCGCGATAAAACCAACTACAGGATTTATCCCTAATCGCTTGCAATGCTCTTTCAGGTTGTAAATCCGCTCCATAAAAATCTTTAAGATCTATAAAAGCGCCCATATAATCAGGTAATTTTTGGTGCAATAGAGTGAAAGCACATATCGGAACATAAGCCGATTCAAAAAAAGCATGATATTCTGGACGAACAAGGGTTGTAATAGTGTAATCTTCTATAATCCTATTTCGTAGTTTTTCATAGGAACCAAGAAACATCCAAGTGAATGGTGTCATTACTCCTAACATGCCACGACTTAAAACCAAATCCAGAATTCTCTCAATGAATACAGCGTAAAGATCTATTTTGTTGTCGGGGAAAATATCCTTTATCCATCCACCAAGCCTCGCATTCATTCCCTTCCCGCCCATATAAGGCGGATTCGCAACCACCACATGATATTTCCCCCTCAAATAATCCGCCTGCCGCAAAACCCGCAGCACCTTCTCATGCGTCTCACTCAAAAAAAGCTGCCCTGCCACATTCTTCTCATCCAGCATCTTCAGCATCCAACCCACATCTTCCACCTCGGGCCGAATCAAAGCCCCGAAATTATCCGCCTCCTCAAACTGCCCCAAAGTCCGCTCCAAAGGCGCAGTAAACAGATCCCGCCCCACAAAATCCATATACGCCGAAAGCTCCCCCGCCTCAAACCGAACATTTTCCAGCACACAGATATTCGGCTGCACTCCCTTCCCATTCCCATTCCCCTTCCGGAAAAATCTCCGCTGTTTCTCCCGCGCCTTCATGGTCAGCGCAAAAGCGGCAAGCCCCCCGGCCCGTTCGTCGATCTCGATACCGAAGAGGTTCTTTTCCAGAATCTTCTTTGGAATCCCGGCCGCTTCAACCCCCTCCTCCTCATAGATGGCATAGAGGATCTCGAAGGCATACACCAGCATATGCCCCGAGCCGCAGGCCGGATCGCAGATTCTGATCTCTTCCGGATTTTCGATGCGCAGAAAATCGGTCTCCGGCGTCTCGGGCCGGATGTAGTAATCCATCCGCGCCGCCAACCCCGATTCGGGCCGGTTGAGCATCCACAAGCGCCCCAGGGAATTCTCCACAAGATACCGCACAATCCAGTGCGGGGTGAACAACTGGGTGGCCGCGGGAATGTTCTCCGGCGTGATCTTTTGGTTCTTCTTCAGCCCCTCGAAAACCGCATCCTTCTTCTCCGAGATGTAGAACTGATAGAGCCAGCCGATCACCTCCACATCCGCGCAGGCCTGCCCGGTCATGGCCTCCCGGGTTCGGGCCAATATGGAACTCTCGGAAAGCAGATCATCGGGCATCAAAAGCTCGGTATAGTCGTCGATCCGCTCGAACAGAAAATCCATGAATTGATGCCAGAAATTGCAGACCGCAACCACCAGCAGGCGATAGGCTTCCCCTTGAGGATCAGGACTCGGAGCCCGCCCCTCCAGCAGGTCGAAAATCTGCCCCCGGATCTTTTCCGAGACCATCTCCTCGTCGATATGCCCCATCTTGGCATCCGCGAGGATCTCCGGCTGAGACTGCCCCTCCCCCGGCGACACCACCCCGATGCTGTTGTACCGGTTGACATCCATGAAGCGCAGGGCGCAGAACCGGTTGAACCAGGTATAGGCGACCCGCTCGATGATCCGCTCCCGGCCCTGATCCCGGATGCCGGCTTCCAAGGCATCCACGGCCTTGGGATTCTCCCGACGGGCCGCGCTCTCTTTCTCCAGCACCCGGTCGAGCTTCGCGGTGATCTGCTCCATGAAAGTGCGGCGGGCGTGTTGTGCGAATTTTTTGAGTTTTCCCGTGTCCATGTTCTTCATCATGCCCCCGCCAGATTTCTGAACTGCAATCGGTGGGGATAGTCGATCCTCATGGCCTTTTTCGGGGAATCATGCTTTCCCTTTGTACGATCCTCGCGCATTTTGTTCTTTGATGAGCTGATCCGTCCGATGCTCACAAATCGGTGCTGGTAGTCTTCCAGAAAATCCCTTTCTTTCCAGAAGGATTTCCCGACCGCTTTGCAGTAGCTCACAAAACACCTGGCTCCGGTCAGTTGTTGAACAACCTCTTTAAAGGAATCCTTGTTCTTCTTCAGCTCAATATACAGGATGCGCTTTCTGCTTTGGGAAACGATTACATAATCCGCACGCCTGCATTCCCCCTTTGATCCGGAAAAAACCGCATCCGGTGATGGGAAAGCATCGACTTTGATCACGACAGCATCGTCAGGCATGCTGCCGATGATAACGGAATAATCCGCCGGCGGCGGCTCCGTCAGTGTTACAATCAGCTTTTTGTAACGCTTCTCCAGAGGAACCCTTGCCGACGCCTTTATCATTTGGCTGAGGATCTCCGAATCCTGCATTATTCCTCTTCTCCCCAGACGATCTCTTCCTGAATCTGGTTCATCTCTCCGATGACTTTATCGAAAGTCCGGACCTCGATGCCCAGCTCCGGATCGATATCGGCAGGGAAAAGCGTATAATACAGGCTTTGCTGTCCGGCCTCATCGTCCTTTTCGGCAATGTAAACCCGAATCCGATCATAAGAGAGCAGTTCATCGGCTCCATAGCCTTCCTGTTCGATGATGTCTCTGATATGCGGCTTATCCTGCTTCAGCATGATCAGTGTATTCAGTTCTTTGATGATATAATCGCTGTGCGTGGTGATAAAGACCTTCATACCGATATTAACGAGCTTTGCAAAAAGCCTTGCCATCCGCCGCTGGTTTTCCGGATGCAGATTCAATTCCGGCTCGTCGATCATCAGCAGAGCACCGGGAGCGGCAACATGGCGCAGATAAGCACCGATGTCCAGAAGCGAACGAACGGCACTGGAGCTTTCCTTCATCGTCAGTTTGATCCGGCTTCCTTCCGGAATGAAAAAGATTTCATCGTTTTCTGTAACTTCATAATCTCCGCCGGCAATCACTGCAAAATCATCCAGAATATCCGGATGCTGTTTTGTGATGAAGCTATCATACTTTGAAAATTCTTTTAATCGCTTTATAAATTCAAGATTTACTTTTACGGGCAGTGCGTAATTCGCTTTCAGTTTCAGCAGGTCAACAAATGAATCGATCTCATTTTCAGATGAAATCGTCCCGCTTTTGCTGCTTTCATTCTGCAAAAAGTTGAGTTCATCTTTAAAGACCGCCGCACCGGTCCGTTCTGCACTGCTGATGAATGGTTTTGGAAAAACCCGGCTGAAAATTATTTCTTTCAATATATTGCCAATCATTTGGGATAGCACATCATTGGGATATCGCACTTTTCCTTTTTCAGCCAGAAGTGACATATTTACAATAGAAGAATCCCTGCTTTTGGATATTGAGAAAAGGTCGTTTCTTGCAGATCCCAAGCTTGCCTTGTATTTCTCCTTCGGCGTAATCTCGCTGATATCCAATGATAATTTAAAAACACTCTCTTTCAAATATCGTTCAGGAGATGCAAAAAAGTAATGGAGGCTTTCCGAGTATCTTTCGCATCCATAGTCAAGAATTTCCGGTACTCTTTCAATATATTCCTGAACATCGAAGTCAATCGATCCGTCGTTCAGCAACTGTTCAATCGTTTCATCCGGGATATGGATGGAAAGGAATTGATTCCAGTCATACAGAAAGCCGAATAATGCATATGTTGCATAGGTTTTTCCCGTATTGTTGCCGCCGCAGATAATGGTCAAATCACCAAGCGTATACTCCGCCTGCTTAATCGGCCCGAGATTTTCAATCGATATCTTCATTTTCGCTCTTCACTCCCTAAAGATGAATCCGCTTACCCTTCTTAATCTCCGCCAGCAGCGCCTCCCGCATGGCCTTAACATAGCTTTCCACATCCGATGCGTCGGCAATCCAGGCCTTGTCGAAGGAAACCCGAACCTCCCGGATGGGAACACTTTCAACCCTGGGCAGAGGCTTTTTTTCCTTCTTTTCTCCCTTCCCTTCTCTTTTTCCCGCGGAACCGAAATCCTTCCCTTCCCCGGTCTTCTCCCCTTTAATGGAGACCGGAACCGGCTCGACCCGCCCGGCCTCTGCCCATTCCACCACCTGCGAAACCAGCCGCTGATAATCGGTCTCCTCGAAGCGCCGAAGCGTATCCCGGACAACCGCGATCAGCTCCTGATTCTGAACCTTTTCGGGAAAAAGGTCAAACGGTCCGACAATTTCCGCCTGCTGTTCCGGGGTCAGCCCCCCGAACTCCGCCATGCCGCAAAGCCGCTCCTTCAATGCGCTGACCGCATCCCCGGCCTTTTGAATCTCCGCATCGATCCGCGCATTGACGGCCCCCGCCAGAGTATCCACCAGCCCCTTGATTTCCTGCATCCGATTCCCCCGGAAACACTCCGGGTCCCCCAGCGCCTCGGCCAGATCGGCCGGCTTGGGAAGTTTTTCCCCGGGCTCCCGCACCCCGGAATCCTCCGGCCCTGCATCCCCGATATAGCCGAAATTCGGCTCCTGTGCCCGAACAAACTCCCGGGCATCATCGTAGATCCGTTTCTGTGGCCCCGCCATAAACCTGAGGATCGGATCGATCAGGTTCTCCTTCATATCGAGCAGATCATCCTCCTGCCGGGAAAGCTCCGTCAGATACCATGCATAAGGCTTCCCAGCAATCCCTTCGAGCCGCTCCAGAACCGGCTTCAGCCCATTCAGAAAGGGATAACGATCCTCCTGCCGAACCAGCTCCTTCAGCTTTTCGACCCTCTTCTGCAGCGCATGGGCCGCAGCCATCCCCAGCACCTTTGCCTCGCCCGGAGGCGGGGGCTCGTCAAAGAAATCGGCATAGAACTCCTTCAGGCCCCGCACCTGAGACGCGGTGAACTCCACCTGGGGCTCCAGCACCAGATTGCCGTGGCCGCGCGTATTCCGCAAGGCCTTTTCCAGCCCATCCCCCTCCAGAAGATCCCCGTCATTTTTCACCTCGACCCGCGCCCGGGCACAGAGATTGGCCAGGGTGCAGAGCAGAGCCGCATATGGCCACCCATAGGGCTTCCGCTCGAACCGCTCCACCAGGCTTTTCAAGGTGGTTCGCACCCCGCCCCGCTGATTGCCCCGGATAAAGGCCAGCACCTCCTGCTCCGACTCGGCAAGCCCCGCGGCATCGGTTCCGAAGAGGCCGTCTTTGGACCGATCGAGACAGCCTGCGATGTCATTTTCAGTGTAAAAGACGCCCCGCAGCATCCGGAGGTTCGGATATGTCCGGTTGACCAGCTCATGAAAGGCCCGGACAATCCGCGCCTGGGCATCCTCCCCCCGCACCTCCGCGGGAGTGCCCGCGACATAGAACTTTGCCTGGGCCAGCAGATCCTTCACCCGCTGCTGCAGCTCTGCATACAGCTCCTGGTTCCGCAGCCGTTTACCCTCCAGTATCCGCTTGACCGTATCCCGCTGGGTCGCGGAGATGTTCCGGCCGATGTACTTCTCGGTCCGCTTGTACATATAGCCGTCGCTCACCAGCCGTGCATCCGGAGGCAGAACCACCAGCAGCTCATCCCGGCCCAGAGACCTGGACTGAAGGATGAATTCATCCTCCGCATTTTCATGCAGGGGCGTGACCAGATGGATCGCCAGCTCATACTCCCGGCCGTAGAGGCGGTCATCGAGCTTTCTGGAAAAGGGATAATCCTGCTTTGTCTCCGCGTGCCGGATCTTCCGGGTTCGGATGACATGGTCGAAGAGGATCTTCTCCAGCTCTTCGGCCACATCGGCCGGCTCCGCATCGGTCTCTTTGATCTCCTGCTCGACATCCTTCTCCTCGTCCGTCAGATACTCGTAGACCTCCCCGGCCCGCTGGATGTAGGTCTCCTGCTCCAGCAGATTGAGGGCCTCCTCCACATCCCTGCGCAGCCCTGCAAGATCCTGCCGGAAACCTGCGAGCATCAGCACACATAAGTTCCGGGCCGTGGCCTTGAACTCCTTTACATACTTGACGATGAAGAGCGCCTTCAGTACCTTCAGGGCAAAAACATCCCCCAACTGGCGCTGAGCCGCGAGAATCGCCCGCTGGGTCTGGGCCTTGAGCGCGGTCTGAATCCCCTCGAACATCAGATCGAAGGTGGCAAGCTGCCCGATCTCGTAATCCCTGATCTTCACCACCACCTGCTGAAAGACCCCCAGCATGGAGCGCTCCCCCACAGAGCTGTGCCGGCCCTCGAACGCATTGTGGCGGGAGAGATTCTCGATGGCCGACTGGAAGAGTTCGAACTGGTAGGGCACAAAAGGATAGGTGGCGATGAAATCGGCTTCATCTTTATATGGCCTGTAGCTTCTGGCGCCGTCTCCAAAGCCGAAGAGGGTCCCGAAATTGTTGCTCTCCGCGGCATAAAGGTTCCGAAGCTCCTCTGCCCCCGCATCGGTCTTGGGCAGCAGCCTTTTTTGAATCACCTCCGCGACATTGGTGCTTGTCAGCAGCATCTTCGTGAGAAACCGGTCCGTGATCTTGGAAAAATCATTCCGCTGCCCCCGGTTCATCTCTCCGATGATAAGGCTCATCTCGTTTTGGGAGGTGACGACGATCCAGGCCCGGCCCCGGCACTTGGTGGCCAGGCTTTCGGCAATGGTCTGGAGGTTGGTCATCAGATTCACATTGTCCGCGATATACTGCCCCACCTCGTCCACGAAGAAATTGAGCCGGAAACCGGGCCCCTGCCTGTCGATCCACTCTCTGATCCGCTCGGCAAAATCCTCGATCGAGACATGGTACTGGGCCCGGTACCGGTCCAGAATCCCCATGGCCGAAGCGGGATCATCCCCCGAAACCTCGGCATAGGCATCCGCGATGTTCTTCGATTCCAGCAGGGCCTGCTCCCGCCCCTCTTTCCAGGGGCGGCCCGCAATCCCTTCATACGCGCTTTGGAATTTCCCGTACAGCCCCCGGCCCTCCAGATCCCGCTCGAACTGCGCGATGTGCCCCTGCTTGCCGTAGTAGCCGCACATCTCGTCGAAGACCTTCACGAAGACCCCAAGGAGCGCGTCGATCTGGGTCTTGCTGATCACGTCGGCCTTCTGGTCGATGTTGAAGAGGATGCTTTTGGCGGGAAAGGCCGCGGCCTTTTTGAGATTCCCCCGAAAGATCGCGTCCTCCCCGCATTTGGGCAAAAATATCTCCAGCGCGGGAACACCGTCGATCTCCCGGTTCTCCAGCAGCAGCGCCAGCATCTTCAGCAGATGGGACTTTCCCGATCCGAAGAATCCCGAGATCCAGGCCCCGTTGGCCCCCGTATAATGGTTGTAGGCATCCAGAAATGCCTCCATGCGCTTTCGGACCTCATGGGTCAGCACATACTCTTCGATCTCCAACTGAAGGCTCGCCTCGTCATCAGCCTTGATGACCCCTTCGATGGGCCGGTCCACCGGCTTTTGGAAAATGGATTTCAGCGGCATCGGTGCTCTCTTTCGGTCAGGGTTCACAGTGAAAGATATTGAAGGCCCGGTAATACTTGTCATCATGCAGCCTGCCGAAGAGGTCCAAAGACGCGCCCGATTCCAGGGAATGGGTGTATTCCCCGGGAAAGAACATCAGGGTGGGCCTTGTTTTGGCGACCCGCTGCAGGTTGTTCAGCACGTTGTGGGAGCGGATACAGGGGAAGACCTCCCCGACGCCGCTCAGAAAGAGGACATCAAAGGATTTTGCTTCCAGCCTCCGGGCGATTGCCGGCACCAGATGGGACTCCGGGTCCAGCACCCCCTGAAGCAGTTCCCTGAGCTGATCCTTCTCCACGGTCGGTTCCATGGCCAGGATCTGCTTCCAGATCCCCCGCTCTTTGAGGATCTCCACGGAAAGGTCATAGAGATCGATCTCCAGAACCAGAAGGTCGGCCTGTTCCAGACGATGGACGAGCTGCCGCTGCAGCCCCGCCATCTCCACGGCCTCTTCGGGTCTGAAGGGGCAGATGAAAAAGGGGATCTCGTTGCCCAGCCCCTCTTTTTTCAAAAACCGCTCTCCGGAGATCACACTGACCAGATGATCGAATCGCTCCTGCAGGGTTTTCGTACTGGTATCCGCGTTCATGAACCTCCTCTTTTCAGCTCGTCTGCAAAGACCGGAAAAAAGCCGAGATCCTCCGGCCGCTCCCGGGGAAGCGCAGAGAGAAGCTTCGGCGTCAGGGCCGGGGCGCGGATCCGGTATTCCCCGGCCAAAATGGCCAAGAGGCCGGCCTCCCGCATCATCTTGAACAAAACCTGCCGCAACTTTTGCCGGGTCCCGGGCCGGATCTTCTCCAGCTCCGGATGCCATTCGGCCTTTCGGTTGAAAAAGGCATCGAAATCGGCCGGGCTCAGATCGTCTCTCAGGCTTATATACCGCTCCCGAAGCACTTCGACGGCAAAGTCCGCGATCAACCGGTAACGCCGGCAGACCCCGATCCAGAGAAGAGATTCCTGCTCCCGGGGGGTTCCGCATATCAGCAGATCGAGTTCATCGGCTGTAAGGGTCTTGAGACGGGAGATGACCTCGCTGCAGACCCGCTTTGCGCTGTTATGAGTTCTGGCCTGCAGCAGGTTTTCCAAAAGGGTCTGATCGCGAACCGCTTTCCAGTCCTGGGTTATTTTAAACCGCATGGCAAGCGTTACCGATTCCGGATGAAAGAGGCCGCCGGTGGTGAAGGAGAGTCTGTATTTTTCATCCTTCTTATGCTTATACTTCAATTGGCAACCCTCAACAGTTTATGATTGAACTATCTTCCTGAAATTATTATCTGAAAAGTTGAATGTTCTCCTAACCTTCATCGTACTTCACCGATAATTGCCTTTCAATCACCGCCAGCAGCTTCTCCGGATAGATGGGTTTTGAGATATATTCATTCATTCCCGCGTCCATGCACGCCTCCCGATCCCCGGACATGGCATTGGCGGTCATGGCGATGATGGGGATATCCGGATCGAACCGGCCCTTTGAATTGCTTCGGATGGTCCGGGTGGCCTGAAACCCGTCCATCACCGGCATCTGGACATCCATGAGGATGAGGTGGTAGGTTTCGGTTTCCAGCTTTTTAATGGCCTCTTCACCGTTGGCTGCGATATCCGCGGAAAAGCCCATCCGATCCAGCAGAGTGACGGCCAGCTTTTGATTGAAGGGGTTGTCCTCCACCAGCAGCAGCTTGACAGATGATCGAAAGGCATCCGACAGGGGCGAATCCTTCTTTATGGCGCAGAATTCCGAAGCTTCCGAGCCCTTTTTGACGACCCGTTCCGCGGACAGCTTTTCAAAACCGGCCGTAAACCAGAAGGTGGCTCCTTTTCCCGCCTCGCTCTCTACACCGATCTCTCCGCCCATCTGTTGGACCAGCTTTTGGGAAATGGCCAGTCCGAGACCCGTTCCCCCGAATTCCCGGCTGATCGAGGCATCGACCTGAGAAAAATATCGGAAAAGCCGGTCGATCCGATCTTTTGGAATGCCGATGCCGGTATCTGATACTTCAAAACGGAGAATGGCCTTTTCAGAGTCATCTCCTTCGGCAGAAACCTCTATCTTCACCTCTCCCGAGTTGGTAAACTTCACGCCGTTGCCGATGAGATTGAAGAGAATCTGCCGAAGCCGATGGGGATCGCCCTTCAGATGCAACGGCACGCCTTCGCCAATATGGCAGGAGAGATCGAGCCCCTTTTCCCGGGCTTTGATGTCCAGCATCTTCACGGTATTGCAGATCAGATCTTTCAGATCGAAATCGATGATCTCCAGATGCATCTTTCCGGCTTCGATTCTGGAGAGATCCAGGATATCGTTGATCAACGCAAGCAGAGATTCGGATGAAGAGAAGACAGCCTCAGCCTGCTCTTTCTGCTGCGGGGTCAGCCGGGAGTCCATCAGCAACCGGGACATGCCGATGATCACGTTGATAGGGGTTCGGATCTCATGGCTCATATTGGCCAGGAATTCGCTCTTGACCTGGTTGGCCTTTTCGGCCTGCTCCTTGGCGGCTTCGAGATCGGCCTTCATCTGCCGTTCTTCGTCGAATTTCCGCCGAACCAGAACCTCCATCAGATAAAAGCTCTTCGAGAGAGAATCGACCTCGGCGATGGCACTTGAAGGATAAGGCTTGGGCAGGCTTTCCGCTTCCAGGGTATTGGGGATATGCGTCGTCAGCCGGTCCAGGCGCACAATGGAAGCCGCGATGCGCCGACTCACGATCTCGGTGAGGCAGACCATTAACAGAATGGTGCTGACGGCAATGAGCAGATCGGAGATATAGAAGGCGTAAAGCTCCCGCTGATAGGGAGCTGCGGAGAATTCGCCCATGAGGGTCCATCCTGAATCCTCTCCCACGGGCTTTTCCATGACATAGACCGATTTGGACCAGCGCAGCATCGGATTCTTCTGGTACGGAACCGGCATCCTTAAATAGAACCCCTCGTCAAGCTGGTCAATCTCATGGGGGGCCGCTTTGGAATAGCTCTCCCTGAACTCCCGCGCCGGATCGGATGAGGCTACGATGATGTCATGATAGTCGATCAGGGTGAATCTCTCATAGTTCTGCCGCTCGGCTTTGCCCCCGATGACATTTTGAATCTGCTTCAAAGAAATAGAGCCGAGAACAAATCCGGAAAAACCCCCGTCGTCCGTCAGGGGAGCAGCGATCAGCAGAATCGGCTGACGGGTCACTCGGCCCATCAGGATTTCCATTATGATGGGCTTTCCGGTACGTTTGAGCTGTTTGAAATAATTCCGATCGCCGATATTCATTCCTATGATCGATTTTCCGGTCTGGTCTGCGGCAGGGGAAGCGGCCACAATTCTTCCTGCTGCATCCCCGATCAGCACAATTAGAAAATCGCTGTTGTATGTCCTTATGGCCGACAGGGAGGCCTCCAGCGCCAGGGGCTGCGCCGTTTTGAGTCGCTCTGTTTCTGCCGCCAGTGTACGAATGACCTCCTTGTGGCTGTAAAGCCAGATATCCAGGGCGTCGATGAGATAGGACGAACTTCGCTTGAGCTGCGCCTGGATATCTTCTTCGATCTGACGGAACCGGGCATTGCCGTCGATATAGAGAAAGAGGAACATCGTCAAGAGGATGCCGCAGATGATCGGCTGAAAGATCGTGGAGCGGAGGGGCAGTTTGCCCATAGCCTCCCCGGAGAAAAACCGCCGACTTCTGATGAATGCCTCGATGGGTGTATACTGAAGGATGATGGAGGCCAATGTGGCATTGAAGATGCCGTTGGTTGCCTGTTTGAGCATCACCACAAGGGTGGCCTGCTGATTCATCCCGACGCCGAACCGATAGAAGATCCAGACCAGGGGGATTCCTATCACCAGCCAGTAGACCATATCCAGCAAAACGATTTCACTGTCGCTGAACTTTTGAAGCATCAAACCGACAAAGAACACCTCGGCCCCAAGGATGATCATCGCATAGGGGTGGGCCCACAGCACGATCGTATAACTTCCTGCAATAAAGGAGGCTGTGACGGCTGTACGCAATCGGTAGAATCTCAGAAGGATCAGCGGAAAAACACTGCCGAACAGGATATCGATTCCCAGAAGAAGATCGAGGCCAAAGATGTTGCCCAGCAGGCCGGCACATATGAGAATCAGCAATGGCATCATCTCTTTGGCCTCATTTTTTTGTAACATATTGCACCTGACGATTGACAAGATTGGTTTTCAAAGGTTTTCTCCGGAAGATCCGGAATTGGAGAGTTGCCATTCTCCAGGCTGAAACGGGTTCAACTGAAGATTGGTCGAACCATTCCAGAATACTCGTAGCCCGATACGGGACAGGTGTCAAGGGACCAAAAGGCATTGTACGGTCCGATTCTTTTGTTGTAAATGTTGCGGCCCCTGTTGCATAACCGGTCGCGCAACATCGGTTCAACATCCTGATGATCTTCTGATTTGCCGAAAGTCTCGATTTTTTGGATGATTCCCTTTTCCCCTCTTGTCAATGGAGTGCAACATCCCGATTTCGCCCTTCCTCTTCAATTACTTGAAATCGTTTTATTTTCAAATTTCATGCGATGGCATTATTTATGCTTTCCAATTTTATTGTACACGCACTCTGCATCGGAAGGGAAGTGTAGAAATGATCCTTGAACACATCAAATCGCTCCGCAACAGCCTTGTGGTCAAACTGATCCTCACCGTGGAGCTGATTTTTCTGGTCAGCATCACCACATGGGCCTTCTATAACATCCGGTATCAGCACCACAAGCGGATGGACGAGATCATGGTGGGGGCCGACCGGCTCGGCAACACCATCAAGCTGGGAACCCACTATGCCATGATGCTCAACTCCCGCGACGAGATCAACCAGATCATCAACAACATCGGCCGGCAGAAGGAGATCGAAAACATCCGGATCTACAACAAGGACGGCCAGATCAAGTACTCCAACCATCCGGACGAGGTGGAGGCCGTCACCAACATCAAGGCCGAAGCCTGCTATATATGCCACGACCGGGACCCGCCCGTGTCTGAGCTGGAACTGGAAGAGCGAGCCCGGATCTTTCAATCGGACGGGGAACGGCGCTTTCTGGGGATCATCAGCCCCATCTGCAACGAGCCTGGATGCGCGACAGATGAGTGCCATGTCCATCCGCAGAACAAGAAGATTCTGGGAGCCCTGGATCTGGTGGTATCCCTGGGCGAGACGGACAGGGACATCCGCCGGTTCGAAAACGGCATCCTCTTCTTCGGCGTCATCGTCTTTCTTCTCACCTCCGCGATCATGTCGATCTTCATGGTTCGATCGGTCAGCCATCCCATCAAGAGCCTCATCGAAAGCACCCGGAGGATCGCCAGAGGCGAATACGATCCGCCCGCGCCGGCTCATCAGCACACCCATCGGCCCACCCATCGAAAGGATGAGATCGGTCAGTTGGCCCTGGCCATCAAACGGATGGGGGAGCGGATCGAGGAGAAGCAGGCGGAGCTGAACAAGCAGAAGGACGAGTACCAGAATCTCTTCGAGCTAGTTCCCTGCTTCATCACGGTGCAGGACCGAAGCTTCAAGATCCTCCGGTACAACCGGGAGTTCGCGGAGAAGTTCCGGCCCGAGCCCGGGGACTTCTGCTACCACGCGTACAAGGGCCGGGACGAGCGGTGCGAGCACTGCCCAGTTGAGATCACCTTCGAAGACGGCCAGTCCCATTCCGGCGAGGAGGTGGGAAGGAACCGGGACGGCAGCGTCACTCACTGGATCTTCAAGACAGCGCCCGTGAAGAACGCGCGGGGCGAGATCGAGGCCGCGATCGAGATGAGCCTCGACATCACCCCCATCAAGCAGCTCGAGGAGAAGCTGATCCGATCCGAGATGAAGTACCAGGCCATCTTCAACAACATTCCCAACCCGGTCTTTGTCCTCGATTCCGAAAGCCTTGTCATCACCGACTGCAACGAGCGGGTGAGAGATGTCTATGGCTATGAGCCTTCGGAGATGATCGAGCAGCCATTCCCCTCCCTCTTCCACGAGAAGGACCGGAAGGAGAAGATCGGGCAGATCCGAAGCGAGTACGTGATCAACAAGGCGCGCCATCTGACCCGGGAGAACCGGACCATCTTCGTCAATCTCCGCCTCTCCCCGTCCGAGTCATCGGGCCGTCCCGTGATCCTGGTCACCGCCAGCGACATCACCCAGCGGCTGGAGTCGGAGAGCCAGTTGATCCAGGCCGGCAAACTGGCCACTCTGGGCGAGATGGCCACAGGCGTGGCCCACGAGTTGAACCAGCCCCTGTCGGTGATCAAGACCGCAAGCTCCTTCTGTCTGCTGAAGATGGACCGGAAAGAGCCTGTGGCCGAGGAACTGCTGAACAAAATGCTCCGGAAGGTGGACAGCAATGTGGACAGGGCCTCGAAGATCATCAACCACATGCGCCAGTTCGCGCGCAAATCAGAGATGCATCTGGCCCGGGTGCAGCCTGACAAGATCCTTCAGAAGGCGTGCGAGTTCTTCAGCCAGCAGCTCAAGGTGCGGGGCATCGAGATTTACTGGGATATGGAGGCCGATCTTCCCCGGATCATGGCCGATACGGACCGGCTGGAGCAGGTCTTCATCAACCTGCTTATCAATGCAAGGGATGCCATCGAGGAGCGGGAGGGGCAGTATGCCGGAGCCGAAGGGTCCCCATGGGAAAAACGGATCGATCTGCGGGTGAAGCGGGAGAAGGATCAGGTGAGGATGGAGATCTGCGACACCGGGGGCGGGATTCCCCCAGAGATACTGGAGAAGGTCTTCGAGCCCTTTTTCACCACCAAGGAGGTGGGCAAGGGAACCGGGCTTGGCCTTTCCATCTCCTACGGCATCATCCGGGACTGCGGGGGCCGAATCGAGGCCCGGTCCGAGCCGGGCCGGGGGGCATGCTTCATTCTGCGCTTTCCCGTATCGGAGCCGCCCCCGGCGGAACAGAGGCGAAACGGGGACCTGCTGCGGGAAAAACTCCTGTCAGATCTGTAAAAAAATCTGCAGTTCTGCAATTTTAAAGGTGTGGATATGGATAAGATGCTCCTGCTGGTGGACGATGAAGAGGATATCCGTGAGGTGCTGAGCATCTCCCTGGAGGGGATCGGATATACGGTGCATACGGCCGAAAACGGGGAGGAGGGACTGCGGGCCTTCAAGGCGCTGCGGCCTCCGGTGGTGCTCACGGACATCAAGATGCCCGGAATGGACGGCATCGAGCTGCTCCGGCGGATCAAGGCCGAGGACCCGGAGGTCGAGGTGATCATGATCACGGGCCACGGCGACATGGATCTGGCGGTACAGAGCTTCAAGGACGAGGCTGTCGATTTCATCACCAAGCCCATCGATATCGATGCGCTCCAGGTCTCCCTGCGCCGGGCCTATGAGAAGATCCTGATCCGGGAGAAGCTGCAGGATTACACCCACCATCTGGAATCCCTGGCCTATGAGAAATCGAAGCAGTTGGCCGCGGCCCGGGAGCAGATCGAAGACAGAGACTCCCGGAAGAGCCCCGCCGCGTTTTCAGACCGCTTCAGCACAGCCTTTGACCATCTCCCCTGCTATGTTACGGTTCAGGGGGAGGATCTGGCCTACACCGCAGTCAACAGCCACTTCAAGGCCGATTTCGGGGAGCCGGAGGCAAGGCCCTGTTACCTGATCTGCCGGGGGAGGGCCGACATCTGCCCCGAATGCCCGGTGGTCGAGACTTTCGATACGGGCCGATCCTGCCAGACCGAGATGGAATGGCTGCTGCCGGATCGCTCCCGGTGCAACCTGCTGGTGATGACCTCTCCCATCCGGGACAGTCGGGGCCGGATCCAGCAGGTGCTTTCCATGTCCACGGACATCCGGTATGTGCTGGATCTCCAGGATCACCTGACAAGCCTGGGGCTGATGGTCGGATCGGTCTCCCACGGCATCAAGGGGATGCTCACGGGGCTGGACGGCGGGGTCTATCTGCTGGACAGCGGCCTTGCAAAGGAGAACGAGCATCAGATCCGGGAGGGGCTGGATACGGTCAAGCAGATGGTGGGACGGATTCGGAAGATGGTGCTGGACATCCTCTTCTATGCCAAGGACCGGGATCTGAAGCTGGAGCGGATCGACGGGGCCGGGTTCGCGGAAGATCTGGCATCTGGCATTCTGGAAAAGGCAAAAAGCGGCGGCATCGAATTCGAGCTGAACACCGATGGGGCCGGGGGCGATTTCGAGGCCGATACCGGCTTTCTCCGGTCTGCGCTCATCAACATTCTGGAGAATGCAGTGGATGCCTGCGCGGAAGATCATGCAAAGACTTCCCATCGGATCGATTTCATTGTAGAGTCAGAAGGAGAGATGATCCGGTTCGAGATTGTCGATAACGGCATCGGCATGGACGAGGCCACCCGGCGGGGGATCTTCGATCTCTTCTTCTCGGGCAAGGGCGAGAAGGGGACCGGGCTGGGGCTTTTCATCGCGCGGAAGATCGTGGAGCAGCACGGCGGAACCATTTCGGCCGAATCGACGCCGGGTCAGGGGACGACAATGCGGGTGGAGATGCCCCGGTTCGGCGCGGGTGCAGCCTCATCGGAATCGTGAAGACATTGATTTTTTTATCTTTTAATCTCACCATTCATCGGGCAGGCCAATGGAAGACGCGGGAGAGTGGACCATCGTATTGATGGATGACGAGGCCGACATCCGGGAGATCACCGCAATCACCCTGGAGGATGCCGGATACCGGGTCCATACGGCCCCGGACGGCGCGGAGGGCCTGGCCCTGTGCGAGCAGGTCTCCCCCCGGATCGTCATCACCGACATCCGGATGCCCAAGGTGGACGGACTCGCGGTGCTGGCGGCGCTGAAGGAGCGGCGGCCCGAAGTGGAGGTGATCGTGGTGACGGCCTTTGGTGAGATGGATACGGCCATTGCGGCCCTGCGGCTCGATGCATCGGATTTCATCACCAAGCCCATCGCAAACGAAGCCCTTCACCTGGCCCTGCAGCGGGCCCGGGACCGGTACAATGGCCGAAAGCAGCTCAAGGAGTACACTGCGCTGCTGGAGCGCTCTCATGCCCGGACACTCGCGGAGCTGATCCGCTCCGTCACCTTCCGGAACAACCTGATCGAAAGCTCTCTGGACGGTATCATGGCCTGCGACGGTGCCGAGCGGATCGCGGTCTTCAACCGGAGCATGGGGGCCATCACCGGCTATGACCCGTCCCAAGTGCTGTCGGGATGGAAACTTTCGCGATTTTTCAAGGCCGATGAGATGGCCCGGCTCAAGAAAGCCTTAGGGGAGACGGGCGCGGGCGGAAAGGATCGGCTCTTTCTGCATGAAACCCAACTGCGGGGAAAAAACGAGACAGCCGTTCCGGTGCAGCTCTCCGCGACCCTTCTTCCCGAAGAGAACGGAACCGCGGGCATGGTGCTGATCCTGCGGGATCTGCGGGAGATCCGGCGTCTGGAGCAGGAGATGGCCGACCAGGCCAGGATTCTGCATCAGGACAAGATGATGTCACTGGGCCGATTGGCCGCAAGCGTTGTGCATGAGATCAACAACCCGCTCTCGGGGATCCTGAACTATCTGCGCCTCATGAGCCGTATCATTGGCCGCGGAACTCTCTCGGAGGCCCGGCAGGAGAAGTTCTCGGGATATCTGGATATCGTGGAAAAGGAGACGGCCCGCTGCTCGGAGATCATCTCGGGCCTCCTCACCTTCTCCCGGAAATCGCCCCCGGTCTTCGGCACGGTCCGAATCGACGAGGTGCTGAAGCGGTCCATCCTCCTGAGCCGCCACAAACTGGAGCTACAGAACATCAAACTGGAAACCGACATTCCCGAAAACCTGCCCCCGATCCCCGGAGATGCCAACAGCCTGCAGCAGTGCGTCATCAACCTGATCTTCAACGGGATCGACGCGATGCCTGAGGGGGGGCGGCTGGTCATCCGCGCACGTCATGATCCCGAAGGGAAACAGATTCATATGACCGTCTCCGACACGGGCAGGGGCATTCCCGAGGATCAGATGGAGCGGATCTTCGAGCCCTTCTTCACCACCAAAAAGGAGGGATACGGGGTGGGGCTGGGCCTCTCCACGGCCTACGGTATTGTCGAACGCCATCGGGGAACGATCCGGGCCCGGAACAGAACGGACAGAACGGACAGAACGGACAGAACTGGCCGAGGAACCGAATTCATAATCACGCTGCCCACGGAAAATCCGAATGGGGCGGCAGAAGGGAGGGGAGATGCGGCACGCGGCAAAGGGTCCGTCCAAGACCCCTCGAAATAAAGGGAAGGAAGCGCATCCGGAAGCTGAATCGAGCCTCCGGCGTCAGGAATGGATCGATCTGCTCGATCGGATGGACATCGGCGCGTTCACCATCGACCGGTCCCGGAGGATCACCTCCTTCAACCGGAGCGCGCAGACCATCATCGGCGTGAGCGAATCCTCGGTGATCGGCCGGGACTGCCACGAGGTCTTCAAGGGCATTCCCTGCTATGCCCAGTGCCCCTTTGGCGGAAAGAACGGCCTGGAATCGGTGGATGAGGATGTGGAAATTTTGGATCAGAACCGCTCCCGCCACCTGGTCACAAGGGTTTCTGCGCCCCTCTACGGCCCGGACCAGGCGCTGATCGGATGTCTCACCCTGCTGCAGGATCACTCCCCGATCGCCGGCCTCATCAACCGGGTGCGGTACGAGGAGCGGAGCCTCAAGATCATCCTGGACAACCTCGACATCGGCGTCTTTACCGCAAACCGGGGCGGCCACATCACCTTCTTCAACCGGGCAGCGGAGATGATCTCCGGCTACAACCGGCGGGAGGTGATCGGCAAGCCCTTCAAGGAGATCCTGGGCGGCGGCGCCATCCACGACCTGAATCTGCTGGTCGATTCCATGAATGACGGCCGCTCCCGCACCAGCCACAAGGGCCGGATGACCACCCGGGACGGCGAGGTGATACCGGTGCGGGCAGACTACATGGCCCTGCGCAACGAGGCCAACGAGATCGTCGGGGGCATCGCGGCCATCAAAGATCTGACCTTCGCACACCACCTGGACGCGGTGATGCAGCAGCGCTTCTCCTTTCACCACATCGTGGGCAGAGACCCTGCCATGCAGGCCGTCTTCGAAAAGGTGCGGGCAGTGGCCGACAGCGACGCGACCGTACTCATCGAAGGGGCCACGGGCACGGGCAAGGACATGATCGCAAAGGCGATCCATTCCTGCGGCCGGCGGTCCAAGAAGCCTTTGATCAAGGTCAATTGTGCGGCCCTGCCGGCCACCCTTCTGGAATCGGAGCTGTTCGGCTATGTGAAGGGGGCATTCACGGGCGCAGACCGGGACAAGCCGGGCCGGTTTCAGGAGGCCGACCGCGGCACGATCTTTCTGGACGAGATCGGGGATCTTCCCCTGTCGCTGCAGGCCAAGCTTTTGCGGGTGCTGGAGGCCAGGGAGTTCTACCCCTTGGGAAGCCGCAGAATCACAAAGGTCGATGTGCGGATCATCGCGGCCACCAACCGGGGGCTGGATCAGCTTGTGGCCAGTCGCCAGTTCAGAGAAGACCTCTTCTACCGATTGAACGTCCTCCACTTCGAGCTGCCTCTGCTGAAGCACCGCACCGGGGATTTGCCCCTGCTCATCCGCCACATCATGCGCCGTCTCTGCGCAGCCAGCGAAAAACGGGCTCCGGCCATCTCAGAAGCGGCCATGGGTGTGCTGCTCAACTACGACTATCCGGGCAATGTCCGGGAGCTGGAGAATGTGCTGGAGCATGCACTGATCATCTGCCAGGAGGATAGTATCGAGCCCCGCCACCTGCCTTCGACGGTCATGAACCGGATGGCGGCCCGGAATCATCGCCATCACCGGGCCGGAGGCAAGTCCGAGGACGAAGAAGCCGAAGAAAAGGAGCGGATTGTCAACGCGCTGCGCGAAAATGACGGACGGCGGGAGCAGACGGCCAAGGCGCTGGGGATGGATCGGACGACTTTGTGGCGGAAGATGAAGCGGTACGGGATCGAGGGGTGAGGGATAGGAAACGCTTTATCTGCTGTGAAGTTCATCTCTGTTCAGTTTCATACCTTTGGTTTTTATGGATATCAGATCTAAAGATTTAAACTCCCGTTTTTTTCTCCGGACAGGCATGATAATCACATCCACCTCTTTTTCCTTGAATTCTTCGGGCATTTGTATGGTGATTTTGTTATCGATTACCTGTTCTCTTTTTCTGATCATTTCCATCATCCACCTCTATGTGTATTCTGCTGTTCTTCGGACGGCGATCGGATTCGAAACAGTTTCATAATACCAATCTAGTGCGGCAGAGTACAAGACAATATGTTTCAATGAACCTCCAAAGGCAGGTAAAAGCCGTCGCGCCCCGCGTTGCACAAACCGTTGCACAACGTCTCCGCGATCCGCCTATCCCCCCTTTTCAGCAGCAATTCCCTTCTCTTCTCATCCTTTCATCTCTCCATCCGCAACGATCACATCCCCCTCCCGTTTTTCAGTTTCACCTCGTAATTCAAAAATAAATATCTGTTATAACTATACATAAACCCAAACAGGCCGCAGGATGGCACGCTTTATGCTAAATGAAAAGCAGCATGCGCGCCAATCGCCGGAATCGGCAAACGCGCGATCAACCAACCCAATCCCAGAGGAGTCAAAAAGTGCCTCCGCAAACCGGGAACAAAACCGTCTTGATCGTGGACGAGGAACTCGAGATGCAGGTCTTCCTCTCCACGCTGCTGGAATCCGCAGGGTTTAAACCCGTGGTTGCCGGGAGCGGCGCCGAGGGACTGGATACCGCAGAGCGGATTCGGCCTGCATTGATCATTCTGGATGCCACGCTGCCCATGCAGGGAGGGGCGGTGATGTTCCGCAGGCTCAAGTGCCATAAGGAGCTTTGCACGATTCCGGTGGTGCTGCTCTCCTCAGTGGACTGGCAGACCTATTACCATTTTCAGAAGATTCAAAAGACCCAGGCCGACAGTGCGCCGACACCGCCCGAGGCCTTTCTGAACAAGCCGCCCGAGGCCGCGGAGCTGCTGGCCATCGTGTCGGAGCTGGCCGGCGGGACAACAGGATAAGGGAGGAGGAATCCATGTCGATCCGAATCGGATTTTATATCTGCCACTGCGGCATCAATATCG
The DNA here is from genome assembly GCA_011390345.1 of Desulfobacteraceae bacterium. Classification (GTDB taxonomy): domain Bacteria; phylum Desulfobacterota; class Desulfobacteria; order Desulfobacterales; family JAABSP01; genus JAABSP01. The sequence continues at coordinate 23,536 of JAABSP010000069.1, forward strand.
CCTATAAGGTGGATGTGGCCGAGGTTGCCGACTTCGCGCGGGGGCTGGAGGGCGTGGCCGTGGCGCGGGATTACAAATTCATGTGTTCGGACCCGGGGCAGGAGATGATCGAGGCGGATATCCGGGATTATGGCCTCAACCGGGTGGTGGTGGCCTCCTGCTCGCCCCGGCTGCACGAGAAGACCTTCCGGGGGGCCTGCGAGCGGGCCGATCTCAACCCGTATCTCTTTCAGATGGCATCGGTGCGGGAGCAGGTCTCTTGGGTGACCCTGGATGAGACCGCAGCCACACGCAAAGCCAAGACCCTGGTGGCCGGGGCCATCAGCCGGGTGCGGCGCCATGACCGGCTCTCGACCCGGGAGGTTTCGGTGCATCCGGATGTGCTGGTGGTGGGCGGCGGCATCGCGGGGATGCAGGCCGCGCTGGACATCGGCAACGCGGGGCATCGGGTCTATCTGGTGGAAAAAGATACCACCATCGGCGGCCACATGCTCCAGTTCGACAAGACCTTTCCCACCCTGGACTGCGCGGCCTGCATCGGAACCCCCAAGATGGTGGAGGTGGCCCAGAACCCGAACATTACGCTTCTGGCCTACAGCGAGGTGACAGATGTCTCAGGGTATATCGGCAACTACATCGCGACCATCCTGCAGAAGCCCCGGTATGTGAACGGGGTTAAATGCACCGGATGCGGCGAGTGCGCCAAGGTCTGCCCGGTGACGATTCCCAGTGAATGGGATATGGGGCTGGGGGAGCGAAAGGCCATCTACCGCGCTTTTCCCCAGGCCGTGCCCATCACCTACTGCATCGACAAGCGGGATCGGGCCCCCTGCAGGGGCGCGTGTCCCGCTGGGGTGAATGTGCAGGGGTATGTGCAGATGGTGAAGACCGGCAACTATGCGCGGGCCTATGAGATCATCCGGGAGCGGCTCCCCTTTCCCGGGGTGCTGGGCCGGGTCTGCCCCCATCCGTGCGAGGATGCCTGCCGGCGGAGCGAGGTGGATGATCCGATTGCGATCCGGGAGCTGAAGCGGTTTGCGGCCGACCGGATCGACCTGTCGGAACTGCCGGTTCCGGAGATCGAGGAGAACGGCAAAAAAGTGGCGGTGATCGGCTCGGGGCCGGCCGGACTGACCGCGGCCCACGATCTGCGATTGAAGGGATACCGCGTGACGATCTTCGAGGCCCTGCCCCGGCTGGGGGGGATGCTGCGGGCCGGGATTCCGGATTATCGGCTGCCGCCGGAGATCCTGGATGCGGAGATCGATGCGATCCTGCGGCTGGGGATCGAAGTCGAGACCGGGGTGCGGTTCGGCGCGGATCGCTCTATTGGAAATCTGAAGGAGGCCGGATATGAGGCTGTTTTTATGGGTATCGGGGCCCATGGTGCGCTTCGGCTCAATATTCCCGGAGAGGACCAAGTGGACGGGGTAGTGGACGCAGTGCGATTTCTGCGGGAGGTCAATCTGCCGGAGGTTAATCTTAAGGAGAAGACGTGGGCCGCGAGAATCGGAAAATCGGCGGCCGTTATCGGCGGCGGGAATGTGGCCATTGACGCGGCGCGGGTTGCCCTGCGGCTGGGCGCGGAAAAGGTGACGCTGGTCTATCGCCGCTCCGAGGCCGAGATGCCGGCCTACCCGGAGGAGATCAGAGCCGCGCGGGAGGAGGGGATCGAATTTGCCTTTCTCACCGCGCCGGTCCGGATTTTGATAGAAGAGGGCCGGGTGACGGGGCTGGAATGCGTGGTCAATAAGCTGGGGCCGCCCGATGAGAGCGGCCGGCGCCGGCCGGTGCCGGTGGATGGTTCCGAGTATGTGCTTTGGTGCGACCGGGTGATCCCGGCCATCGGCCAGCGAACCGACGCGCCCTGGGCCAAAGAGATTCCGGAGATGGCCTGGAGCCGTCGGGGTCTGATCGAAACGGACCCGGAGACCTTCCAGACCGACCTTCCCTATCTCTTTGCCGGCGGAGATGCGGTGAGCGGGCCGGCGACCGTGGTGGCGGCCGTGGCCGCGGGCCATCGGGCTGCATCTGCAATGGACCGGTATCTTACCACAGGAACCGCGCGGATGCCGGGCGCCGAAGATGCGGAGACAACTGGTGAAACCGGAGCCGAAGCCGATGGGGCCGAGTTCGACTACCTGCCCATCCCCAGGGATCTGCCCCTGTCCCCCCGCCGGGCTCCGGCCCATCTGGCCCCGGAAGCGCGTGCGGGAACCTTTGCAGAGGCGGATACGGGCCTTTCCGAGGCCGATGCCAAGGCCGAAGCAGAGCGATGCCTCAACTGCGGCGGATGCTGCGAGTGCATGGAGTGCGTGAACGCCTGTGAGGCCAGGGCTGTGGAACATGACATGGTCGAAGCCAGAGACGAGGTAAAGGTGGGCGGCATCATCCTGGCCACCGGATACGACCAGATGGACCCTACCCCCATGAAGCCATTCGGCTACGGCCGCTATTCCAACGTCTTCACCAGCCTGGAGTTCGAGCGATTGAGCAACGCCACAGGCCCCACCGGCGGCAAGATCCTGATGCGGGATGAAAACGGGGGATTCTCACATCCCCCCCGGAGCGTGGCCCTGCTCCACTGCATCGGCAGCCGGGACGTTCGGTATCATGAATACTGCTCCCGGGTCTGCTGCATGTATGCCCTAAAGTATTCCCATCTCATCAAGGAGAAGGTGGGACACCATGCCAAAGTGTATGACTTCTACATCGACATGCGCTGCTTCGGCGAAGGGTATGAGGAGTTCTACCGTCGGTGTCAGGAGGAGGGAACCATCTTCATCCGGGGAAAGGTGGCCGAAATTACCGACGCAGCCCAAACCCCGGCCGAGGCCGGCAAGCTGATCTGCATCGCGGAGGATACCCTTTTGGGGCGAATCCTCCGAATCCCGGTCGATATGGTTGTGCTGTGCGCGGCCATGGAGCCCCGGAAGGAGACGGCCGACGTGGGCCGGATCTTCGGGGTGAACCAAGGCGCGGACGGCTTTTTTCTGGAGGAGCATCCCAAGCTGGGCCCCCTCAACACCGCAACGGACGGGGTCTTTATCGCGGGCGCATGCCAGTCCCCCAAGGATATTCCGGACACGGTCTCCCAGGCA
>JAABSP010000148.1 GCA_011390345.1 Desulfobacteraceae bacterium
ATGGAGGGTTGAAGAAAAGCCATCCCGCTTTCAGGCCGAAGCGCTGCCCCGAATTCCGATCTTCTGATGCACCGGGAGAGATCCCCTCATCCCTTCTTGATGGATGGAGAGAATCGGATTCCGGTCCGGGGAACGGAAAGCGGAATGATAAAGACCGGCAATTGAAAAACATCGGAGAAGAGAAGATGAGAACATTTCACTCCTACGGCCCCGTGGATGAAAGAAAGCATTTCACGGTTCCCCGAAAAGCGCTGGTGGAAACCTGCATGAAGAACCTGATCGGCGATCCCGAAGAAGGGGGCCGCTATTTCACCATCTGGGCGCCCCGGCAGACCGGAAAGACATGGATCATGCAGCAGGTGAAAAAGGCCATCGATGCCCGATATCCGGACCGTTTTACAACCGGCATGATGTCCGTCCAGGGGATCACCATGAAGCCGGATGAACCGGAAGAGAGGTTTTTAGAGCGGCTTCCCCTGCTCTTCTGGGAAACCTTTAAAATTGAAATGGACCATCCGCCTGACCGAACCGATGCATTCAAGAACCTGTTTTTGAAAGAGAAGGGCCTGTTTCAAAAGCCGCTGATCCTCTTCATCGACGAATTCGACAGCCTTCCCCGCCAGGTGATCGATTACCTGATCACACTGTTTCGGGATATGTATTTAAAACGGGACAGTTATCTTCTCCACGGCCTGGCCCTGATCGGGGTGCGCGCGGTGCTCGGCGTGGAGAGCGAAAGGGGATCGCCCTTCAATATTCAAAGATCCCTGCATGTGCCCAATTTTACCCCCGAAGAAGTCGGCGACCTTTTCCGGCAGTACGAGGCCGAGCGCGGTCAGACCATTGCTGCCGAAGTCGTGGAACAGGTCTTTGAGACCACCCGGGGCCAGCCGGGTCTTGTATGCTGGTTCGGGGAACTGCTGACGGAGACCTATAATCCGGGCCCGGGTCAGGCCATCGGGATTCGGGTCTGGGAGGCGGTCTACCAGAAAGCGTTGCACCAGGAATGGAACAACACGGTTTTGAACCTGATAAAAAAGGCGCAGGGAAAATACGCGGAATATGTGCTGGAACTCTTCACCCGATCCGACATGCCCTTCAGCATCCGGGCAGAATGGTGCAGTTACCTGTACCTCAACGGCATCATCGACGAGGAGACGCTCGTCGATGAGAGCGGAAAGGGGAAGATGGTCTGCCGGTTTTCCTCCCCCTTTGTCCAGAACTGCCTCTTCGACACCTTCACCCTGGATCTGATCGGCGAGCGGCTGCCGATTCTCGCACTTTCGCCGACCGACCGGATTACGGATGTTTTCGAGGGGGATGAAATCGATCTCGCGGGGCTGACAGAGCGCTATAAATCCTACCTGAAACGGCTGCGGGCAAAGGGGCTGAATCCCTGGAAGGAACAGCCGCGCCGCGCGGACATGCACCTGAGAGAGGCGGTGGGACATTTTCATCTCTACGCCTGGCTCCGGATGGCTATCGGAAGATACTGCACCGTAAGCCCCGAATTTCCCACGGGGAACGGCAGGGTGGATCTGCACCTGAAATGCAATGGGAAGATCGGGATCATCGAGGTGAAGAGCTTTACGGATCTGACTGCGCTGGAGCGGTCATTGTCCCAGTCCGCTGATTATGCCCGGAAACTGTCGCTGGCTCAGGTGATGATTGCCCTGTTCGTGCCGGTCGATGATGAGGCGGTTTTGGCGCAGCTTTCCCGGGAGACGGTCATTGACGGGGTCAGGGTGATGGTGGCGGCCATCGGGTGGGAGTGATGGGTTGAAAGACGCCTTTGCTTTGTGCGGGGGCGTCTTTTTTGTTTCCGCTTGACCAAAGCCCCCCATCCTCCGACATCAGATCCGCATTTCCCCTCTGCAGCACCGAAACCGCAAAAAGCGATTTCTCAAATTGACAGCCAACCGGAAACCGTCTAAAATGGCGCGGCCGTTGAGAAATTCGATCATTCGTTTCCCCCTCATTCTGATCCGGAGGAATGCCCATGACAGACCCAATCTTTTCCCCCGAAGAACTCCAGCGCATGTCCCTTGAAATGGATGCCCGGCTGGCCGAGCTGTCGGCAGGCGGGGATTCGGTAGAGGCCAAATGGATTCGCCGGAAAGACCAACCCGTGCCGATGCCGGAAAAGGAGGCCGCGGCCGTAGAAGCGGCCGTGACCGAGGCGGGGCAACGGCCGGCATCCTTCTGGGAGCGGTTCCGGAAGGCGGCCCATGCCGATATCTGCCAGGAGGGCGGTGTACTCCATGCCCAGTGGAAGAAATGGGGCGATCTTTCCAATGAGAAGGTGCTGAAGCAGTTCGGGGCCATCCTGGTGGCCATGGGATTTTCCGGGAGCGCACTGCAGGTGCTGGCCCTCTCCTGCGCGGTGGTGGTGGTCCATCTTGGGGTGAAGGCGTACTGCATGGAAGTTGAGACTTCCGGAAAGGCGGGTGCGGAATGATGGCCGAGCTGACGCTCACGTTTCCCAATGAAAATCAGGTGATGGTGGAATATGGCGGAGATCGGACCACCCCTGCCCCTTTCGTCTCTCCGCTGACCGATGAAGACCGGGAGGATATCCGCTGGTATCTGGAGGTGTACGGAACCCAGTACACCATCGATCTGGACGACGGCCGCGCGGCGCGGATCGCGGGCCGGTTGAAAGAGTGGGGGGAGGCCCTGTTCGGCGCGGCCTTCGGAAACGATCATGCCAAACGGATCTTCTGGCGGTTCTACGACAACCTTGAGGAGGACGGCGGCGGCCTCATCACAATCGATACCGGCGCGCCGGCCGTGCTCTCCCTGCCGTGGGAGCTGCTCTGCCTGGAGGGGAGGCACATGGTCCACGAGAATCCCCATGTTTCGGTGCGCCGACGCCTCACGGGCGCGGCCGGAACCGGCAGGCGCTTCACCCCCGCATCCAAAGAGATCCTTCACATGCTCTTCGTGGTGAGCCGTCCCAAAGGAGCGGGCTTCATCGACCCCCGGGCAGATGCGATGGCGGTGATGGACGCGCTGGATCAAAACGCGCCCGGCCGGGTCACGGTGGAATTCCTGCGGCCCGCCACCCTGGACAACCTGACCAACCGCCTCAAATGCCAGGGGCCCGAGCACCGGGGCAAGCCCAAGGCCGACATCCTCCATTTCGACGGGCACGGGGTTTTCGATGCTTCCGGACACCTCTTCTCCAAAGCCAAGGAGTCCGATCCGGCCGCCGCGACCCGGGACGGGGGAGAGAAGGATATTCAGCCCGACACCGGCTATCTGCTCTTCGAGGATGAGAAGGGGGAAGCGGCGCTGATCACGGCCGAGACCCTGGGGAACATGCTGACCCACCAGAAAGTGGCGCTTACGGTGCTATCGGCCTGCCAGTCCGGCGCGGTGGGCGCGGGCGGGGATGACGAGGCGGAGACCGGGAAGGCCAGGGCCATCAACGGGGTTGCGGCCCGACTGATCGGGGCGGGGCTGCCGGCCGTGATCGCCATGAGCCATACGGTGCTGGTGGAGACGACCCGACAGCTTTTCGGCCAGTTCTACGCCAGGCTGGGGGATCATATGGGCGTGGGCGCGGCCCTGGATGAGGCGCGTCAGCATTTGTACGCCCATCCCGAGCGGGGCGAGCGCCGGCGGGGGGAGCACGACCATGTGATCCTGCGCCTGTACGACTGGTTTCTCCCCGCGCTCTACCAGACCGGCGCGGATGTGCCCCTGCTGACTGGGGAAGGCGGAGCGGAAGAGATGTCCACAGCGGAGACGGACCGGGGTGAGGGGCAACTGCCCAAGCCTCCGGAATCCGGCTTTTTCGGCAGAAGCGGTGAACTGTGGGGGATCGAGCGGGCTTTTACGGACAGAACCCGGCGGGTGACGGTGACGGGCTTCGGAGGGCAGGGCAAGACCGCGCTGGCGGCCGAGGCGGGGCAATGGCTGGTGCGCTCCGGGATGTTCCGGCGCTGCTGCTTTGTCAGCTTCGCGGCATTTCAGGGGGTGGACCCGTTGGCCTATGCGGTGAGTTGCCTCTCCGTTGCCCTGGATCAGAACCTGATCAATGCGGATGCTGCCGAGGCCGCGCTGAAGGCGACGCCGACCCTGGTGATCCTGGACAACCTGGAGAGCCTGACGGGCCGGGGGGAGGATTGCCAGCCCCCGCTGCTGGATGCCGCGGCCCGATGGTCCCGGGCCGGGGAGAGCCGTGTGCTGATCACCACGCGCCAGCCCCGGCTGGAACATCCCGATTTTCCGGCAGCGGGAAGCCGGGAGCATCAATATTTGAGCCTTTCGGGGCTGGCAAGGCATGATGCGGTGGCCCTCTTCATGGGTTTATGGGATCTGCCGCCGGAACCGGAACCGCACATCACGGAGCCGCCGGCGCGGCGCGGGCTGGAGGAACTTTTCGGGCAGGTGGACTACCACCCGCTCTCCATCAGCCTTCTGGCATACCAGTTGAAGAGCCGGCGGATCGCGGAGCTGGGGGAACGTCTGGAAAGCCTGCTGAGGGATGCGCCCGGGGAAGGGGCCGAGAAGAACCTGCGGGTGTCGCTGGATCTGTCTTTGGAGCGGCTGTCGGCCGAGGCGCGGGAGTGGCTGCCCCGGCTGGGGGTGTTTCAGGGCGGGGGGATGGAGGATGTTGTGCTTCAGGTGACGGGGTTGGGGAGAGCGGATGAAGATCCACAAATTGCCCAATTGCGTCAGTTGCTTGAAGTGATGAAAAGTGGCGATCCAAAGGCATTCTTCAGAATGATGGGAAAGGAAATCCCCGAAGGAATCGAACTGCCGGAAGAGATTCAAGCCCAAATCCGAGAGAAATTTGAAGAAGATATTCCCAAAATCGAAGCCGAACTCGCCAAACACCAACAGACCGAATTGGCCCAAGGCGCGGACGAATCCACATGGCCCCTGCTGCGCGGTTCGCTGGAAACCGCCGGGCTGATCCGGATCGAGCGATTGGAAGGCGTGGCCGCACCGTACCTGAAATTTCATCCGGCCCTGGCCCCGGCGCTGTGGGAACGCCTGTCCGATCCAGAGAAGGAGGATCTGGCGGCCCGCCACCGGGCCGTTTATTACCGGCTTTCCGGTAAACTCTATCATCAGGATGACCGGGAGCCCCATGCCGCCCGCGCGGTGGCCCGGCGGGAGCTGCCCAACCTGCTCTTCTCGGTCAAGGCCGCGCTTGCCGCCGGAGAGGAAGATGCTGTGGATTTCGTTGACAAGGTCAACAAAATCCTTGGTATTTTCGGTCTGCTTCGGGACAGGGACGACCTGATCGAAAAGGCGGAGAGGGGTGCCTGGCCGGGAACGAAAGCTTGGTTTTTGGCAAAGTCCAATAAAGGTCAGGCGTTATTCGGAGCAGGCCTCTTTCGAGAGGCCGAGGCCATCTTCCTGGATATACTGGATACTATGGAGGACGCACCGTCATACGAACGTTGCATTACGATGGGAAGGCTTGGTTGCTGTTTGCTAGATTCCGGCCGCCCGGCAGTTGCAGTTAAAGTTTTTCGAGAGGGCATAGTCTTAGCTGAGGCATTGCAACAAAGCAACAGCATCCGACGCATGACCGGGACAATCCAAACGAATCTGGCGGATTCGTTGGCGGATTTGGGAGACTTCAGCGGCGCACGATGTGCCTATGAAGCATCCTTGAAGATTGACATGGAATTTGGCGACTTGCGTGGCGCGGCGGTGTCTAACGCACAAATCGGCACACTGTCAATACGGGAAGGCAATTTCGAGGAAGCGGAGCGCCAATACCGGGAAGCCCTTCAATTCTTCCGTCGCCTGAACGAACCTGCCAGTGAAGCGACGATTCAGCACCAGTTGTGCATACTGTACTACAAAACCCAAAAATGGCAAGATGCCGAAGCTGCATGCCGGGAATCGGCTCGATTGGCTGAAAGCATGGGAAATCATGTCCATGCGGCGGAAACATATTCAACACTTGCCGACCTAATGGTAGCAGTTGGCCGCCCTGCCGAAGCCGAAACCTGGTATCGCCGGTCGATAGACATCTTTGAAGCCAGCGGCAACCGGGTACATTTCTCGAAAACTTGTAATAACCTCGCAGTCCTGCTCCTGAACGAGCCCGAACGCCTCTCCGAAGCCCGACAACTGGCCGAACAGGCATTGGCGATCAAAAAAACCCTGGACCCCGGCGCGGCGGAGATCTGGACGAGCTACTACATTCTCGCTATGATCGCCGAAAAGCAGGCCAGCGAAGACGGAATCGACACCGCTGAAAAGGCACCGATAGAATCCGAAGCCCGGGAATACCGACGCCTGGCGCGGGAGGCAAGGACAGTATTCAAGGGAACACAACACCAATTAAAACCTCTTCTACCGCTCATAAAACTCATCTTTCAGGCCGCAAACGGAAATGGCGAAAGCCGGAAAAAGGCTGAGACTATTATTACAGGTTTAAAAGAAGATACATCGCATCACCCTGAGATGGCTCCGCTTGTTCAGGGCATAAAAAACATCTTGAACGGTGAAAGGGAAATCATCGCTATCGATAATTTAGACCTTGGTACAGCTTTGATTCTCCAGCAGATTCTTGAAGCCGTCAAAAACCCTGAAATTCTGGACGCTCTTCTGGTAGAAAATGAATCGCAATCGTCTCAGACTGAAAGCACTCGCGGCAGTACTCCCCGCATTTCACCCAGAAACCTGCGGCAAGGCCAAGCCCCTGATAGACGAACTGAAACAGACGCCATAATCCGCGCTTGCCGAAGCCATCACCCGCATATGGGACGGCGAAAGAGATCCCGAGATCCTCTGCGCGGACATGGATGAGGAGACCCGAAACATCATCCTGCTGGCGCTGCATCTCATCGAGAACCCAGATGAGTTGAAAAAGATCATGGAGGGTTGAAGAAAAGCCATCCCCATTTCAGGCCGAAGCGCTGCCCCGGGTTCCGATTTTCTGATGCACCGGGAGAGATCCCCTCATCCCTTCTTGATGGATGGAGAGAATCGGATTCCGGTCCGGGGAACGGGAAGCGGAATGATAAAGACCGGCAATTGAAAAGCATCGGAGAAGAGAAGATGAGAACATTTCACTCCTACGGCCCCGTGGACCGCGAAGAGCATTTCTGCGTGGAACGGGCGGAACTGGTGAGCCGGTGTCGGGACCAGCTCATCGGCAACCCGGAAAAAGGCGGCCGATATTTCACTATATGGGCGCCCCGGCAGACGGGAAAGACATGGCTCATGCGGCAGGTAAAAAAGGATATCGAAGACCGGTATTCGGACCGGTTTACCGTCGGGGTGATCTCCCTGCAGGGGATCGAACTGAACCCCGATGATCCGGCCGAGGCGTTTCTTTCCCGGGTTCCGCTCCTTTTCCGGCGTTTTCTGAATCTGGACATCGACGAACCCAAAAGGTGGGAGGAGCTGGGAATGCTCTTTTCAAAGCAATGGAATTTATTTTCCACCCCCCTGATCCTCTTCATCGACGAGTTCGACAAACTGCCGGCCCTGGTGATCGACCGGATGGTCAGCATGTTCCGGGATATCTATCTGGATCGGGAGAACTTCTGCCTGCACGGGCTGTCCATGATCGGGGTGCGCGCGGTACTCGGTGTGGAAAGCGAACGGGGATCGCCCTTCAATATTCAAAGATCCCTCCATGTGCCCAATTTTACCCCCGAAGAAGTCGGCGACCTTTTCCGGCAGTACGAGGCCGAGCGCGGTCAGACCATTGCTGCCGAAGTCGTGGAACAGGTCTTTGAGACCACCCGGGGCCAGCCGGGGCTGGTATGCTGGTTCGGGGAACTGCTGACGGAGACCTATAATCCGGGCCCGGGGCAGGCCATCGGGATTCGGGTCTGGGAGGCGGTCTACCAGAAAGCGTTGCACCAGGAATGGAATAATACGGTTTTGAACCTGATAAAAAAGGCGCAGGGGAAATACGCGGAATATGTGCTGGAACTCTTCACCCGATCCGACATGTCCTTCAGCATCCGGGCAGAATGGTGCAGTTACCTGTACCTCAACGGCATCATCGACGAGGAGACAGTCATGGATGAGAGCGGAAAGGGGAAGATGGTCTGCCGGTTTTCCTCCCCCTTTGTCCAGAACTGCCTCTTCGACACCTTCACCCTGGATCTGATCGGCGAGCGGCTGCCGATTCTCGCACTTTCGCCGACCG
>JAABSP010000196.1 GCA_011390345.1 Desulfobacteraceae bacterium
GGGACAGGAGATCGACGTTCTCGGCGCTGTTGATTCGGCCGTCTGGGTCTGCCAGAGCAAATGGATCACTGGGAAGAGGATCGGGGTCGATGTGCTGAAAAGCATGAGAGAGCAGGGAGATGCGGTTCGGGAGGATCTGCATCCCAACGCCGTCCGCGTCTGGATCTTTGCAAATGACGGGTTGACAAAACAGGCACAGACCTATGCTGAAAAACATGGGATTTTCTGGTCGGCCCGAAGGGAGTTCGATGAACTGCTCGCTTATCTGGGGCTTCGGAGATTGCCTGAGCTGAACTGAACATTAAGAGCATTCCCGCGGCCATCCTCTTTCACTTTGTGATCAATATGTCCCAGGAAAAGGGGCGGAAAAGGGGCAGAAAAAAAGGCCGATCCTGAAACGTACAGAGGTCTGAAAAGTTGTGGATAAGCCGCTCCGCAAAGACAAAAATGTAATATTATTTTCCAAAACCCTACAATTTTGTATCCCTCCTCGCCTTAACCGGCAAAACTGACTCTTTTATAATTTCTTGTAAATCAAGCCTCTTATCGTAAAATTATCCTCTTGGCACGTCCTTTGCTGTAGATAATGCCGAAGTTGATACCGGAAATCGGATACGGATCTTACAACCCAATAACACTTCAGGAAGGAAGAGGAGATCATGAAACGAAAGAGTCTGACACTGGCGGGAATCCTCACCGCAATCCCTGGTTCGTTCGCGTTTGCCCAGGAAGGGGTTCTCAATTCCGGGGACACGGCCTGGATCATTGTTTCCACCGCGCTGGTGATGATGATGACCCCGGCAGGGCTTGCGCTATTCTACGGCGGCATGTCCCGGTATAAAAACCTGCTCAACACCTTTGCCATGACATTTGTTGCCTACTGTCTGGCAAGCGTGATATGGGTGGTATGGGGATACAGCCTCGCATTCGGCCCCTCCATCGGCGGATTCGTGGGAGGACTGCAGCATCTCTTTTTGAACGGCATCGATGTCAACAGCATCTCGGGAAGCATCCCCACCATTGTATTCGCCCTGTTCCAGATGACCTTCGCCTGCATCACCGTGGCGCTGGTACTCGGTTCTGCAGTGGATCGGATGAAGTTTTCATCCTGGATCGTCTTCACGCTGCTCTGGGTCACCTTCATCTACTGCCCCGTGGCGCACTGGGCCTGGGGCGGCGGCTGGATGGGTGAAATGGGGGCTCTGGACTTTGCCGGCGGCACGGTTGTCCATATCAATGCGGGGATCGCGGGTCTGGTGCTGGCCCTGGTGCTGGGGAAGCGGATCGGCTACGGCAAGGATGCCATGTTTCCCTCCAGCATCTCCCTGACGGCCCTGGGAGCTGCCCTGCTCTGGTTCGGCTGGTTCGGCTTCAATGCCGGCAGCGCCCTGGCTGCAGACGGCATTGCAGCCTCGGCCTTTCTGGTTACGAATACGTCGGCCGCGATCGGCGCACTCTCCTGGATGTCTGCGGAGTGGCTCGTCAACAAGAGGCCCACGGTGCTGGGGATCGCCTCGGGAATCGTTGCGGGTCTGGTGGCCATCACGCCGGCTGCCGGCTTCGTCAGCCTTCCGGCATCTCTGATCATCGGCGCGGTGGCCGGAATCTTCGGCTTCTTCAGCGTGGCCATTTTAAAGCACCGGCTCGGGTATGACGATTCCCTTGATGCCTTTGGGGTCCACGGGATGTGCGGGATCTGGGGAGCCCTTGCAACAGGTCTTTTTGCCAATCCCGCTGTCACCGAAGGGGCCAGCGGTCTCTTCTACGGCAATCCGGGGCAGCTCTGGATTCAGATCATCTCCATCGTCGCCACCATCATCTACTCAGGGATCGGAACGGTGATCGTGGTATTTGTCACAAAGCTTCTGACCGGCGGATTGCGGGTGGAGGCGGATGACGAGATCCAGGGGCTGGACCATGCCATCCACGGGGAGCGGGGCTTTGAACTTCTGTAAGGAGTTTTATACCGGCTGTTATCCAAAGAAGTTCCATAAAGAAGTTCCATAAAATAGAGAAGTTCCATCAACAGGAGGCAGGAAATGAAAAAGATTGAGGCAATTATCAAGCCCTTTAAACTCGATGATGTCAAAGAGGCCTTGAACGAGATCGGGATTCAGGGTATGACCATCTCCGAGGTGAAGGGATACGGACGCCAGAAGGGGCACAAGG
>JAABSP010000197.1 GCA_011390345.1 Desulfobacteraceae bacterium
GTCTGTCAAGACCTCCTGATAGCCGGTCATGCTGGTGTTGAAGACCACTTCCCCTCCGGTCTCGCCGGGGCCGGTAAAGGCGCGGCAGGTGAAGGTTCTTCCGTCTTCCAAGGCCAGTAATGCTCTCATGGTCTGATATCCTGAAATCTACAGCTTTTGCTGAAGCTGTTGTGCTGTTGGGTTATGCCGGATAAGTTGCAGGATGCAAGATTTTGTTTTATCCGGATGATTCTTTACAGGTTCTGCAGAACAGGCGAAAAATGCAATGCCTCTTTAAAAATCAGGCATACTAGCATGATCCGGATCATTGTACAAGGGAAAATCCCACAAAAGATAGAACCCATATGAATTCTTGTCAATTCGCGGGCGCGCGCGAAGGTTGTTCTTGACACCTGCCTTTTAATCCTTTATTGAATGCATCTGATTTGAGGAGACATACCTGTTCTGTCTCATCCTTACCCTGACAAACATTTTGCCGGAGGAAGGTAATAAATGAAGAAGATTGAAAAGCTTATCGACCGGATCATCAAAAGAGTCAACATCGGCCTTCGGGAGCATAATTTCGATGTTGCCCCCTATATCCGGGATATTGTTCCGCTGGATCAACTATCGAAGTTCTACGCTTTTTACGGCATTACGGACCAGCATCCGCTCCACTTCCACTTCAGCAACTCCAGCCTTGGCGGCAGCTATTTTCTGGGCAAGTGCAAGGTGGACAATGCCATCCTTTATAAGTGCGACATCCGCGGAGATGAGCTGAAGGCGAAGGGTCAGACCTTCAGCAGCGGCGGCATCGACATCCACCTGGACGACGACGAGACCATCTGGATCAAAGACAGCTTTCTGATCAAGACCCTTGTCCACAATTTCTCCCACGACCCGGAGAAGCCGGATCTCTTTCTCATCAAGAACTCCATCTCCGCGCCCTACGCCAATATCCACGGCGCGCCCATAGATGGATGTTTTTTAGGGCCTTTTTCAACGGTGGACCTCTCAACGCTTCACGACTGCGTCATCGGAACCTATTCCTATGTTCAGGTGGGGGATCTCTCCCACAAGGTGGTGGAGCCGGGAAGAGTCTGGGTCAGCGTCAAAGATGTCTTTGATTTCGACTACCGCTTCCCCGAGGAGGTGCTGCAGAATCGGTATATCGCGTTCGAGCCGGGAAAGGGTGCGATGGGACTCTTCATGGACTTTGCCGAGGATCTTAAGACCGATTTCCAGCGGCTCTACGACGTGGTCAACCTCGAATCCCCCATGAAGATACCCGATGGCGCAGCCATCAACCGGTATTCGGTATTCAAGGGAAAGACCCGTGTCCATGAGAATGTGCTCGTCGCGCAGCGGGCCTTTTTAGAGAACGCCTACCTGGGCAAGGGGGCCAACGCGCAGGAGAACTGCTACATCAGCTTCTCCCATCTGGACGGCTTCAACGTCACGGCCCACGGCGCGACCATCATCTACGCATTTATGGAGGAGAAGGTCTTCACCGGCTTCAACTCCTTTGTCCAGGGACTGAAGGACGAGCCCCTGCGGGTCGGCAGGGAGAGCATCATCATGCCCCACACCATCATCGATCTCAAGGAGCCGGTCAAGATCCCGCCCCGCCATCTGGTCTGGGGATATATCCGGACTCAGAGCGATCTGGAGTACAACACTGTCTCACTCGATCGACTCTCAAAGATCAACGATTCACTGACCGTCGGCAACATGCGCTTTCAAGGCAGCGGCGCCAAGTTTGTCGAGGCGTTCCAGCACCGGATCGATCACATCCTGGAGGCCAACGGAGCCTTTTTTGACGGGACCAGCAACCGGGGACACGCGCAGATGGGGCAGAGCATCTCCTTCAACATCATGCAGCCGTATCAGATGGGCGAACGACAGGGGATCTCTCCTACCATCGACATCCATCCATAGTTTCGGCAGTAGTTCCGGCCCTGGTTTCGGAAGTAGTTCCGACCGAAATTCCGGCCTAAATTACCGGCAGGCACAGCACCGCAGATAGAAGGCCGGGGCAGAAGCGATCCGCTCTCCCCGGCCTTTTCTCACTTTTCCATCCGCACCTTCACAGATCGGGCATGGGCATCCAGCCCCTCGATCTCCGCCAGCCGAAGAATATCTTGGGCC
>JAABSP010000070.1 GCA_011390345.1 Desulfobacteraceae bacterium
CTTCCGGATCTCGTCCACCAGGATCTCCGCGCCGCCGCCGGGGATGGAATTGAGCCCCGCGTCGATCAGCGCTGTCAGAACCGCCTCCACCGAGATCCCCTCCTTTTTCGCGATGAAGAATATCTCAGGCGGAGAGAAGCCGTGGATGTGGATGGGAAACCGCTCTTTGATGAACCGGAGCATCTCCTTGTAATCCTCGAGGCAAAGGTCCGGGTTCATGCCCCCCTGTAGCAGGATCTGAGTTCCGCCCAGCGCGAGGGTCTCCTCGATCTTCTGTTTCAGGCTTTCGTTTGAGATCCGATACCCTCCGGGATCTCCGGGGGAACGGTAGAACGCGCAGAAGCGGCATCCGGAGGTGCAGATATTTGTGTAGTTGATGTTTCGATCCACCACAAAGGTGACGATCTTTTCCGGATGGAGAGCCATCCGCCGGCTATGGGCGATCTTCCCCAGATCGAGAAGATCGGCATTCCGGAAGAGGGAGAGGGCCTCTTCTTCAGAGATCGGGCCCGGGGGAAGGGCTCGGGACGGGATCGGGAAAGAATATCGGGTTTCCTTCCTTTCTTCTGAAATCTCCATGCCCGGGCGCTGGTCCCTTTTGGGAGCTGCCGCGGGATGGTAAAAGGAATCCCTTTCAACCGGAGAGAAGCCAGCGGCACGGATCATACCCTCCATCGCCTCTCTTGTCAGCCCTTTTGCGGAGCGCGCGCCGGCCATGTGGGTGATCTTCTCCTCGATGATGGTTCCGTCGAGGTCATCCGCGCCGAAATTGAGTGCGACCTGTGCCAGCTTCTCGCCGATCATCACCCAGTAGGCTTTGATATGGTCGAAGTTGTCGAGCATCAGGCGGGCCGCGGCGATGTTTTTCAGGTCGTCAAAGGCCGTGGTGGCCGGCAGATGGGAGAGGCGGGTGTTTTTGGAATGGAAGGCCAGGGGGATGAAGGCCGAAAAGCCGCGGGTTTTGTCCTGAAGCTCCCGGACGCGGATCAGGTGGTTTACCCGTTCTGCTGCATTTTCGATGTGGCCGTAGAGCATAGTCGCATTGGTTACGATCCCGGCCTCATGCACCGCTTCGATGATCTCGAGCCACCGGTCCCCGTCGATCTTACGGGGGAAGAGCTTATGGTGAATCCGGGCGCTGATCACCTCCGCGCCGCCGCCGGGCATCATGGCCAGGCCCGCGGCCTTGAGCTGCCCGATGGTCTCGGAGATGGAGAGACCGGAGAGCTTTGAAAGATAGTCGATCTCGACAGCGGTGAAGGCCTTTATGGTCGCGTGGGGCCGGATCTCCTTCAGAGTCCTGAGCAGGTCCATGTAATAATCAAAGCCGAGCGCGGGGTTGAGTCCCCCGACCACATGAAGCTCTGTAATGGGCTCGTCGATCCGGGAGAGAAGCTGCCGGCGGACATCTTCAAGGGTAAAGGTGAACGCGCCCGATTCCCCCTCATCCCGGGCATACGCGCAGAAGCGGCACCGGTTGGCGCAGACGTTGGTATAGTTGAGGTGCTGGTTATAGACGTAATATGCCCGCTTTCCATGTCGCTGCCGTCGGACATGATCGGCCAGCTTCCCGATGCCGAGGATGTCCCGGCTGGTGTAGAGTGTCAGGCCGTCTTCGAAATCGAGGCGCTCTCTCTTTTCCACCTTTTCCGCGAGAGGGGCGAGATTTGGGTCGTTGAATGTGATATGCATAGTGTTATCCGTTCTTTATGTTGCTTGGGCGAAAATGACCACCTGGTCATGTATATAATCAATACAGGGCGTTATGGCAAGGGTAAATTTTTGGGGTGGGGGTTTGTTTATTTTTTTCTGTTTATAACGGATTTTGGGGAGCGGCTCTACGCCCTCCCAACGAGGCTGATATTAAAAGGTTTTCAAGCCAATTGTCACTGTGAGAGCGTTCAACTTCTCATATAACGATTCCAAGGAGATAGTTCAATTTTGGTTATTTTGAACTGCCCGATACAAAATCAAACAGAAAGGTTCTGATGATCATATTGCGGGCACTCAAATCAACCAGAACAGATGCCCCCTGTTCACCTTTCAAGAGATTACGGAAGCGTTCGGCTATCCGGTTTCCCACAACGCATCCCGCAACCCCGAAGACCGCTCGATCCGCCGCGCCACCGCACCCTCAAACACCTTCTCATCCCCCCATATCTCGGCCCGTTCTCTTGCCCGGGTGACGCCGGTGTAGATCAGCTCCCGGGTCAGCACGGGCGTGTCCCTGTCCGGCAGGAGCATCAGAACCGTGTCGAACTCGGAGCCCTGGCTCTTGTGAACCGTCATAGCGTAAACGGTCTCGTGCTCCGGCAGGCGGTGAGGGTGCATCTTTCGGATGTTCCCCTCGGGGCCCGGGAAGAAGACCCGGATCTCCCCTCGGGCCTCGGGGTCTAGCAGGGCAACCCCGACATCGCCGTTGAAGAGGCGCAGGCCGTAGTCGTTTCGGGTGATCATCACGGGCCGGCCCTGATACCACTGATGATACGGGTGGATAAGCCCCCGGCTCTGAAGGATCTTCTCCGCTGTTCGATTGATTGCCGCTACACCGTAGGGGCCTTTTCGGAGAGCACACAGGATTCTGAACCGCTCCAGATTCGAAAAGACCGCGGCCGGATCACTCAGGTTCTGAAGAAAAGGAGAGAAGCCCTCTATCACGGTTTCGGCAAAATCCCCGGGGATATCGCGGGGGCGGTAAGGGCCTTTCCAGCGGATGTCGGGAAAGGCTTCATCCTTCAGGATACTGATCGCGGCCGCACCGTCCCCCCGGTTGACCGCGCGGCTCAATTCCCGGATACCGCTTCCCTCGCCGAACCGGTAGTTCTTCTGCAGGGTGACGATCGACTCCCGGATCGGGGCATCTCCCGGGGATTTTCCGTCACGGCCCGTGTTGCAGATGTCTCCGAGGACCGCGCCGGCTTCCACCGATGCGAGCTGGTCTTTGTCTCCTAAAAGGATCAGCCGCGCCTTTTCCGGAAGCGCGATGACCAGCTTTGCCATGAGCGCAAAATCGACCATGGAAGCCTCATCCACCACCACCAGGTCGGCCGGGATCGGGTTGCCGGGGCCGCGGCGGAACCGGGAGCTGCCGGGAATGGCCCCCAGCAGGCGGTGGAGGGTGGAGGCTCCGTCCGGGATCATCTCCTGAAGCCGGGTTCGATCCGCGTCCGCGCCTTCCCGGAGGATGGCCTCCTGCATCCGTGCCGCGGCCTTGCCCGTGGGAGCGGCCAGCGCGATCCGGAGGGGATCGTCTTCTTGATTTTGCGCCAGCAGCCCCAGCAATTTTGCAATGACCGTGGTCTTTCCGGTTCCGGGGCCTCCGGAAATGACGCAGAAGCCGCGGGTCAGGGCGTTGAGGGCCGCGGCCCGCTGGGTGTTGGGCCCCCGGTCTCGGTCCGGTTCCGGAAAGAGGCGGTCCAGGGTCTTTTCGTCGATCTGGAGAGATGGGCTTTCACTGGTTCCGATGCGGGCCAGAATCCCGTCTGCCATCTTCTGCTGATAATACCAGTACCGGTAGAGGTAGAGGCGGCCCTTTTCATCGAGGATCAGCGGCGTGAATTCTCCGGGCTTTCCGGTGACGCGGCTCTGTTCCAGGGCCTTTCTCCATGCGCGGCTTTCAGGAAGGGGGACCGGAGAGGAGAAGCCCTTTTTTTTCGTTTCCGGGAGATCGAGGCAGATATGCCCCTCCCGCTGGGCGCGGCTCACCAGGGCAGCGGCCAGCGCCACATCCGGAGGTGCATCCGGGGCGAGCCGCGCGATGAACCGGGCAAAATGGAGATCCAGGGGGGAGAAGTCGTCGGATGCGGCAAGGGCTTGAATCAGATCTCGGGTCATTGGGATGCCTCCTCTCCGGCCATCCCGGAACAGTCCAGCAGAACCTTTCGGAGGGCTTCCATCAGTTCGGCAGGGGGTTTGTCTGCGAAGATCCCGATATCCCCCCCCTTTTCCGGGTCGATCCCCCGCAGGAAGAGATAGAAGATCCCGCCGAAATGCTCTTCATAGGAATAGTCTGGGATCCGGGACCTCAGGTAATTGTCCAGTGCCAGTACATAGATGTGGTACTGGAGCAGGTAGAAATGCTCCTGCATGGCTCCTTTCAGGGCATCTCCGTCGTAATCCCCGACCCGATGCCCCAGGTGGTTCGATTTCCAGTCGATGAGATAGAAGCGGCCCTCATGCTCGAAGACCAGGTCGATGAATCCTTTCATGTACCCCTTTTCCGGCACGAAACGGAGCCGGTCGATCCGGTCCGGCAGGTCCCCGACGATCATCGGGTCGCCGTATTCCCGGAAGACTGCAGCCAGATCCGAGGGGCCGGCCGGATTGAGGGGAAAGTAGAAGCCCATTTCGTTGAGGCGCTGCTCCATCGGGATGTCAGACAGGCGGAGGCCGGTCTCCGGATCAAGGGGCGCGTTGAGTGTCTTTTTCACCATGTCGCAGACCGTGGGAGCCCAGCCCGGGTCGAATCCGTATCCGAAGAGGTGCTTTTCCGCAATGGCCCCAAGGGATTCCCCGTCTCCGGTG
Organism: Desulfobacteraceae bacterium; assembly: GCA_011390345.1. GTDB lineage: Bacteria > Desulfobacterota > Desulfobacteria > Desulfobacterales > JAABSP01 > JAABSP01. The sequence goes on from JAABSP010000070.1 coordinate 4,525, forward strand.
AAGTCGATATCCTCGAAGATTTTGTGGAGGCACTCCCCGGCCAGTGCGCCGGAGGGAAAGGCGAAGATGGTGCCGGCATCGAGCCCGATGTCCCGGGGATCGACGGTCTCCGTCTCTGTCTCAGTTTCCGTCTCCGTATCCGGATCAGGGGAGGGTTTACGGGTTCCGCCGTCATAGTCGGCCATCTCCGCGACATGGGGCCGGTCCACTGCCCGGGAGAGGGCCGAGAAGCTGGTGACGGCATATCCGCCGGAGATGGTTCCGCTGAATTCCCTGGGGTGAAGATCTCCGGCGAACGCCTCCCGGGCCTTGTAGGGGATGCCCTTTTCATCCGGAAGGGGAGTCATCTCGATGGCCCCTTTTGCGCTTTCCTTCAGCCGTTCCAGATCCCTGCGGATATCATGGTCCGTCAAGCCTATGAAATGGGGCGAAAGGCGCTCCAGGGGATGATTTTCGTCTCCGTTCCCGGGCCAGTGCAGCAGATAGGCCGGGGCCGAGGTCTCCGCTTCTGAAATCTTTCCCCAGACCAGATAGCACCGGTTCTTGGGCCGGGTCAGCGCGACATAGAGCAGGCGCAGGTTTTCGGCAAGCTGTTCCTTTTCCGCAAAGGGTCTGTGGGCTGCGATATCTTCGGAGCCGATGTCCAAAGTCAGCTTCCGATCGTTCTTCTCGTCGTGGAAGAGGATCGGCGGAATGCTGTTTTTGGAGCCCACGGCCGAGCCGTCCCAGGTGAAAGGGCAGAAGACCACCGGATACTCCAGCCCCTTGCTCTTGTGCATGGTGACGAGTTTGACCGCGCGCGCGTCGCTCTCCAGCCGCAGCGGGTTCTCGTCGGGCCGTTCGACTTCCGGGGAGCGCTGTTCGGCAAACCATTTGAGAAGGCCGGCCATGCCGGGGCGGCTTCTTATCTCATGCTCGTGAAGCAGCTCCCCGAGATGGAGCAGGTTGGTGCAGCGCCGCTCCCCGGCCGGCAGCGCCATGAGCCGGGGCAGGACATTCTCCTTTTCCAGGAGTGCGTTGAACATCCGCATGAAGCCCTTCCTGTTCCAGAGTTCGTGATACTCCCGGAACCGGACGATCCAGGCTTCCCAATCCGACTCGTTTCGGGTCAGGCCGTCGATTTCGGTTCCGGAGAGCCCCATGATCTCGGTGGATAGAGCCCCTTTGATCCGGGCCTCGTCAGATGGGGATGCGACCGCCGGCAGCAGTTGGGAGAGGCTTCCTGCCTCCTTTGCATCGAAGATGTCTCCGGTCTGATATCGGACGCTGGGGATACCTAATGCCGAAAGTTCCTTTTCCACCTTCTCCGCCTCGGTATTGCGGCGGACCAGCACCGCTATGTCGCCGGGGTGAAGGGGGCGGTCCGGGATCGACGGGGAGTGGCTTTTGAGAATGATCCGGTCTTCAAGGGAGAGCAGGCGGGAGATTTCAGCGGCCACGGCCTTTACGATGTGCCGGCGGGCATCTTCCTTGGGGATAGCTTTTTTGCCCGGGGAGATCTTTTCGGCCTCCATCAGCCAGAGGTGAAGGGGCGGTTCGCTCTTCCTGTCGATGGTCAGATCGACCCGGTCCTTTTTTCCGGCCGCGGCCCGCACCTCTTCAAATGCGATCTCTTTATAGACGAACGCTCGGGCATGCTCTTTGAAGAGGGTGTTGACCCCTTGTATCAGATTCTCCTGGGACCGCCAGTTCTCCGGAAGGGTGAACCGGGAGGGGGTGTAGGCCGCGGCCTTCATATATGCGAAGACATCCGCGCCGCGGAACCCGTAGATGGCCTGCTTCGGGTCCCCGATGAGAAAGAGGGGGCATTTGGCCTCTCCGAAGATCGTCTTGAAGATTTCGTACTGCACCGGGTCCGTGTCCTGGAACTCGTCGATGAGCGCGGCCGTGAACTTCTCCTGAATGTTTCGGCACAGCGAGGGCCCTTCGTCTCCCTGGATGGCCCGGTGAAGGTTTTCCAGAAGATCGTCAAAAGACTGGACGTTTTGGATCTCCTTGACAGCGGCCAACTGCTCTTTTGTCAGGTCGAAGAGGCCGACTTTCATGTTCATCAGCCGATTTTCAAAGTTTTCGGCCACAACCCCGCGGCAGTCGTATAGCCGCTGGCAGACGTCGAAAAAGGGGTGTGCAGGCGGCGTCTGCTTCTTCTTGGTTCCCGCGCAGATACCGTCTGTGGTGAACTTGTGGAATTTGTCGAAGAAGTTCAGGGCCGGAACCGGCGGATCGCCGGCAAAGAGCGCTTCTATCTCCTCGATCCATTTCAAAACGCTCCTCTTCTGGTACATGTTTCCGTTGAGGGCGCTGCTGCCAAGAGCCGCGGTCACCTGACTTTTCGATCGCTTCCATTCGGATGCGGCCTCTTCAAAGGCCGCCTCGAAATCCTTTATGGCCGCCGTCATCTCCGGAATATCGACTTCTTCCGGAAGAATCCGCGGATGCTGCAGCGAGGGCGCCTCATTGAGAATGCTGAGAAAATCTGAAGGCGATTCCATTTTCCCCCGGACATAATCGACGAACAGTGGCATCTCGTTGTAGAGATGCTTCCGCCAGAAGTCCTCCACGATCCCGGCCTTGAGGTGGGTCTGGCTGGTGATCAGCTCGGTGTCGAAGAGGACGCCGCTTTCAAACGCGTGTTCGTGGAGCATCCGCTTGCAGAAGCCGTGGATGGTGAAGATTGCGGCCTCGTCGAAATCCCGGAGGGCCCGCCGGAGAGCCCGGATTCCGGGATCGGTTCCGGTTTTTTCGGCCTCGGATTGGACGGATTGGACGGATTGGACAAAGTGGATGAAGTCGGCATCCTTGTTTTTCACATCCCCCTCCAAGACTTCGAGCGCGGCCCGGAGCTGCCGCCGAATCCGATCCTTCAGCTCCTGGGTGGCGGCTTCGGTGAATGTGACCACGAGGATCTTGTTTACCGCCATCCCCTTTTCCAGGATCAGGCGGAGAAAGATCCCCGATATCGTGTAGGTCTTTCCGGTTCCCGCGCTCGCCTCGATAAGGTTGGGCCCTTCAATGGGGCTGTTGCGGAGATTGAAATGGACCGGTGGAAGTTTTTTCATGGCTGCTTCACCTCTTCTTCCAGTTGCAGGATCGGGTCGAAGATTGCAACGGCATGGGCCGCAAAGAGATCGTCCAGGGGATCTTCGAGATGGCCGAAACAGAGGCCGAAAAAGGCGTCGTCCGTATCCCCGGGAATCTTCCGGCTCGGAACCCCGTTCCACTTTGTCCGGGCCGCGCTGAGGGCCGCCGCGGCATCTCCGTTCTTCTTTCTCAGTTCATTAGCATAAGCATACGCGGTCTCCGGGAAAAAGGGAACGGGCGACTGCAGCCCCTGCCAATAGACCGAGAGAATCTTTTCCAGAAGGGCCTCGGCATCCCCGGCCGCACCATACGCGCAGGCTGTCCACTCTTTGCCGTTGCGGCCCGCGAGCATGCTACGCTTCGGATACTCTTTGGGGCCTGCGATATTCAGCACCAGATGGTCGATCCAGATCCGCAGCCGATCCTTGGCCTTGATGCTGGCATACCGGTACCGGATCAACTGCTCCGGATAGATCCCGTCTATTCTTCCCAGAACCCGGAAATCGCCGATCCGCAGATCAATATCCAAGGGTTCGAGGGGCTTTCCCGCGAGACAGATGCCCATTTTCCGGATGAATCCCTCGGTGTCCCGGCGCAGCTCCTTGAAGACGCAGTTGCCCACCTCCCCCAGCGGGAGTTCTCCGCAGGCTTTTTTGATCCGGTAATACTCTCCGATATCGGCATTGGGCGCGGAAAGCCCCTTTTCCACCAGATCGTTTCCGATGAGATACCGCTCCAGATGGTCCAGGGAAAAGGGCTCCTTTTCGGGCAGCGCGGCCAGAGTCTCCTCCAGCCGGAGGTTGAGGCGCCTTTCCAGCAGAAACTGCGCAGGATTTCTCAAAAACCGCCGGAGATCGGTTGTCTTGACGGTGCGCCACTCCTTTTCGGGTGGTTCCAGCGGCTTCGGGAAGAGGGGCGGCAGCGGCTTCTGTTTTCCCTGAAGCCCCTTTGCGGCCTCGCAGTGAGTCCTGGAAAAGCTGAAGCGCTCCTCCTCATCCCCGCGGAAATATTCCGGGCTGAAGGGCTGGAGCCGGTGCGCGGTCCGTACATGATCCATTATTTTCTTCTCGGGCGCGGCAAAGCCTTTTTCGATGTAGTCGGTCAGCTCGCTCACCAGCACCGACGGCGGGATCTCGCTGTTGTCTTTGATGTCGTACCCCACATGGGAGATGTAGAGCCGCTCCCTTGCCGACAGGAGCGATTCCAGAAAGAGATACCTGTCCTCATTGCGCAGGGAGCGGTCCCCGATGCGGGGGGCCTTTGCCATGAGGTCGAATGCGGGCCGGACATCCCTTCGGGGAAAGCTGTCGCTGTTCATCCCGATCATGCAGATGACCTTGAAGGGGATGCTTCGCATGGGAAGCATGGCACAGAAGGTGACCGCGCCCGAGATAAAGCCGAACCCGAAGCCCTCCCGGGTGAACACGCCGCCCAAATGGGCTTTTACCGCGTGGATGTCCGTCTCACCTTCGTATCCGGCCTGTTCCGCGGTCTCCTTCATCCGGAGCAGTTGGGCCGAGATTTTTCCGAGTTCGATCTCGTTCTCCTCAGTACTCTCGAAGAAGTCCCCGATCATCTCCCGCAGCAGCTCGGCCCATCCGGAAAGGCTCTTTTTCCCCTCCAGGGCTCCAACCCGGTCGAAGAGCTTTTCGGTGAAGCCGATAAACCGGCCCAGCACCTGCGCGGCCTCCCCTTCCATGTCGTCGAAGGGGAGGATATCTTCAAACATCCTCGACTCGTTTCCTATCATGGCATACCCTAGGAGGAGCCGGTCCAGTCCTGCCTGCCAGGTATTTTCCGGCAGATCGGGCAGATCGAGTTTCTTCCGGTTTTCCCGGTCGATCCCCCAGCGGATGCGGGTCTTCGCGATCCATTCCCGGATGAGATCGAGATCCGACTCTGTCAAACCGAACTTTCCATAGACCGACGGGGTCTCCAGAATTGAGAGCACCTGGGCCGCGCCGAACCGGCTTCCCCGGAGATCGAGGATCTGCAGGAAGACGTCGATGATCCGGCTTTCGGTCCGGTAGCTCTGGTCTGCGATGGTGAAGGGGATCTTCAGCGGGTCATCCTCGCGCCGATCGAAGACCGCCTGGATGTAGGGGGCATACTTCTCGATCTCCGGCGTCATCACCAGAACATCGTTCGGGGAGAGATCCGGGTTCTTTTTAAAGATTTCCAGAAGCTGGTCGTGGAGAATCTCGGCCTCCCGCATGGGGCTGTGGCAGGCATGTATCCGGATCGAGTCGTCATCCAAAGAGATGATGCTCTTTCCGCCGGCATCCGAATCGCCGTTTCCGGCTCTGCCCCGGGTTCGGTCAACCAGGTAGAGCAGATCGTGCTGGATGGCCCCAAGAAGGGTCTCCTCCCCCGGATCGAGGAAGAAGGCATCTTTGAGATCAGGATCATCGCTGATGTCATTGTAGCCGCTGATCAGTTCCTGGATCAGGTTGAAGAAGTCCCGGCCCTGCTTTCCCAGAGCCGCCAGAATCGGATTCCCCTCCTCCAGATAGAGATCCTCTCCGAGATCGTTCCCGACCACCGCCAGACCCGATTTCTGCTCGATCCGGCGCATCTCCTGCCGGGACTTGATATCCCCCCAGAACTCCCGGCAGGGGTTGAGCATGTAGAGGTTCACCTCTGTATATGCGGCGATCGCGTCCAGCACCTGCAGATGAAAGGGGGGCAGGGTGGGGATGCCGAAGATGGAGACCCGCGGGGGCAGAATTTCCCCAATCTGATCGGCAAGGGACCTGTCCCGCAACCTCTCCAGGATGGCTCTGCCCAGCGCGGCCCGGTGGATCGTCTCATACCCCGGCACGATCTCCCGCCAGAGGGCCGCCTGCCAGTTCTCCGGCTCTTTCCCGGCCTCCCATCGGAAGATCCAGTCTGGCCGAAAGAGCAGGTACTGCTCGAAGGTGACTCCGATCTGCCGGGCCAACTGGTACGGTTTGAGATCGCTGTGAGCATGGTCCAAATAGACCCGGACCGGCGCGAATATCTCCTGTTGAATGAGATCCGGAAGTTGCTCCATGATCCGCCAGGCCATGACCTCCGCGCCGAACGCGAACTCGTCGGCCCGATCCGGCAGGATCTTCTGCAGTATTTCATGCATAAAGGTGTTGGGAAAGGGGAAGCGGAGGTTGGCGCAGATGCCGTGTTTTTTCGCAATTTCCAATGAGATCCAGCGCTCCATCCCCTTGCTGTGGACCACCACGATTTCCGGGTCCAGAGGAGAAACCAATGGCCTTTTCAGGTCCATGACCATGGCCAAAACAAGATTTTCCGCCCGATTTCCAGTGATGAGATTGAATTTTGTCATTTTTTTCGATACCTTCTCCCTATGATTGTCCGCAGACTACCCGAAATGGGGAGATATTTCAACAATTCATTGAAGGGCGCGGGAACTTTTTTATCCGGCAGGAGGATTTTGCATGGAAGGAAACTCTTTTTGGATCATCGGCGCAGGAAAATTCGGCCTGCGTGCGGCCAGGAAACTTCGGGAAAAGCATCCGAACGGTAAAATGATCATGGTGGATCGGGCCCCGGCGACACTGGATGACCGGGCCACTGCCGAACTCCGGTCTCTCAAAGCGGAGCTGGTAACAGCCGACGGCATCGAATACCTGGTCGAGCATCTGACCCCGAACCGGGGCCCCGACTGGATCATCCCGTCCATCCCAGTCCATGTGGCCGCGGAATGGGTCAAAATGAAGCTCAAAGGCATCCGAAAAGTCGAGCCGTTCCCGGTTCCACAATTTCTGGAAACGATCCTTCCCCATCCATTCCGGGGCAAAGAGGGACAGCTCTACCTCAGCCACGCCGATTTCCGCTGCCCCGCGGACTGCCCTGAACCGCCGAACATCTGCACCCACACGGGAAAGCCCAGACCCGGCATTCTGTTTCAGGAGCTGGGGGATTTGGATCTTCCCGGATTCACTGCTCTTGCCATCCGCAGCCGGCAGATTGCACCAGGTCTGGGCGGTTACAGGCCCGCTGCGCTCTGGGATGCCCTGGAGAAGGTTTCCGGGGCCCAAGGAAAGATTCTCTTCAGCACCGCATGCCGCTGCCACGGCGTTCTGGACGCGTTTGCCCTCCCCGGGTGAGATGGCTTGGGAACCGGTCTTTTTTCATCGTAAATTCGGCAGTTTTTCACAATACGGGTTGATTTTTATGCCCTTCCGTAGGAGAATGAGGATTGAGAATCGTACCTTCAATCCACGGAAGGAGCAAAAAAATGAACCGAAGCGAATATGACAAAATCCTCAAAGAGGCCATCGACCGGGAGATCGAATCCCAGGAATTCTATAAGGATGTGGCCGGCCGGATGACCGATGAAAATCTCAAGAAACTCTTTGCCGATTTTGTCAAAGAGGAGAAGAAGCACCAGGAGATTTTAGAGGGGTTTCGGGTCAACATTCCCCAAAAGCTCCCCTTTGACGAGAGCCGGGACTACCATGTGGCCGAAACCGTGGACGAGCCCCGCCTCTCCACCGACATGAAGCCGGCCGACGCGTTCAAGCTGGCCATGAAAAAGGAGGAGGACGCGATGAAGACCTACCAAAGCCTCTCCATCGGGGCCACGGACCCGGAGCAGAAGCGCCTCTTCGAAGAGCTGGCCAGCATGGAGCAGGAGCACAAGCTGAAGATGGAGAACGCGTTTGTAGATATCGGCTACCCGGAAGTCTGGTAGGCGATCATCTCCATGACAACCGAACCCAGAAAATCGATCCTTTGCCCCAACTGCCGCAGACTCGTGAGCCGGGACGAGACCCGATGCCCCCACTGCGGCATCAGTAATCCCGGATCTAAATGGAAGAGCAATCTCTGGACCCGGAACATTCAGGAGCCCGAAGGGGTGATCCGCGCGGTGATCTACGTCAACATCTTCATGTATGTGGTCTCCCTGCTCTTTGATCTGAGTGCCGTCGGGAGTTCCCTGATGAACCCTTTTACCGCACTCTCCCCGGCCAGCAACAGCCTCTTTCTGCTGGGCGCGTCCGGGGCCATTCCCATCTCAGGATACGGCCGCTGGTGGACAATCCTATCTGCTGCCTATCTCCACGGCAGCCTGCTGCACATCATCTTCAACATGATCGCGTTCCGCCACCTCAGCACCTTCGTGATCCGGGAGTACGGAATCTTCCGGATGCTGGCCATCTTCACCCTCAGCAGCATAGTCGGCTATACGGTCTCCTATTTTGCCGGTGTCCGTCTCACCATCGGCGCGTCGGCCGCGGTCTGCGGCCTGATCGGCGCGATTCTCTACTATGCAAAGAGCCGGGGCGGAACCTACGGCCACGCAGTCTACACCCAGGTGAGCGGCTGGCTGATGGGGCTCTTTCTCATCGGCTTCATGCCGGGGATCAACAACTGGGCCCACGGCGGCGGGCTGGTGGGCGGCATCGCCATCGGCTTTCTGCTCGGCTATTCTGAGCGGAGGCCCGAAGGATACCGTGACAAGGCCATCGCCGGAGCATGTGCGGCCGCAACACTGCTGGTGCTGCTCTGGGCGCTTTTCACAGGATTCATCTACCGTTTTTCATGAAAAATACCCATTCATCGAGGAGGCAGCAAGAATGGCGATCATCAAATGGGACCCCTTCCGGGATATCTCCGGCATTCAGGATCATATCAACAAGGTCTTCGAGGAATCCTTTCCCCGGATTCGGATTAAGGATCGGGACAACCCGAACCTGTATGCATGGGAGCCGCCGGTCGATATCTTCGAAACCGACACCGATGTGGTGATCCAGGCCGAGATCCCCGGAGTCCACAAGGAGGACGTTTCCGTGGAGGTGAAGGACAACATCCTGATCATCAAGGGAGACCGGCTGCCGGATGAGAAGAGCGGAGAGCGGAACTACTACCGGCAGGAGCGCTGCTTCGGAACCTTTCAGCGGGCCTTTGCCCTGCAGGATTTCGTCGATACGGATAAAATCGGCGCGCACTTTTCAAACGGGGTGCTGGAAGTGACGATTCCCAAGCCCGAAGAGGAGATCCCGGTAAAGATCCGGGTGGAAGCCGACGAAGAAGAGTAATCCTTGAAGGAGCTGCCCCTGAACCGTAAAACCGTACCGGACCGCACGATCATCGCGTCCCAGTACTTCCTCTATTTCGGAGTGCTGGGAATTTTTTTGCCCTATTTCAACCTCTACTGCTACCGAATCGGCTTCTCCGGATTTGAGATCGGCGCGATCAGCGCACTCCGCTCCGTGGCTCTGGTGATCTTTCCCATCCTCTGGGGCATGGTCGCGGACCGGTTTCAGTCCCGCAGGCCCATCTACATCCTATGCAATTTTTTAAGCACCGGCATCTGGACTTTTTATCTCTTCACCAGAGATTTCGCGCCCATGGCTGTGATCACCGTCTTCTTCGGAATCTTTTTTGCCCCCATCATCTCCTTTCTGGAAGCCTTTACAATGGATGTGCTGGGAAAGGAGAAGCGCCAGTACGGCCGGGTCCGGGTATGGGGGACCATCGCCTTTATCGGGGTGGTGCTGATAATGGGGAGGGTGCTGGATCGTTACCCCATCGACATCATCCTGGTGCTGATCCTGACGGGCTCGCTGCTTCACTCGGTCATCTCCCTGAAGATCCCGGGAAGCATCCGGCCCAGGAACCTGCGGTTCGGAGAGGGGTTCAAGGCATTTCTCACGGGCCGGGCATTGGTCTTTCTCTTCTGCGCGTTTCTGATGCTCGTGAGCCACGGGGCCTATTACGGCTTCTTCTCCATCCACCTGGAGAACCTCGGCTACTCCGGGACATTTATCGGAATCGCCTGGGCACTGGCAGCCGGGGCCGAGGTCTCGGTGATGCTTAACTCCAAAAAGATATTCAACCGGTTTTCTTTGGAAAGGGTGCTGATATTTTCCCTTTTTGTTGCGGCCATTCGCTGGGGAATTCTCTTCACCGCGGAGAATCCGTGGATCATCCTCCTCTCCCAGGGAACCCATGCCATCACCTACGGAACCTTCCATGTGGCCAGCATCCTCTACATCGACCTGCTCTCGCCCCAGGAAGCCAAGACCGTGGGGCAGGCCGTGAACAATGCGGTGACCTACGGGCTGGGGATGATGGTCGGGTTCTTCATGAACGGGTATATCTTCGAGTGGCTGGGGGGATTTGCGATCTTCGGGTTCAGTGCGGTGATCTCATTGGCCGGGGCTTTGATTCTGGTGCTGTACCACGGCCGGGGAAGGGTCGGGCAGGGTGCGTAGAAAGGAAAGGCTCACCAACGCTTGGGGACAAAGGCTTCATCGTTTATGATATGAACTGTATTCCCACTTTGGGCGATGACAAAAAGACCGTTTTTGTAGGCGAAACGATCCACACCTTCATTGATGACAATACCGGCCACAGCGCCGAGTACCTGTAGATCCTCGTATTCGGGAAAAAAGAATTTGAACTTGGCAAGCCGTTCCATATGCTCCTGCACATCATCGACGCTCAGGGTGCTTTTGGCCTCGATCAGCACCGCATGTTCACCGCTCATGACCAGGATGTCGATCTCCATTCCGCTGCCGTTTCTGCGTCGGCGGACCCGCTGGGAGACCATCTCCACATCGATGCCGCGTTCCCGAAAGAGGCGCTCTGCTCCCGGAACCACCAATCCTTCCACAAAGCGGCTCCATTTACCGGTCAGATCGCCAATCTTTCGATCGGTCTCTTTGAACAGGTGATCCAGACGCCGATCGGTTTCTTTGAATTGCCGATCGGTTTCCTTGAATTGCTGATCTGTTTCCTTGAATCGCTGATCGGTTTCCTGGAACAATTGATCCAGCCGCTCATCGGTCTCTTTGAATTGCTGCCTTGTCTCTGCAAAGAGCTTCCAGATCTCCTGAAATCCCCTTTCCATCTCCTGTGCATCCATTGCTCCACATCCTTTTTAAAAGTAAGCTTTCTCTTATTGTAAACGAGTACAGGGTCTAAAATCAACAGTCCTGTGCTTTTTTCGAATCTCTAATCGCGCTGTCTCGGAGAAACAAGATGCCGAAGCCACCCGAAAAGGGTATTTTGCCGCAGCATCTCCCTATCGATCGCATCCAGGTCGGAGAAGAGTTTTCCCGGGTCAGCATACCACTCGGCCCTTTTCTTGAATTGCGCGGCCCGATCGAGTTCCCGAATGACCTCTGCAGGGTTGCCGGCCGCGATCACGTTTTCAGGGATGTCATGCGCCACCACTGCGCCTGCGCCGATGATGCTGTTCTTTCCCACATGCACCCCCTTGCAGAGAATGGCGCTGTCGCCGATCCAGACATTCTCCTCGATGTGAACCGGCTTTCCCTGGCCCGGCGAAACCCGGTCATAGATGCCGTGCCAGTCTGAATCGGTGATGTAGGCGTGGCTTGCGATCATGCAGTTGTCCTCGATTCTGACTTCCGCGGCCGAGCTGATCCGCACCCCGGGACAGAGGAGAGCATAGTCGCCGATGACAATCTTTCCCTCCCCCTCCTGCCTGGGCCATACCGAAAGCCGGATGCGGGCGTCCGGGGCCCCGACCACGGTCGGAAAGTCCCCCAGTGAGACCCGGGGGCCGAAGACCTCCACATACCAGGGCTTGATAAAGATGCCGCCCCTGCCCAGTCTATCGAACTGGGGCCGGAGAAACCGCTTTGCATAGAAGTGCTGAATCCGCTGATCCAGCTTTTTGAGAAGATAGGGGCGATGATCCCGCCTCATCGCCGCTCCCAGAACCTGTGGCTGAAGAGATCGTGGGCCGGGGTGAGCCGGTAGAGGGCATCTGCGGCCATCAATACGACCCCGTTGGTCCAGGTCGTCTTCTCCTCGGGCCAGACAGTCATGTCCGGAAAGGTGAAGCCGCACCAGTAGGAGCCATCCTCATACTGCTTGTCGCAGATCCACTGGAAGAGGATCTCGGCCTTGTCCCGGCTCTCCATCGCGCATAGGGCCAGACAGCACTCCGCGCTCTCGGCAATCGTCACCCAGGGCCTGTCCGACACGCACCGCACCCCCATCCCCTTGACCACGAACTTCTTCCAGGATTTCTCCATCCGCCTTCTGGCCGCATCTCCCGTGACCGCGCCCGACAAGACCGGATAGAACCAGTCCATAGAGTAGCGGGATTTGGTCATGTTGAAAAGGTATGGCTTTTCCGCGATGGCATGGGCCAGCCGGACCCGGGCCGCCTCCCATTCCGAAACCGATACCTGTAGGATTTCCGCTATGGCAATTGCGCACTTCAGGCTCATGTGGATAGAGCTGGAACCGGTCAGCAGCGCCATCGGATCGATGTTGCCCTCCCTATCCTTTGACCAGAAGATCTCTCCGGACTCTGACTGCATCGACAGTGCGAAGTCGATGGCCTTCTGCATAGGCTTCCACATCCGCTTCAGAAAGTCGATGTCATCGGTGATCCGGTAATAATGGTAGAGGCCAGCCGCGATATAGGAGGACATGTTCGGGTCCTTGCGCGGTTGAACCGGAACCCCGTCCCTGTATTCGGCATACCAGCTTCCGTCATCGAGCTGCTGTTGTGCCAGCCAGCGAAAAGCTTTTCGTGCGGCACTGTAATACCCGCCGATGGTCAGCCCCATTGCCGCCTCCACATGGTCCCAGGGATCGGTCTTGTCTCCCGGTGACCAGGGGATTTCCCCGGAGGGATGCTGCGCCTGGGCGATCGCGCCGGCAACCGCATCGATGGAGATGGGAGAGAACTGTTTTCTGGCAGAAGGATTCAAATTCATTTTTTGCTGGTTCCTGATTTCAAAAAAAACCGGCTGTTACACCGGTCTTTTCATTGTTTCCATGTCCGAGACCGGCACCGCCGGTGCCGGAATTCCTGTTCAAGCTGCGCTTTTATACTTTGTAACGCCGTTCTGTGCAAGCATAGAATCATCCTGATCCTGTAGATATCATACCAGAAGTTGAGATCTTTTGCGCATAATGAACAGAATTCATTTGTTGACATCCTCTGCCACGGTTCCGCAATGGCCGACGCGGGTCATCAGACCCCATGACCCGGCAGATGGCCTGCGCCGGATGATCCAGCCATTGACAAACTTCGTTCGGATATAGCATAATCCGTAACCAATGATAATCGAGGGGGAGGGCACAGCGCTCTCCCCTTTCTGCTGAAATCCCCAAACATTCCGGTACAACAGGAGCACTGCTCTTTCAAACTGGAGGAAGAGAACCAAAATGACTGCATCCGACCACCAGAACCATGCCCAGACCTTGTTGAAACAGATTGCAACCGCTGCCGAAGCCGTTCAAATCCTGCGGCCAGCCTACACCGATATCCTTTCCTTCTACGAACCGCTCTTCCTGGTGCAGGAGGCGGCAAAACCGCAGCTTTGTATCGAGCCGCCGCCGATTCCGGAGAATGTCTTCATGTTCAAACGCCGGGGAGCCCTTCCCCTCATCGACCCCGGAGAATTTTCCATCGACGCGGAAAGAAGCGCGGACATCTTCCGCCAGGTCTGCCGGGTGGCATCGGGAACGGCCCAGGCCATGCAGGCCGCGGGCGCTGAACTCGGAAAACGCTTTGATGACGGAACCCTCGATCCGGCCCGCCTTTTTGCGGGATTTTTCAAAACCGATGAAGCCGCATTTGCCGAACTCGCGCAGGAATTGAACCTGGATGCGGAACTGCTGGTCTTTCTCACCTATGCAAGCCTCTTTCCCTCCATCTCCCGCTGTGCGGAAAAGCTGTCGGCCTATCTGCCGGAGAATGAACCCTGGGAGAAGGGGTACTGCCCCATCTGCGGGAATCTTCCGGGTCTGTCGATGCTCAAAGGGGAAGGAGAGCGCTCCTTTGCCTGTAGTTTCTGCAACCACGAGTATCCGGGAAAGCGGATCTTCTGCCCCTTCTGCGAGACCACAGACAGCAGCAGACTCCAGTACCTCTTTTCCGATGCAGAGCCGGAGTACCGGGTGCATCTCTGCGACGCCTGCAAACGGTACGTCAAGACCGTTGACTGCCGGGAGATCTCCCGCCCCTTCTACGCGCCGCTGGAGCAGATCTGCACCCTCCATATAGACATGGTCGCGCAGGAGAGAGAGTATGCCGGCGGCGGCCGCTTCTTTTCCCCCGCGGGGTAATCTCCGGTTTTTTTTCAGATAAAAATCATTTATTGAAGACGCATCAGTTTGCGGAGGAGCGGTATAGGATACGCTTCCGAGATGGAGCAGGTTATTTTTTAACTTGATTATCAACGCCCGAGATGCGATACATCAGAAGCGGATGAGGGGGGAGGGTCCGGATGCGCGCCATCGCATCACCATCCGCACGGCAGAAGAGAAAGAATATGTGTCGGTTCTGATCGCAGATACCGGAAAAGGAGGAAGACCCCTTATGTGCCTTGCCATTCCATCTACAATTGTGGAAATTGAGGAGAACGGCCTTGCCACGGTCGATGTGGACGGGGTCCGGCGGAAGATCAGCCTGATGCTCATCGAAGATCCGGAGGTGGGGGATTACGTCATCGTCCATGCCGGGTTTGCCATCCATAAGATTGATGAGACTGCGGCAAAGGAGTCCCTTGCGCTGCTGCGGGAGGCCGCAGCATTTGTCGAGGCCGCGGAAGAGGCTGAAGAGCGGGGAGAGCGGGGAGAGGATTGAAGAGAGCGGTTTTTTTAAGCGATAAAAAAGGGCAGGAAAGACCGATCTGATCGGTCTTGTCTGCCCTTTAACCAGCGTTTCGATCTTGTCGGCTCAGGAGACCTGATGCCGCTTTCTGCGAATGACCTTCCCCTTCTGGTTGGGAAAGTCGGCCTTCAGATAGACGGTCTTGGGGAAGACCTTGACCACTGTTCCTTCCCGCTGCTTCTGCCCCTTGCCGAACTTGAATTTAATTTTATCTCCAACTTCCATTGTTATCTCTCCTTTACCAAAATTTTGTAAAAAGCTATATATAAAACGCGATCTGTGAACTTGTCAAATAGATTTTGAAGAAACCACTCATGTCACCCGATACCATCGCAAAAGGCATCCGCATCAACGGCATCGTCCAGGGGGTCGGATTTCGGCCATTCGTCTACCAGTTGGCTCACCGCCACCGGATCAGAGGCCATGTGGCCAACACCGCAGCCGGGGTCCTGATCCATGCCGAGGGCCCATCCAAAAGCATCCATGCCTTCTGCCGGGATCTCAGCCAGAAAAAGCCGCCATTGGCCCGGATCATTGATATGGATGTCTCGGCCGCGCAACTGGAGAACCATGCCGATTTTACTATCCTCGCCAGCGACCGGGGGGAGCACCGCTCCACGCTGATCTCTCCGGATGTCTCCATCTGCAATGATTGTCTGAAGGAACTGCTGGACCCGAAGGACCGGCGCTATCGATATCCCTTTATCAACTGCACCAACTGCGGCCCCCGATACACCATCATCGAGGAGATCCCCTACGATCGGCCCCACACCGCGATGAAGGGTTTTCCTATGTGTTTCGATTGCCAGGCCGAATATGATGAACCCCTGAATCGACGGTTCCATGCACAGCCCAATGCGTGTCATGTCTGCGGCCCTCAGGTCGCGCTGTACGACCGGAACGGAAAAAGGATTGCGGCTCCGGACCCGATTCTGGAGACTGTAAATCTTCTGGAATCCGGAAACATTCTGGCGATCAAAGGGCTTGGCGGCTTTCATCTGGCCGCGGACGCAATGAATGATGAGGCCGTCGCCCTTCTCAGAAGCCGAAAGCATCGGGAGGAAAAACCATTTGCACTGATGTCGCCCGATCTTGGGGCCATCGGAAATTATGCTCACTATGGATCGGAGGAGGCCGATCTGCTTAGTTCGGCCCATCGGCCCATCGTGCTGCTCCGCAAGCGAGAGCCCAATGAGATTTCGGCCGCGGTATCGCCGGAGAACCGCTGTTTCGGCGTGATGCTCCCCTATACGCCGCTCCACTATCTCCTTTTTTACCCTTGCGCCGAAGACATGTCCTTTCCCCCATCCTTTCCCGCGCTGGTGATGACCAGCGGAAACCTGAGCAATGAGCCCATCGCCATTGAAAACGAGGAGGCCTTCTCCTGCCTCTCCGGTATTGCAGATGCCTTTCTGATGCACAACCGGGACATCTATCTGAGAAGCGATGATTCCATCATCCGCCAGGTCGCCAGGTCGTCGAGACCGATCCGCAGATCCCGGGGATATGTGCCGGTTCCGATCTTTTTGGGAAAAAAAATTCCGCCGGTCCTCGGGTGCGGCGGGGAACTGAAAAACACCATCTGCATTACCAAAGGGGAGAATGCCTTTTTGAGCCAGCACATCGGAGACTTGGAGAATCTCTCCGCAGAGCGCTTCTACAAAAAGACCATAGACCACATGAAGCGGATTCTTGATATCGAGCCTTCCATCATCGCACATGATCTTCATCCGGATTATATCAGCACCCGCTATGCAATGGAGCAGAAGGCCGAGCGGAAAATCGGAATTCAGCACCACCATGCCCACATCGCATCCGTAATGGCTGAAAACCGGATCGACGGCCCTGTCATCGGCCTTGCCTTTGACGGAACCGGATACGGAACCGACCGCGCTATCTGGGGTGGGGAGGTTTTACTGGCAGAGCTTTCCGGTTTCACCCGAGCGGCACATCTCGGCTATGTGCCCATGCCGGGGGGAGCCGCCGCGATCAAAGAGCCCTGGCGCATGGGGATCGGCTACTTATACGACGCCTACGGGGAAAAGCTTCTGGATCTGGATCTGCCGATCTTGCGGAATACGGACAAGTCGAAGATCTCCTTCGTGACCCGGATGATCGTAAAGGGGATCAATTCCCCGGCCACATCGAGCCTCGGCAGACTCTTCGACGGAATCGCAGCGATCCTGGGGCTCCGAAACCGTGTCACCTTTGAAGGCCAGGCCGCAATGGACATGGAGATGATCGCGGAGATGGAGGGGGAGAGCCGCTATCTCTACGAGTGGGACAACTGTGATGATACCCGGCGGATCTGCACCGCGCCCCTGATCTCCGGTGTGGTCAATGACCTTCATTATGGGCTGACGCCATCGGAGATCAGCGGGAAATTCCATCGAACCCTGATCGGCCTTTTCACCGAGCTTGCACTGGAGATCCGGAAGGAGACGGGCCTAAACCGCGCGGCTTTGAGCGGCGGGGTCTTTCAGAATTCGATTCTTCTGTCGGGAATGATCTGGGAGCTGGAAAGAGAAGGGTTCAAGGTCTATACCCATACGCAGGTTCCGACAAATGACGGTGGAATCTCCCTGGGGCAGGTGGCTGCGGCTGGGGCCATGATCGAAAAAATATAGCAGGTTCCTACCCTTTCCTGCAAACCGGGCAATCCCGCCTGCAGCCCGGGCACAGAATATGAAGATGGGGATCGCACAGCCAAACCCGATAGGTTCCCGCGCCGCACCCTTCGCAGGAGAGGGGATCGACGGTTTTAGTGATGGGATTATAAAACAGGGTTGCGCTTCTTTCCCGCTTCCCCTTGGTCAGTTTAATCAGAATCTTGACCGCGGGCGTTAGAATCCGCAGAACCGCGCAAGGACGGACATCGGTGCGGATGCTGTATTTCTTCAGCAGGTCGTGGGTCTTCCGGGCCAGCTCATCCGGGATGAGCGCGATCTTCTCCTTCCGGTCCGCGATGGATGCCTCGGTCAGTCCGGGCCGCTGGAGGCTCTTCTCCATCTCCTGCCGGAGGCTTTCGTAATATTCAGCAAGGTGGCGGATATCCCTCTGATACCGCCGTTTCATCCGCTCCCGGAAATCCGCGATCTCGGCGGCGATGTTGTCCTCCAATGCCTTCTGGAGCTTGGGAAGGAGCCGATTCAGGATTTTCGGGTCCAAAGAGGAGACCGCGCCCGGAGAGGGAAAAGTCCGGTCCAGGCCGGTCAGCGTCACATCCATTTCGAAAATCGGCGCGGCCGTCTCCAGGTTGAAGACCAGATCGAGCATCCCCTCCTGCTGCTCGTCGCTCTGGGCCTGATACCAGCAGTTGAAGACGATGTATTCGGTCTTGGCCTCGGCCGTGCTCTGCACTGTGGGCAGGCTGTTGGGAAAGGAGAAGACATCCGCGATGGATTTATCGAAGCCGGCCTTTTTCAGATAGTCGATGCGAACCCGGCAGGTGGTCAGCGGCGCCCGATCCGAGGCCAGGCCGATCATTTTCTCCACCAGGGGCGAACCATAGCCGATGGGAAGACTCCGGTCCTTTTCCGGGAGGTGGATGGCCGGGGTTCTGGCATCTGCGCCCCGGCGGGCCGATACCAGCTCCGAAAGATCGAGCTGTCGGGCCAGCTCCCCCGGCAGCAGAGCATCCCACCCTTCGGGCTTTTCCTCCACCACCGCGCCGTGGGTCTCCAGGAAGTGGCGGGCAAACTGGGTCGGCAGGCTCTCGTCCGTTTCCGGGGTATTTGATGCTTCAGATCTCATAGCTGTCCTCGAAAAGTTTGTCGTCCAGTTCCCGGGTCTTGAGATAGCTGCTCTTGGAGCGCTTCAGCCGGGATGCCAGCCGGTCGAAGCCCGTCTTTCGATCCTCATCCGATTCGGCATCCATCCAGATCTCGTAGACCATGTCGGAGAAATCCTGCTCCCCCCGGATCCGGCCCAAAATCATGTCGATCTCGCCGATGACCATCTCGAACATGTTGATCTTTTTGTCTAAAATCTCCAGGATGTAGTCTTCGATGCTGCCGGCCCCGCAGAAATTGAAGATCGTCACCTCCTTCTCCTGCCCGATCCGGTGGATCCGGCCGATCCGCTGCTCGATCTTCATGGGGTTCCAGGGCAGATCGTAGTTGATCATCTTGTTGCAGAACTGGAGATTCCGTCCCTCGCCGCCGATCTCGGTGGTCAGCAGGATGTGGACATCTTCTCCGGTGAATCGCTCCACTTGCGCATCCTTTTCCGCATTGCTCATGGAGCCGTGGAATATGGCGTAGGGCTTGCGGTTCTCCTCCAGAAATCCGGAGAGATGCTCCAGGGTTCCCAGGTATTTGACGAAGATGATGATCTTGTCCGGATTCCCTTTGAGAAGATCCAGCAGCATCCGGTTCTTCCGGGTCTTTTTGATGCCGGCGCAGATGTCCAGGATGTCCTTGATCTTTTTCTCCTCGGCTTTGGGAACCTCCCGGTTCTCCAGACGCCGCTGCAGCGCCAGTTGGACCGCGCGGGGGGAGGAGCCGGCCTCGGCCAGCAGGTTTTTGAGCAGCAGCCGGTTCGCGGTCTTCCTTTTCCCCATCTCCCGGATCAAGGCTTCGATGCTCTGGTAAAGTGCCTGCTCCTCCTTTGTCGGGTCCACCCGGAGGGTGTGGGCAAATCTCGGGGGAAGGTCCACCTTGGCCACGGCCCGGGTGTTCCGGATCATCACCTCCCCCAGCAGGGAGCGGAGCTTCTCCCGGTTCTGGGGGTCGGTCGGGTCCCCCCGGGTCATGAACTCCTCTTTAAAGGCCGAAGCGGTTTTGAGCTGCCCCGGCTTCAGCAGGGTGATGAGATTGTACAGCTCCATCAGGTTGTTCTCGACCGGGGTCGCGGAGAGCATCAGCAAATATTTCTTCTTCAGCGCGTTGACCAGCTTCCAGTTGAGGGTGGTCCGGTTCTTCAGGTGGTGAGCCTCGTCCACGATCACGATGTCGTATTCCCGCCGGGTCACGGCCTCGAAGTTCTTCTTGGATTTGGCCAGATTGATGGAGGCCACGATAAAGGGCGCCTCCCAGAATTTATCTCCCTGGGTCCGGTATTCGGGATCATCTGTGGTGGGAAAGTCGAGCCCGAACTTCGATGCAAGCTCCCCTCGCCACTGGCTGACCAGCGGAGTGGGGGTGAGGATCAGCCCGTTTTTGATCATCCCGCGCTGGTAATATTCCGAAAAGACGAGCAGGGCCTCGATGGTCTTGCCCAGCCCCACCTCGTCGGCAAGAAGCGCCCGGCCCCGGAACCGCTTCAAAATCTTTTTGGCAGTCTCCTCCTGATACCAGAGGGATGCGACATTGGTAAGCCCGCTGAGGCAGATGAGGCGGTCGAAGGTCTCGTTGAGGCGGACCTGATACGCCTCCAGTGCCAGCCAGTAGGCTTCCGGGGGAGACTGGAGCTGTTCGGATAAGGTGGCTTCCAGCCCGCGGGTGTCGATCTTGACCGATACGGGGATGTCGATATCCCGTCGCGGGGCTTTGACCTTCCCTTCGCGGTTTTCTTCTGCGGGAACCGCTTCCGCCGTATCCTCGTTTTCCGGCCTTTCCGGCAGGGTTGCCTTTTCCGGTTTTTCAGCAGGCGATTTCTTTGCCTTCTCCTTTTTCAGGAGATCTTTTTTTTCGATCGCTTTCTTTTCGGCAGTTTTCTGCTCTGATTTCTCATCTATTTGGAATCCCGCGTAATCCTTCATTCTGCTGAAAAAGGTTTTCAAATTCTTTGTCTGCGGATCGGTCGAATCCTTTGTCTTCTCGATTCCTCTTTCGGCAATGGCGATCGCTTCCCTGTATCGTTTCTGGCCATACAGCAATCGGAGATATCTTTCCAGTTGGTCAGGCGTCAGTTCGACGATCTTGTCCAACCGTTCAAATGCCTGCATTTCTATCTCCGGCTTGTTGAGGTGTCCAGCCAGCAGGCCCATCAGCCCGATCGCGTCCTCATCGTCCGGAAACAGCTTCAATGACCGCTGGACCCGCTCCAATGCCTTTTCCGGATTGGTGCGGGAGAACCATTTGGCCTCGTTCAACAAAAATGCGAACCTCTCCTCCCGGCTCTCCCGGGTATGCTGGGAAAGCCGCTCCTTCAGCCGTTCCTTCCGCTTCTGCTTTCGCTTCTGTTCCTTGGTCTTTGCCATAGATATCCATAATATCCGATTGGAAGCCGATGATCAAACCTCCCCGCAAGAAATCAATCAGAACATCCGTGTCCGGAAGAATGGGGGGTGTCATTGTCAATATCGATCCCAATCGGATCGAATTTCATCGAAGTCAGGAAGATCGGTCCGGTCTTTCCAGATGCCGGCCGTTTTTTGCAATACCGCCTCCCGCCATGCCCGGCTCTCCTTTTCAATCAGGCGATCAACGGCCTCCCTAATCAATTCGCTCTGTTTTTTGCCGGTTGCCGTGGCCATATCCGCCAGTTCCCTGCGCTGGCGCTCTGTCAAATAGATCCGGGTTCTTATCATTGTACTCCTTATTCAATGAATACATACAATTGGTATTGTACATCATCACCGGTTTCTGTCAATGGAAACGGCTGGGCTGATGGAGATTCCGCAGAACCTTCATCGCCTGAATCCCTCATCATGGACTTGAAACCCAACAAAAAAGCTTGCATCGGGATCGGCTCCGTATTAGGTTCATGTTTCGATTTTTTTTACCCGAAGGAGGTTTTACTATGTCCG
>JAABSP010000149.1 GCA_011390345.1 Desulfobacteraceae bacterium
AGACGGCCGAAGCCCCGTCAAACGCCATCCAGGCGCCGTAGCCTTTTTCCCGCAAAATATCTTCTAAAATGGCCGCCAAATCCTTGTTGTCGTCCACGATTAGAATTTTCAATGGCTCTCTCAATTTTGGGTTCCTCCTTTTATGTTGCCTTCCCGCAAGAGGCACTGGTTCAGTTCAATGGGAAAAGATGTAAATTCAAACAGTCATTCGTATCGCCGGTTTTTGGTAATGCGTTATATTTTCAAAGGGTTCCGGGCGATTTACCCGGAAAATCCCATTGAACTGAACCAGTGCCAAACAAGACAGTATACTGATCCAATTTTGGTTTTCCTTGACACATTTTTTTGCATTCGATATAAATTGGAAAAAATTGGAGAAAATTGGAGAAAATAAGCCCTTTATGCCTGAAAAACAGGTGAAAGAGGCCAAAAAAGTGCCGCTTTCCGGAAATAGCAATATCCGTGCCGGGAAAAACCAGAAATTGGAATACTATATCCTCTGATTGATTAGCAAATAACGAGACAAGTTTCAAGCCACTTTTTGAATCCGGAAAAGAAGAGCGGAACGGTTTCCTTGAAATTTCATAATAATTGATATATATGGGGGATCAATGCTTTCGATGTGATCCCGGCAATCGAACCGAAACCGTGGGGGGGCAGATCGAAATGGTGACACCGAAAAGAGGAGAGGAATGATGATTCGGCACAACATTGTTTTTGCCATCGAGAGGTTTTTCATGACCGCTGCGGGGTTTTCTCCGATCGATGGAATGGCTGCCAGGGGAATCCATGCCTTTTGACCGCCGATCCCTCCGCCGGGCCGTCCAGGGCGTCGCGGTGGGGCTGGTTTCGGCGCTGCTGGTCTTTCTCTTCTGGCACGCCGGCTGGCTCGACCGGTGGGAGGCCAGAACATGGGATCTGCGGGCCCAATGGCTGGCTAAAAAGGGTGCAGCCACAGGAGAGATCATTCTGATTCTGGTGGACCAGGGGAGTCTGGACTGGGGAAAGGAGGTCAATGGCCTCTCCTGGCCCTGGCCCCGGGAGCTGTACGCCGCGCTGATCGACCACTGCCGGCGGGCCGGGGCAAAGGCCGTTGCTCTGGATATCCTCTTCACCGAGCCGTCGGCCTATGGTGTGGGGGATGATGAGATCCTGGCCAGTGCCATCCGGGAGATGGGGAACGTATCGGGTGCTCTTTTTTTGGGGCATGAGACCGGCGAGGTCCGCAGTTGGCCTGATGCGGTTCCGGACCCCGGATTTCATATCCGGAGATTGGCTGATTGGATGGCATCGACCCCTGCTCCGGAATTGATTTTTCCCCGGGCCACCTTTTCCGTTCCGGAGATCTCGACTGCGCTTTCATCTCTGGGCAATGTGCAGGGAAAGCCGGACCCGGACGGCATCTATCGAAGCATTCTGCCCTTTGGAATTTTCGACGGGAAACATATTCCCTCCCTTGCCATTGGGGCATACCTTGCAGCCAATCCCGGCGTCAAGGCCGAAATTGAACACGGCCGATTGAAACTGGGAGACCTTTCCGTCCCCATTGGCGGGGGAGGGGAGGCGATTCTGCGCTATCGCGGGCCGTTGAACGTCTATGAAGTCTTCAGCGCGGCATCGGTGCTCCAGTCCGAGATCCGGATCAGGGAGGGCGGCATCCTCTCTCCTGAAGATCGCGCGGCATTCAAGGACAAATATGTCCTGATCGGCTTCTCCGCGCCGGGCCTTTTCGATCTGCGGCCTTCGCCCGTGGCCTCGGTCTATCCGGGTGTGGCCATCCAGGCCACGGTTCTCGACAATCTGCTCTCGGCCGATTTTATCCGAAATTCCCCCGGTTGGGCGGACTTGACGCTCCTGTTCCTTCTCCCGCTTCTCTGTTCGCTGCTGATGATGCTTTTCACCGGAACGGGGATGATCTCCGGCGTTTCTCTGCTCTTTATCCTGCTGCCGCCCTTTCTGGGGATCATGGCCTACCTGCAGGGGATCTGGCTGCCGATCGTTCTCTTCGAGGCCGCGCTCCTGTTGACCATCTTCGGAACCCTCGCGGTCAAATATGCCACCGAGGGCCGCCAGAAGCGATTCATCAAATCCGCGTTCGGCCAGTACCTCTCTCCTGCCGTGATCGATCGGCTGATCCATGACCCGGATCAGTTGCAGCTCGGCGGAGAACGGCGGAATCTTTCCATCTTCTTTTCCGATCTCCAGGGCTTCACCACCATCTCCGAAGGGCTCACCCCGGAGCAGTTGACCGATCTGCTGAACCGGTACCTGACGGCCATGACCGACATCATCACCCAAGAGGGGGGAACCGTGGACAAATATGAGGGCGATGCCATCATCGCGTTCTGGAACGCGCCGCTCGATCTGCCGGAACATGCCCTCCACTGTGTCCGTGCGGCCCTCCGGTGTCAGGCTAAGCTCTCGCAGTTGCGGCCCGAATTTCAAAAGGAATTCGGACATGAACTCCACATGCGGATCGGGATCAACACCGGAGACGCATCCGTAGGCAATTTCGGCTCCCTGACCAAGTTCGACTACACCATCATCGGCGACGCGGTCAACCTGGCAGCCCGCCTGGAGGGGGCCAACAAGGAATTCGGAACCTACACCATGATCTCCTGGACCACCCGGGATTCTCTGGGGGACGCCTTTGCCTTCCGGCCCCTGGGAATGATCGCGGTCAAGGGCCGGGAGGATCGGCCGGTTACCATCTACGAGCCCATGTATAAAAAGGAGTTCGATGTGCGAAAGGAACTCTTCGAGACATTTGGGGCCGGCCTTTCGGCCTTTTGGGCAGGGGAGTTCCAGAAGGCCGAATCCCTCTTTTCCGAGATCGCAAAGTTCGACCCTGCTGCTGGGGCTTATGGGGAAAAATGTCGGCAGCTCCTCTCCCATCCTCCGGAAAGTTGGCCGGAAAAGTGGGATGGCGTATGGGTGATGACGAGCAAATAGCCTGTCAGCTTCAATAACAAAATCCTGCCCTCTATACCTTTCACTAAAAGAGATCCCTAAAAAAATCGCCTTGAAAAAGAAGGGCTTGAATTTTTCGCTCCGTAGGGGTAAAAGGACAATTTGACTTTTTTTATCGTCCGTTTGTGATGAAGGAGAAGATATATGTGTCGATTGTTTGCAATCACCAGCGATGAGCCCCTGTCACCCATGGTGGCCATCGAGGCGCTGGACGTGATGCGGGAAGGCCATGACGGCTCCGGCGTCGGTCTCTTTCTGCGAGACCTGGCCGGCCCATTTGACAATATGAAAGAGGCGCCCATCCTTTCGGGTATATTCACCGATGCCGGGATCAAGCGCCTGGACGACTTCATGATGGAGCTGGGGTTTCTTACCAAATTCCGGATGTCGATCCGGGTTCCCAAGACCCCGCCGCCGGGGATTCCCAAGCGGGATGTCTATCTGATCCGGGCCTACGACTATCCCGAGGAGTGGGAGCAGCTCACCAACGAGGAGAAGCATTCGCGGCTGATGATCCTGCGGCTGGAACTCCGGAAGATGGGAGAGGAGAAGGGGGATATGATCGTCTTCTCCTTCTGGCCCGACGTGATCATGATCAAGGAGATCGGGGACCCGATGAAGGTGGCCCGGCACCTGGGGCTGGACCGGCCCGATCTCATGGCCCGGGTCATCATGGCTCAGGGCCGGCAGAACACCAACTATGCAATCAATCTATATGCGTGCCACCCCTTCTTTATCGAGGGATATTCCACCATGACCAACGGGGAGAACACCGCGTTCGTCCCGGTCAAGGAGTATCTGATGTCGAGGGGGTTTCACGGCTACATCGGCTACAACTCCGACTCCGAGGTCTTCACCCATATCCTCCATTATATGAAGAAGCGGCTGGGGCTGGGGATCGAGACCTACAAGCACATCATCACGCCGCTGCAGGAGGATGCGCTGGAGAAGCACCCGAATGCGGCCTTTTTAAAGCATTTGAAGCAGAGCTGCCGGCGATTGATCATCGACGGTCCCAACTGCGTCATCGGCAGCCTGCCGGATCACGGGATCTTCATGGTTCAGGACCGGAAGAAGCTCAGGCCCGGCGTGGTGGGGGGCCGTCCCGGCCTGTTTGCGTTTTCGTCGGAGGTCTGCGGCCTGGACGCGGTGATTCCGGAAAGAGACAAATCCAAAGATTTTCAGCCCATGCATCTGGACACCGCCATTGTGGGTCCGGATCGTCAGGAGGTCAAGATATGCTCCCAAACACAGCCATTACCCCTTCTACACTAAGCGTCAAGGATCTGCCGTGGCAGATCGCCTGGAGCAAGGAGAAATGCACCCTATGCGGCCGATGCACCACGGTCTGCCCGGTCCATGCCATCGAGCTGGGGGTCTTCCGCAAGCGCCATGTGCGGGTGGGGCTGAACCTGCCGGCCGCGCCGAGCAACGATTTCTCCCTCTACTACGGCATCCGCCAGCGGACAGATCCGGCCTATGCCTGCATCGGCTGCGCCATGTGCAACATGATCTGCCCCAACAACGCTATCACGCCGCTGAAAAACGACGAGGCAGATAAACTGAAATACCATATCGACCGGGGGGGGCAGCCGCGGCGAAGAGGGGGCCGGCGAAATGTCCGGGATGGGGTGCTGGACAGAATAAAGTTCATCCGGATCTCCATGCTCACGGACCCGGCACTCGATGCGGGCCGCCACGAATTCGAGATCCGGACCCTGCTGGGCCGGGTGCTGCCCCCGGAGGAGAACATCCGCCTCATCCGGGAGCAGGGCTGGATTCCGCCGGTGCGTGAGATATATCCGCTGATCATCGGCTCCATGTCATTTGGCGCGCTCTCCCCGACCATGTGGGAGGGGCTGCAGCTCGGGGTGGCCTATCTCAACGAGGAACTCCACATTCCGGTGCGGATCTGCACCGGCGAGGGCGGATGCCCCCCGCGGCTGCTGAAGAGCCGGTTTCTGAAGTATGTGATCCTGCAGATAGCGTCCGGCTATTTCGGGTGGGACGAGATCATCCACGCGATCCCCCACATGAAGGAGGATCCCTGCGCGATCGAGATCAAGTACGGCCAGGGCGCGAAGCCCGGAGACGGGGGCCTCTTGATGTGGTACAAGGTCAACCAGCTCATCGCGGCCATCCGGGGCGTTCCCGCGGGTGTGAATCTGCCGAGCCCACCCACCCACCAGACCCAGTACTCCATCGAGGAGTCGGTGGCCAAGATGATCCAGTCCATGTCCATGGCCTGGGGTTTTCGGGTTCCGGTCTATCCCAAGATATCGGCCACCTCCACATCGCTTGCGGTGCTGAACAACCTGACCCGGAACCCGTATGCCGCGGGCCTGGCCATCGACGGCGAGGACGGCGGCACGGGCGCGGCCTACAACGTCTCCATGAACCACATGGGACACCCCATTGCCGGCAATATCCGGGACTGCTATCTTAACCTCGCCAAGTTAGGGGACCAGAACGAAATCCCCCTTTTTGCCGGCGGCGGGATCGGCAAGAACGGCAACCTCGCGGCCAACGCGGCGGCCCTGATCATGCTGGGGGCCAGCGGCGTCCAG
Source organism: Desulfobacteraceae bacterium (assembly GCA_011390345.1). GTDB lineage: Bacteria > Desulfobacterota > Desulfobacteria > Desulfobacterales > JAABSP01 > JAABSP01. The sequence continues at coordinate 5,538 of JAABSP010000149.1, forward strand.
ATCGGAAAATACATCATGCAGGCCGCGGCCGGATGCCTCGGCTCCGAAGGGGATCGGTGCAACATCTGCAACATCGGCCTCTGCCCCAAGGGGATCACCTCCCAGGACCCGCGGCTCTACCGCAGGCTCGATGTGGATGACGTGGCCCAGAGGGTGGTAGATGTCTATCTCAGCTTCGACACGGAGTTGAAGAAGATCATCGCGCCCCTGGGACGTTCCACATCCCTGCCCATCGGCATGTCGGACGCACTGGGGATCGACGACAGCGCCGCGGCCGAGCGGTTGAGCATCAAATACGTGGTATAGGCCGAGCCGGAGAGAAATATGGATAATAAAGATTATTTTGAAATATCAGGAAGAAAGAACGGCCAGCGGATCGAGTCCCGCATTCTGGAGGAGAAGATCCAGGATGCGGTGGAAAAGGGGCATCGCCGCCTCCGGATCCACGCATTCGGCCAGCACGGCATCGGAGGACGCCTCTGGAAGTCCGGGGATGATCCGGTCTATGTGAAGATCGAAGGGCATCCGGGCCAGCGAACCGGTTCCATGGGATTTCCCGGAACCCATATCGAGATCCACGGCCCCGCATCCGACGATATCGGCTGGCTCAACGGGGGCGCCCGGATCGTGGTCCACGGCAATGCGGCCAACGGCGCGGGCAACGCGATGGCCCAGGGAAAGATCATGATCGGGGGCAACATCGGGGCCCGGGGCATGACCATGACCAAATACAACCCGCGGTTCGAGCCGCCCCAGCTCTGGGTTCTCGGATCGGTCGGGGACTATTTCGGCGAGTTCATGGCCGGCGGGATCTGCGTGGTCTGCGGCCAAAATCCCCAGGACCCGGAAAACATCCTCGGATACCGCCCCCTGGTCGGAATGGTGGGCGGAAAGGTCTACTTTCGCGGCCCCTGCAAGGGCTTCAGCACCGTGGATGCCAAAGCCGTCCCGATCTCCGACGAGGAGTGGGCATGGCTTTCGGAAAACCTCCGGAGCTTTCTGGAGAAGATCAAAAAGCCGAAGCTCTTCGATGAGATGGCCAACCGCAGCGACTGGGGCCTCATCACGGCCAAGACCCCGCAGGAGAAGGTCGGGGTGGGAATGCGCTCCATGGCCGACTTTCACAAAGAGATCTGGGAAAAGGAGCTGGGAAAAGGCGGCCTCATCGGCGATCTCACCGATCTGGACCGGAGCCCCATCGGCCTTGTCACCACCGGAGAGATGCGCCGGTATATCCCGGTCTGGGAGAACAAAAAATACCTTGCTCCGTGCGAGGCCAGTTGTCCCACAGGCATTCCGGTCCACGAAAGATGGCGCCTGGTCCGGGAGGGCCGGATAGACGAGGCCGTGGATCTGGCCCTGGCCTACACCCCCTTTCCGGCTGCGATCTGCGGCTATCTCTGCCCCAACCTCTGCATGACCGCCTGCACCCGGCAGACCCTTGCCATGCCGTCGGTCGACATCAGCCAATTGGGAAAGAAGAGCATCGAAGCCGGGGTTCCGAAACTGCCGGAATCCTCCGGTAAAAAGGTGGCGGTCATCGGCGGGGGCCCAGCCGGCATCTCCGTGGCCTGGCAACTGCGCCAACAGGGCCATGACGCGGTGATCTACGACATGGCAGATGAACTGGGCGGAAAGCTCGCGTCTGCGATCCCCGAAGCCCGGATTCCCAAAGAGGTGCTATCCGCAGAACTTGAACGGGTGAAAAAGGTGATCCCCCATGTGCAGTTGAAAAAGAAGCTCGGCAAGACCGATCTTCAGGGTTTGAAACGGGAGCACGATTTCATCATCATCGCGGTGGGCGCACAAAACCCCAGAGTCCTCCCGATTCCCGGAAAGGAGCGGCTGATCACGGCCTTAGACTTCCTCATCCGGGCAAAAAAGGGCGACATCAAACCCGGAAACCGGGTGGTGATCATCGGCGCGGGAAACGTCGGGTGCGATGTGGCCACCGAAGCTCACCGGCTCGGCGCGACCGACATCACCCTCATAGACATCCAGGAGCCGGCCTCCTTCGGCAAAGAGCGGGAACATGCGGAAAAGGCCGGGGCCAAGTTCAAATGGCCAGTCTTCACCAAGGAGATCACCGAAGAGGGCGTAAAGCTGACCGACGGGGAGCTGCTGCCGGCCGACACAACCATCATCTCCATCGGCGATGCGCCCGATCTGGATTTTCTGCCCGACACCGTGGAGACAGATCATGGATTCATCGAGGTGGACAAGCATTTCCGCACCACTGACCCGGACATCTTCGCGATCGGCGACGCGGTCAAGCTGGGCCTTCTGACCGATGCCATCGGCGCGGGCCGGAAGGCTGCCCATGCCATCACCGAGTCCTTCAAGGGGAAGACGCCCACACCCATTGCATCGAAGGCCCTCCCCCCGGGAACGGACCCGATC
>JAABSP010000150.1 GCA_011390345.1 Desulfobacteraceae bacterium
CGTGGTAGCCTCCGTGGTAGCCTCCGTGGTAACTTCCGGGGTGACTTGCTCGGTAGCTTCCGTGGTAGCCTCCGGGGTAACTTCCGGGGTGACTTGCTCGGTAGCTTCCGTGGTAGCTTCCGTGGTAGCCTCCGGGGTAACTTCCGGGGTGACTTGCTCGGTAGCTTCGGGATCAAGCGGAACAATGCACTTGAAGACATCCTCCTCGATCAGTTCCGGATCACTGCCGCCGCAGTAGTATCGGCAGTATTTAAAAAGCCTTCGCACTCCGGAGCCCAGCTCGTCTGCGTTGCCGATCTCCTTGAAGAAGCGGGCGATGATCGGGTTTTTCGGCAGGGGGGAATATCTGGAGGGATTGATGGGGCCGTAGCCGTTGGGCCTGTTGCTGTTTTCGGCATAGACCCGGTGGGATTCGATGATGAATTTTGCCGGGAAGGGGTTTGAAAACTCCCTGTGGATCAGCATGTTTGCCGCGACCTCCCGGAAGATGCGGTCTCTCAAGCTGATGCGCTGCACGCCTTCCAGGAAAAAGGGGTCCAGCAGGTGTTTGGCCGCAAAATCCATGATGCGGTCAAAGCTGTCCAGGAGGTTGGTCCGGATGTCGTCCCGGTCGTCGTATCGATCCGTGTCGATCCGCCGGAGCAGGGCGTCGGTTTTGTGGTGGGGGAGTACGGAGAGGATGACATTGTCATATCCGAGCAGCAGGACCGCGGCCAGGGAGAATCCATCTTTTCCGGTCTGGAAATCCCGCTGGATCAGTTGGGCGCTCTGGAGCAGCTCCATATCGGTCATTTTGCCCCAGGGGTGGCGGAATCTCTGGTTGAGGGCCATCTGCCGGGCCTGTGCAATCAGGTCGGGGCGAAGCTCTTTGATGGTGACATAGGGGAAGACGCGGTTTTCGGAATAGATGTTCTGTTTCCGGATGTAGAGGTTTGCGACGAGGTTGGTGTTGTTGGTGATGTCGAAATCCCCGTCCTGGCTGCGGTCGTAGATTTTGCCCTTGCAGTGGTGGACCTGGGCGCTTTCCGGGACGTGAATCCGAAGGATGGTTTTGCCTTCGATCTCCCACTCCTCCGGCATCAGATGGAAGGGCGGGTTGAGCTTCTGGGGGTTGTTCAGGGTGACCAGCAGCTCCTTTTTGATCTGCGGGATGGCATCGGGATCGACGCCGGTGATTCTGCCCCGGTCGTTGACGCCGAGGAGGATTTCTCCGCCGTGCCGGTTCAAAAATGCGCAGATGCTCTCATAGACGGTTTTGCTGAGTCTGCCGCGGCACTCCTTGAATTCGACGAAGATGCTTTCTCCGCCTTCGATCACTGTTTTGAGCTGGGATGGGGTCATTTTCGCTTTTTGGTTCGGGCTGTTTTTCGCGGTTTCGCGGCGGAGAGTGCCTTCTCCTTTTCGGCTTTGATGCGCTCCAGCAGCTTTTCCGCCGAGTTTTCGCCGGAGATCAGCTCCGGGTGGTTTTTTCGCCATTCTCGGGTAAGTTCCCCGGAAAAGGCTTTTTTGAGGATGCTTTGGCGGAGGGCTTCGGATTTTTTGAGGCTGTCTTCTATGGTTTGTTCGAGCTGATCGCAGACGGAGAGGCGGGATTCGATTTCGGAGACGATGAGAACTTGCTCTTCGTAAGGAGACAAAACAATCTTAGCTTTTCTTACATCTTCCAAGTTCAATGTTTTTCTTGCAACTTCATGTGCAAGACTTGTCATTTCATATATTTTGGATTCCTGTCTGAGAAAAAGTTCAATATAGTTTTCATCAACCTTATTTGAAAGCGGAATTACGCCTACAGCCCTGGCAATATTTGATCCACTCAACAGGGTTGGAACAACGGCAGTTCTTCCAATTGCCCCGACCAAGGAGATCAATATCTCACGGCCTTTTAAAAATGTTCTTTGGTATTTGTCAGCAATAGCGGGATCTATCTTCTTTAGCTGACCGATGTCGATTTTACCATTATTTATATCTCCAACCCGTACCATTGGAATTCCATGTTCAACATTTTTTCCGGGTTGCAAGACGCCATATGAGCATTCTCTCCCGTATGGATTTAAATTTTCAATTTTCGTCCAGCACCATCCTTGCGGCAGTTTTTGTAATCTTGGGATATCTTTCTCGGAAAGATGCTCTATTCCTTTGGGCTTCTTTGGTTTAGAAGGCTTTTTCTTACCTTCCTTTTTTGCCTCTTCGCAAGCCTGTTTCCAATCTTCCAACTGATTATGGTAATGCTCTTCCCGCTCTTTTCCAATGCGATCCAATAACTTTTCCGCCGATTCCGGCGGATTTCCTGCCTGAATCTGTTCGTTGCGCCATTTTTCGGTCAATTTCCCTTCAAATGCATATTTCAATACGGCTTGGCGATAGATTTTAAGCTGCTCTTGAGCCTTTTTCAGGTTTTCGATGCCGTTGTCGAGTTCGGAAAAGAGTTCTTCTATTTGGGAGATGATTTGTTGTTGTTCGGCGTGTGGTGGGAGTAAAAAAGATAGTTCTTTTAGCTGTTTTTTAGTTACTCCACTTATTGTAGTTCCTTGATTGTCAAATTTAAACCTTTCCACAGCCTTTGAAAGGTAAAAAACGGCATATTTTGGCAGGATTAATTGACCATGATCAATTAAACCTTGGCTATCTTGACTAAAACTAATTTCTGTTTTTGATAAACCAACTTTTCCGAGAGCGACTCTTGTAACGACAATAATACTGTTTTCCGGCAATAGACTTGCTGAAGATTTTTCAATTGCTTCAGGAGTGATGGCTTTTCTTGGAATAATCGTTTCGGGTCCATGAATATCTGCGCTCGTAATCCAAGGAATATTACCATTCCAATATTTTTCGACCTTAGTAGATGGTGTTCCGCCGCCAACAATCTGATATAAATCATCAACGGAACAAGCCATCCACTCTTTGGGAATATTGTTTTGTTCAATCACTTTAAACCGCTCTCGCCTTATTCGCTATGAACACTGGCATTTAGAATTGTTAAACCCACTATTTTTTCACCATCTTTTCTTAGAAGCATATCATCATCCAATTCAACTGTTTCAGTAGCTCTCTGCGGTTTTCTGAAACTCATGTACAATACATCGGCCTCTTTGTCGTAATCTATCCATATTTGCCTGGCAGACATTTTCAGGATATCCGAGGCCATATTGACGCATTGTCCGATAAAATTATCTGTTTCTTTTGCAATTAACGCTTCCATAATATTTTTCCTTTCGGTTTATCGGCAAGAAAATATGAGGTGATTACAAATCCGTCTTCTTCAGACAGTTCTTTATAAATTACAACTATCCATTTCTTTTTCCCCATATTTTTGCTCGCTTTCAGGGAACCACGATTTCCCTGCATGATAAATTCAGGGTTTTCAACAGTATCAAGAACATCATGAAAATAACTGGCCATGTCATCATGATTTTCAATAATATGATACCATCTTTCATAAGTAAGCCGGATGGGAACATTATTAACTGAATATGCTATTTCCATTTGTCATTAATTCGTCAAAAAATACCAATCCATTGATTTATGTAAACAATATTTTCAAGAAACCTTTAATCTTATTGAAGCATTCATGATCAAAATCAAAATGATCCTTCAATGCAGCGATCCCCAAACTATTGACATACGGACTTTTCATAGAAAAATAGGACAACAGTTTTGATTTCGGCAAATTCAACCTCGAAAATTCCCCCAGGCAATACCGCTCAACACACTCGAAAAAGAGATCAATACACTTTTCCTGATATGTATTCCGGATGGATTCCAGACATAGGTTTTCCAACATACCTGCATCTTTGTTGTTTGGCATGATAAAGACGCCTACTTTTGGAAAACCGTCTGCAATTGAATTAATTTCGGAAGGTGTTGGAAAGGAATGATCGGAAAGGACTTTGCAGATGCTCTTAAAAGCATGATGCGCTTCTTTTTCTTCAGCATCACGGACAAAACCGATTTTTTCAATATCTTGAAAATTATCCAGAATCGAAAGCGCTTCGAATTTAAACTTGAATTGGTCTTTTCCTCCGATATCAATCAGTTGAATATTCTTGATTTCCTGATGTTTAAGGAGCGCATTGAAAAAATTGACCTCATCCTTCCCTTCAACAGCAAGAATATTCTTTGAAGATATGCCTTGATACGCCATTCACCGAACCTCAAATTCTTTATCCAAAGCAACCGAAAGCGAATTCATGGACAAAGATTTTATGGTATGGAGATTCTCTCTCCTTTCGATCTTTACCAGCTTGGCCATATCCCCATCTTTGAAAGTATCCGCAAATGATCGGATGCAATCATCCGAATGCGTCGTTGCAAAAATCTGCACATCATTATCTTTGGCCGCTCTCCGAATGGCCTTCCACAGAATCTCCAGTGATGAATAGTGAAGACCGTTTTCAATTTCATCTATCAGAAGAACACTCTGCCGTTTTTCAAGAATATAAACCAGAATCGTCAATATTTTCAATATACCATCCCCCATCAGATTGACGGGGACCAGCTTCTCATAACCGAGATCCGCATATATCATTCCATTTGCACCCATTGATATATCTTCCAAAGCGGGCTCGATCTCCTGCAATGAAGCGATGATTCTATCAATTTTTTTATTGAATATCAACTTATCCAACCGGTTCGACAGATTTACCATCGTCGACCCCGGAGCCAAATAGTTTGCCGGAATTTTTTCCGTATAGTGTTTATTTAAAACAGTCTTCCCCCTGCTCAAGCTCAATTGGGATCTGTATTGCTCCCCATTGATTTCAAAGCTGAAATTCAAACCGATCATTTCATCCGGCTCACCGGGAATGGAAGACGAATCAACGCTCAGATCCTGATTTCTTATCCGATCCTTGTTTCTTCCATTCCGTGCATCTTCAATACCATTCCGCCCTTTATCATCCTGTGCATCATCAAACTGCACATCATCGAATATGGGCGAGATCCGCAAAGCCCTTTGTTCATTATTGATGACCGATTCGATATACGGCAGATGCTGATCCGACATCTCCGGAAACAGATAACAGAACTCCGCATCATCTGTTAAAAAAATCTTTCTGAACTTATGGATATTCACCGCCAATTGCGGATTGGAGATCCCGACGGAGAGAAAAAGAGCCTCTAAAAAAGAGGATTTCCCGCTGTTATTCCTCCCCGTAATCAGGTTGATCTGTTTCAGATCATCTGCATCCAGCGATTTTACAGATCTGAAATTCCGAATCGATATGGCCGTTATCCCCATCTTTCATTCCTTCCCTATGCCGCCAGCGCCGCATTCATCTCATCGATCATCCGATCCCAATCCTCCCCGAACAACTGCGCCATCCGCCCGATCCCCCCTTTGCCGTCAAAGGGCGCATACTCCAGATCCTCCCGCTCCATATGCACCGAGCTGACGATATGATCCCGGATCATCCGCAGCCAGACCATCTGCTCCTCGTTGAACTTCTCTGCCGCGCCCGCCTGCTTCTCAAAGACCCATTTCTGAAAGTTCCGGTTCGCGGTCTGCTCAAACGACGTCAGGATCTCATCCACCCCGACCACCCGCCGGATCAGCGAGACCAGCGCGGTCAGCTCGTTCCTCGGCGACTTCCCGTCCACCGCCTCCACCTGCGCATATGCCCCCCAGACCCGATCCGGCGCGAGATGGGGCTTCTCCTTCTTCAAAATCTCCAGCACCTCCTTGAGCATCCCATAGGTCACGGCCCGCCGGTTGTACGGCTGATTGTAGAAGATGGAAAGCGCTGTGATCTCATCCCGGTTCGCCGCTAAAAAAGCCCGGAAATCCTCAATCACCGCCCGCGCCTTCTCCCCGGCCTGCCCATCCCACCCCGCAAACCGCAGCTCGTCGAGGTTGACCCGGTCGATGATCTGCTCGTGGGACCTGCGGACATCCTCGATGAACTCGTTCAACTCGCCGTTCAGGGTATCCCGCACCCGGCCGATCAACGCCTTCTGCGCAGCCTCCCGCTCTTCATCCTTCAGATCGGCCCCGGCCGGCAGATCAGAGGTTTCCGCAGCCCTCTCCTCGATCCTGTCCGGATCATGGGCATCCAGCAGATCATGGATCAACCGGTTGATGCTCTTCCCGCCCGACAATGCCTTGAACCGCTCCCTTTCCGCATCCCCGATCTGCTTCTCCAACCGCGCCAGCCGCGCGGCCAGGGTCGTGTAGGTATCCTCATCCGACTGCCCCATGAGCACCGCATTCAACAGATCCTTCAGCGGAACCGACTTCTTCCGGTCCAGGGGCCGGCTGTCGGTCTTCATCGATTTGCAGACCCCCACCGCATCCACGATCACGAACCCGGTCTTGGCGGTATGCGCGGACGGCGTCACCTGCTTCAGATCATCATACCCCAGAATCCGGGTCCCCCGCCCCTTCATCTGCTCGAAATAGTTCCGGGAGCGGACATCCCGCATGAAGAGCAGACATTCCAGGGGCTTGACATCCGTGCCGGTCGCGATCATGTCCACGGTGACCGCGATCCGGGGATAATAATCGTTTCGAAACGCGGCCAGCACCGACTTGGGATCTTCCTCGGCCCGATAGGTCACCTTTTTGCAGAAGGCATTCCCTTCGGCGAACTCCTCCCGAACCATCCCGATGATATCATCGGCATGGCTGTCGGTCTTTGCAAAGATCAGGGTCTTGGGAATCTCCTCCCGGCCCGGAAATATCTCCGGCAGCTTGTTCCGAAAGGCTTTGATCACATTCCGGATCTGGCTCGGATTGACCACATCCCGATCCAGCCCCTTTTCGTCATAGCGCACCGCCTCATCGAGCTGCTCCCACCGGGTCCTCCGGGTCAGCCGGTCCCGCTTGTCCACCCATTCCTCCGCGACGATCTTCGCGCCTTCCCCCGTGATCCGGGTCTCGATCAGATAGACATCATACCCCACATTCACCCCGTCGGCCACAGCTTCCTCATGGCGGTATTCGCTCACCACATTCTCGTTGAAGAACCCGAAGGTCCGCTTGTCCGGCGTCGCGGTCAGCCCGATGTAGAAGGCATCGAAGTAATCGAGCACCTGCTGCCACAGGTTATAGATCGACCGATGGCACTCGTCGATCACGATGAAATCGAAGAACTCCGGCGGGATTTTTTCGTTGTACACCACCTCCCGGGGCTTTCCCACGGCCCCAACCTCATCGGGATGGGAAAGCTCCGCAGCCTCGTCCAGCTCCTCGCCCCGGAGGATGGAATACATCCGCTGGATGGTGCTGATGCAGACCTGGGCATCCCGGGGCACGACCTTCGAGTTGAGCCGGCGGACGTTATACAGCTCCGTGAACTTCCGGTTGTCATCGACCGGCGTATACCCCATGAACTCCCCCTCGGCCTGCTCCCCGAGGTTTTTGGTATCCACCAGAAAGAGGACGCGCTCGGCCTCCGCGAACCGGAGCAGCCGGTAGATCGCGGTGATCGCGGTAAAGGTCTTCCCGCTGCCGGTGGCCATCTGCACCAGGGCCCGGGGCCGGTTCTCCCGAAACGACTGCTCCAGGTTGGCGATGGCCCGGATCTGGCAATCCCGCAGCCCTTGGGCCGGCAGCTCCGGCAGCCCCTGCAGCCGCGCCCGAAGGGTTTGCCTTTGCCCGTGACAAAGCGATTTTACGGTTTCGGGCCGGTAAAAGGAGAAGACGGGCCGGGCCCGGGGAGACGGGTCCCGCAGATCCGTAACCCGTGTCAATGTCCCGGTACTCTCGTAGACCATCGGCAGGGGCCCGTTGTCGCCAATCCATTTGATCCGGCTTTGGGCATAGGATTCGGTCTGCCCCTCATGCGCACTCAGCCGATGCCCCTCGGATTCCCGCTTGGCCTCGATCACCCCCACCGGCTCCCGGTCCAGAAACAGAACATAATCGGCCGGCCCCCCAGCGGTTTCATACTCCCGCACCGCGATGCCGGGGCCGAGATTCAAGTCGAACAGATTCTACAC
>JAABSP010000151.1 GCA_011390345.1 Desulfobacteraceae bacterium
GAAGCCCTGATTCCAGCATCCATAAACCGCCTCCGGCTGCGGGGCTCGGGCAGCCGATACGTCCACGGCGGCGCGTCCCTGCAGGAGACCGTGATCCCCCTCATTCGGATCAACAAGAAGCGGAAAAGCGATGTCTCGACCGTGGATGTGGAGATCCTGCGGGGAAGCAGCACGGTGATCACATCTGGCCAACTGGCCGTGACCCTGTACCAGCGGGAGCCCGTGACAGAGAAGATGCAGCCGAGAACCCTGAGAGCCGGCATATATACCGAAGATGATGAGCTGATCTCGGACCGGCATGAGCTTACCTTCGACCTGGCCTCGGAGAACACGCGGGAGCGGGAGTTTTCGGTGCGGTTCATGCTGACCAGCGCGGCCGAGGCGGCCAACGACCAGGAAGTGATATTGCGGCTCGAGGAGAAACATGCGGGAACCTCCCATTATGTGGAGTACCGGACCCAGCGATACCGGATGCGCCGCTCCTTCACCAGCGATTTCGATTTTTAAAAGGGGAGACCAAAGATGCGGAAGCTGGATCAGAAGATCAACGAGCACTTTCCCGGGCTGGTGGTCAGAAAAGATCTCGTCAAGACCGTCAAGGGCAACGCGATCGTGCCCACCTATGTGCTGGAATATCTTCTTGGCCAATACTGCGCAACCGACGACGAGGCCACCATCCGCACCGGGATCGACACGGTGCGGGAGATCCTTCGAAAGCACTATGTCCACCGCAACGAGGCGGGCCTTGTCCGCTCCCACATCCGGGAGAAGGGCCGCCACAAGGTCATCGACAAGATCAGCGCGGATTTGAACGAGAAGACCGACGCATACGAGGCCGAATTTGCAAACCTGGGCATCAAAAAGGTGATCGTCGATTCGGGTACAGTCAAATCCCATCCCAAGCTTCTGGTGAGCGGGGTCTGGTGCATCGCGGACATCGAATACGAGTTCACCGAGAACCGAAACGCCTCCCCGTGGCTCCTCTCTTCTTTGAAACCGATCCAGATGTCCCATTTCGACTTTGACGGATACCTCGAAGCCCGAAAACAGTTCAGCACCGATGAATGGATCGACCTGCTTATCCAGAGCATCGGCTTTGATCCGGAGATGTTGGGCCGGCGCAGCAAATTGATCCAGTTGACCCGGCTCATCCCCTTCTGCGAGCGCAACTACAACCTGATCGAACTGGGGCCCAAAGGAACCGGCAAATCCCACATCTATTCCGAATTCTCCCCCCACGGCATCCTGATCTCGGGCGGCGAGGTGACGGTTCCAAAGCTCTTTGTGAACAATTCCACGGGCAGGATCGGCCTGGTCGGCTACTGGAACATTGTGGCATTCGACGAGTTCGCGGGAAAGCAGAAGTCGGTGAACAAAGCCCTGGTTGACATCCTGAAGAACTACATGGCCAACAAGTCCTTCTCCCGGGGCGTGGAGACCCTCGGCGCGGAGGCCTCCCTGGTCTTCGTGGGAAACACCCGCCACACCGTGCCCTACATGCTGCGCCACTCGGACCTCTTTGCGGATCTTCCGCCCAAGTTCTACGACTCGGCCTTTCTGGACCGGCTCCACTGCTACATCCCCGGCTGGGAGGTGGATATCATCCGGGGAGAGATGTTTTCAAACGGCTACGGATTTGTAGTCGATTACCTGGCCGAGATCCTGCGGGCTCTGCGGAATCAGGATGCTTCGGACCGGTACCATCAATTCTTCTCCCTCTCTTCGGATATCTCCACCCGGGACAGGGACGGGATCCAGAAGACCTTTTCGGGGCTGATGAAGATCCTCTTCCCCCACGGCGAGGCAGTCCGAACCGAGATCGAGGAGCTGCTCCGGTTTTCGGTGGAGGGAAGAAAGCGGGTCAAGGATCAGTTGATGCGGATCGATGCGACCTACGGGAATGTCTGTTTCGCATATGCGGATGGATCGGGCGCGATGATTCCGGTGACGACCCTCGAGGAAAAGACCTATCCGACCCATTACCGGAGAACCATCGGAGAGGAGGAGGATGCCCCGCCCGAGCCTGAAAAGACGGAAAGGAGATTGGATCGAGCCGGGCCGTCCGATTCATTCGGGGCCCATGAACCGTCCCCCAAGGAAAAGCATCTGACGGTTTTGGAAAACCGGCAGGGGATCTCCTACGATTCCCTATTCGGCCCGTATCTGCAGGGGGCCGGCAGGATCATCATCACGGACCCCTACATCCGCCTCTTCTACCAGGCCCGGAACCTCATGGAGTTTCTGGAGACCGTGGCAAAGCGCAAATCCCCCGATGAAACGGTCGTAGTCCACCTGATCACCATCGAAGACGACTTCCGAGGAGATCAGCAGAGGGGCTGGTTCGAAACGATGCTGAGATCCTGCAGTACCGCCGGCATCGACTTCACCTGGGCATTCGACGGCACCGGAACGATCCACGCCCGCCATATCGTGACGGACACCGGCTGGAAGATCCTTTTGGACCGGGGCCTGGACATCTTCCAGCATTACGAGATGAACGATCCCTTTTCCTTTGCCAACCGGCTGCAGGAGTTTCGGAGCTGTAAGGGGTTTGAGATGACGGTGGTTCGGCAGGATTGAAGCATTTGCCTCTGGGGGCGCAGCAGCGGATGATGGTTTGAAAACAGTGTTGCTCTGTCCCGGAGATAGTGTTAGATTTTAAGAGGACATTTACCAGGATGGCGGGCATTCAGACGTCTTCCTTCATTATGGCGGTCATCGGAGGGTTTTTGCGGTGAATATTTTAGTTGATATAAAACCGATTTCTTATCTGAAATCCAAAGCGGCGGATCTGCTGAATCAGATCAATGAGACCCATCGGCCCGTAATCATTACGCAGAACGGAGAGCCGAGAGCGATTTTACAAGATCCGAAAAGCTATGAGGATATGCGAAACGCCATCGGAATTCTGAAACTCCTCTCCCTGGGAGAGGCGGATATTCGGGAAGGACGGGTCCACTCTCAGGAGGATGTATTTAAAGACCTTGAAAACATGGTCGAATAAGAGGTTGAATGGCACAGGCATACGATGTTTTATGGGCCGAGGCCGCAAAGAATGATTTGCGGGAAATCATCCGATATATATCTGCCGAAAATCCCAAAAATGCATCAAAGATATTGAGAAGAATAAAGAAAAGCGCCGCAGATTTGAATATGTCACCTGAAAGAGGACGCGTTGTTCCTGAATTGATGGATCAGGGGGTTCTGCTATATCGGGAATTGATTGTTGCCCCGTGGCGCCTGATGTACAGGATTTCCGACAGAAAGGTCTATATTCTCGCCGTTCTGGACGGCCGGCAGAATATTGAGGATATTCTTCTAAAGCGGTTGACATACCGACATCGTTGAATTACTGGAAAGGAGAGCACACCATGTTCCGAAAAATGGCATCCGACATGATGGGGCTGAGCGACATCGGCTCCGTGATCAAGCCCGAGGATTACGACAAGGTCGATGCGGACGACTATGTGATGCACGAGGAGGGAGAGAAAATATACTTCCTGATCAAGTCCAAGTCGGATGAGTACTGCTTTACCAACAAGGCGCTGATCCACCTGGACGGGACATCGGCCATGAGCAAGAAGCGGATGCTCAAGCGGTTCGACTACGCAACCCACCAGTTCCAAAATGTCTGGCTGGAGACGGCCGGAACCGTGGACATGGATGTGGAGATCAAGTTCATCATGGGCGAGATCGAATACTCCATCGACGTCAACAAGAAGTTCATCCTGGAGGTCAAAGACCTCTACAAAGCCCTGTTCCGGATCTCGACCCTTCAGAACGAGAATGCAAAGCTTATGCAGTACGCGCAGGAGAGCCTGGCCACCGCGACAAACACCTTGAACCGCTCTACAACCTCTGCAAGCTTAGGGGAGCAGTTTCAGGCCGTCAACAGCTACGCCTTCAACTGGCTGAAGGAGGCCCGCGAAGACTATGTGAGAAAGGACTTCGGAGAGGTCTTCGAGATGTTCATCCGGAATTAGGCCCCGATGAGGGGCTCTTCTTGGGAATCTGTCGGAATTGCTGGTTCTGCTGACCCTTGCCTATAGAAAATCCCGCGGAATCCTGAAGTTCCAGGTTCTGGTGAAAATCCTCGCATCCCCCTCATACGCGTCGATGTCGGCCTTGATCTCGAAGGATTCCCGATTTGAGGTGAGCACGGTTCGGGTGATGATCCGCACGTTCCAATCCTTCCGCCGGTATCCCCGAACCCAGTGCGTCTCCCCCTGAACCGAATCCACATCATCGTCAAAGACGCTGTAGATCTCCTTCATCCGGCTCTCGATATCGAGATCGACCGCGTCGATGCGGATGATTCCGTCATCTTTGATCACCTCCAGGGTGGAGACATCCCTTGCCAGATCCCGGATCACCCGCCACTGATGGTCCCCCGGAAAAAGGGTCTTCTGGGTTTCCACAGGCGCGGCTTCCGGCCGATCAAAGGGTCGAAGCTCTCTGTCGATCTTGCGGCGCGGGCGGGTCGACAGGAGCATAAAGCAGTTTTTCGGGTAGAGGGTCAGCGTCGTCAGCTCGGGCGGGGGCCAGGCCAAAGGCCAGTAAGAGGAGGAGACGGAAAGGCGCAGCCGATGGCCCGCGGGAAAAGTCTGCGCGATGTCGTTCATCTGCACCCGAACGGAATACCGCTTTCCCGGCTCCAGCGGGGAAGGGTGCTCATGGCTGTTGCGATGGGTCAGGTTAAGCAGGCCGTATGTCACCCTCGTAGCCTTGCCGTCGTGCGCCACATCGGACAGCCGAACTGCAACCTGGGCCACCGGCTTGTCCGATGCAATCTCCAGTTCGGCCGCGACAGGCCCCAGAATCTCAATGGGCGTCTCCAGGGGCTCGCTCTCGAAGACCAGGGCGCCGCCGTCCTCCTCCCGCTGATCTCCGGGAAGATCGGGGGGCGCGCTGTAGGAGCACCATTTTCCGGCAAAAAGCCCCACCCGCAGGGGAGATCGGATGGTCAAGGGGGCATGGAGCACCCGCTCTCCCATGTCCGTAAGCAGCTTTCCCGGGGCAAGGCCGTAGCGCGTCTCCTGAATCGTCTCCGACGGCCATTCCGGCTCTGCCACCCAGCGGCCCGGGCGCTCTTTATAGCTCGTGACGGGCGGCACGCTGTCGAGCATCCAGACCCGCAGCATCGGCTCTTCTTTCACGCCGGTGTCGATCCCCTTGAGCCATTGATCCCACCAGCGCAGGGACTCCTGCAGAAAGCCGATCGCGGGCCCCGGCTCCCCCACATGGGGATATTTGTGGCTCCAGGGGCCGATCAACCCCTTGCGGGGAACCGACAGCTTGGACAGCAGACGGAAGACCGCGTTGGAATAGCCGTCGGCCCAGCCGCTCACGGCCATCACCGGGCATCGGATCGCATCGAAATCCTCGCAGACCGACCCGTGTTTCCAGTAGCTGTCCCTTCGCTGATGTTCCATCCATTTCGCGGCCCAGACCCCGCTCTCCTTCATCCGCTCAAGCCACATCCGGCGCCAGCGGCTTCCCACGATCCCTGGGTCCGGGGGGAGCGCATTTCGGGCAAACATGATGGAGGCCCAGGAGAGGTTGTCCCCCAGCAGACATCCGCCCATGTAGTGGACATCGTCTGTGTACCGGTCGTCGGTGGAGCAGACCGTGATCACCGCCTGAAGCTGGGGCGGGGCCAGGGCCGCGAATTGAAGCCCGTTGAATCCGCCCCAGGAGATGCCGATCATCCCGACCTTTCCGTCGCTCCAGGGCCGGGATTCGATCCATTTCAGAATCTCCAGCCCATCCTTCTGCTCCTGTTCCAGGTACTCGTCCGTCAATACCCCTTCGGAATCGCCGCTGCCCCGGATATCGACCCGGATGCAGGCGTATCCGTGGCCCGCAAAATAGCCGTGGTTGGCATCGTCCCGGAGCCGGGTATGGTCCCGCTTCCGGTAGGGGATGTATTCGAGAATCGTCGGAACCGGATCATCGGTTTGGGGCAGCCAGATCCGAGCCGCCAACTGAACCCCGTCGGACATGGGAATCCATTCGTTTTCAATGACCTTTACCGCATACGGAAACTCCCTTTTGATCATCATGATGAATCGACCTCATTGCGCGTAGATCATCTTCCGAGTCATGCCCCCGTCGATGATGAAGTTCTGTCCGGTGATGAAGGCGGCCCTCTCGGAGATGAGATAGCCGGCCATGTGCGCCACATCCTCGGGCAGCCCCACCCGGCCCGCTGGATGCTGCTTCTGATCTGCCTCGGAATGCGCCGGGGCCTCCCGATCTTCCCGTTTCTGCCAGTCCCGCACCTCGATCCAGCCGGGGCTGATGCAGTTGACCCTGATCTGGTGGCTGAAGCTGACGGCCATCGCATGGGGCAGCGCCACGATGCCGCCCTTGGATGCGGAATAGGCTTCGGTGTGCGGCTCCGATTGAAGCGCCCTTGAGGATGCGATGTTGACCACCGCGCCCTTTGCATCCCGCAGATAGGGAGCCCCGTGCTTGACCGTAAGAAAATAGCCGGTGAGGTTGGTTGCGATCACCCGGTTCCATGCCGAAAGGGTCAGCCCTTCGATGGGGCCGTTTTCCGGATCGGCGATGCCGGCATTATTGACCAGTGAATCGAGCCGGCCATGAAAGTTGATCGTTTGCAGAATCAGTTGAGAGACCGAATCCTCATCCGTGACATCCGTATGAATGAACCGTACATCCCCGAAGGAGGCGATCTCCTCGATGCACTCTCCCCCGGCTGTCTCGTCGATGTCTGCGATGACCACCGCCATTCCCCTTTTCAACAGGTGCCGGGCGATCCCCAGTCCGATGCCCTGGGCCCCGCCGGTTACGATGCCGACCTTGTCTTCGAAAAGATCCATATTCTCCTGCCTTATATGATTATTCCGCTTGGCTAAGCTCCCGCAGCCTGATCCGCTTACAGATGCTTTCTGTGCCATTGCTGTAAATCTCTATCGCTTCTCGATCCGCTTTACATCCAAAGTCGTTCCCTGCTGACAAAAGGAGATTTGTGCAGCCTTTCCAACCACTGTAACACAGTCTCCCGGCCCATAACCGTTCCCGATCCCGGAGAAGGTGTAAAGCTCTCCATCCTCCCCGCGCATGGCTTGGCATTCCACCCCCTCGCGGGTCAGCATCCCCCGTACCTCAATAAGATCCGATCTGTTTCGGCCATTGCCCCCCTCTTCTGGCTGAACCTGATATGGGTCAGATTTCTCCTTGCTCCGAAGGTCTTCGGTCTCGACTCCGTCCGGCTCCGGCATCTTCAGCGTCATCCCCACCTGAAGCCGGTGAGGACTGGCAAGCTGCGGATTGGCCTCCATCAGGTCATCCACATATGTATTGCACCGGTCGGCGATGCCGCTCAGGGTGTCGCCGAAGACCACTGTCACCGAATCGCGGCAGACCTGTGCTGCTGCAGGTGAAAAAAGGGTTAGCATTGAAAAGAGAATGAAAATAGAAAGGATCGGAGAAAAGGTTGAAGCCTGGATTTTTCGGAATGACATGATGGCTCCTCTTGCGGTTGCTGAAGTTGACGGAAAAAAATATCCCCTGTCAGCATCGGGCAAATCCGGAGCAAAGAAAATGGGGTCAATTTTGTATTTTGTTCAATGAGAAGATGTATTCGAGGCAGCCATCTCCCATTTCCATTCCGCGATGTTTCGTTTTTCCGAATTGAAATCGATGCCGATCAGCAGGATCTTTTTCCCCGGCCCCCGGTACCGGTCCGGATAGTTCTTCTCATGGATCTGCTTCAGCGCAGCATCCGCGGACTGGTTGCACTTGAATTCGATTATAAAGATTTTATCGGCGAATTCCATAACCAGGTCGATCCGGCCCTGGCAGGTGAGAACCTCGCTTCGGGCATCGATGCCGGATGCGGAGACCATCAGGTAGAAAATCGTGT
>JAABSP010000152.1 GCA_011390345.1 Desulfobacteraceae bacterium
CACTTGAAGATGAATAAAAGCCGAACGATGGTGTACTGCCCGGAGAGACGGTCGTGATCCATGTCTTTCGAAATGGCCTTGAGATCCCGCTGATCTCCCCAGCCCAAGGAAAAATAACCGTCGGAGAGATCGGATCGGTAACCGAGGTTGATCTACTGGCCGCGTCCGACCCGGAGACATCCCCCCTCTACACCCAGACACAATTGGACGCGGCCATTCAGGAGGCCATTTCCACATGGGATATCAACGGAGACGGCAGAATCGGCCTGGAAGAGGCGATCAACGCGCTTCGACAGGTCAGCGGCGTTCGATAATAGATCAACATCTTTCCTCTTGACCTGCAGCCCCCGATCAAATAAATGGCTCCTTATTAAAAAAAGGAGCCATTTATTTCATGATCATCGATCCGCTTTCATTTGAAAAAGATTTCCATCATATAAGCCGACCCTGCCGGATTTTCTGCGGCCATTTCATTGACGGCCTCGGAGGCCCTGCTGCCGCAGGCATCACTCTCACCATCGCGGGAAGCCGGATCATTTCCATAGAACCGGATATTTCTCCCCCCTCTGATATCGACCTGAGCAGCTTCACCATCCTGCCGGGGCTCATCGACGCCCATCTCCATCTCTCCATCTCCGGGCTCCCTGATCCGGAACTCCGGAGCCATCAGCTCCATGCGGCCTATTCCGCTCTGGAAAAGATGATGGCAGGACATGTCAAAGACCTTCTCAAACATGGAATCGTTGCGGTCCGGGACGGCGGAGACCATTACGGCCACGGGCTCCGGTTCAAAGCGGAATATGGCCCATCCATTCCGCTGAAAATCCGGGCATCGGGAAAGGGCTGGTACAGCAAAGCGCGGTACGGCCGCCTCATCGGAAAACATCCCGAAGCCGGAGAATCTCTTGCAGGGGCCATCGCGCGGGATAGAGAACCGGTCGATCAGGTCAAAATCGTCAACTCCGGGTTGAACAGCCTCTCCATATTCGGAAAGGAGACGCCTCCGCAGTTCGATCTTGCCGAGATGAAAGCAGCAGTGAATGCAGCAACTGAAAAGGGGCTGAAGGTCATGGTTCATGCAAACGGGAGAGGCCCGGTTCAAATATCTGTGGAAGCCGGATGCGCATCCATTGAGCACGGATTTTTCATGGGAAGGGAAAATTTAGAGCGGATGGCAGATCGGGGAACCGTATGGGTTCCCACGGCCGGAACCATGAAAGCCTATGCCGACAGCCTGGAACCGGGCTGCCCCGAAGCCGTCATCGCAAGACAGAACTTGGATCATCAGCTCGAACAGATGGCTTTGGCCCGGGAACTGGGGGTGAAGACCGCGCTCGGCACCGACGCGGGAAGCCTTGGAGCCCTTCACGGCTCCGGGCTTATCGAAGAATGGCGGCTCTTTGCCGCGGCCGGATATTCAACCGAAGCGATCGTCCGCGCCGCAACCGCGATCCCCGCAGCGCTTCTCGGCCTTGAGGATATGGGGGGCCTCTACCCCGGCAGCTCCGCCACCTTTATCGCGGTCCCGGGCGGCCCCGATTCCCTGCCCGACAGCCTCTCCCGCATCGGCTGCCTCTTCATCGACGGAAGAGCTATTTTGCCACCATATCGGCCAGCCAGAGGGTGATGGGCGAGAAGAAGGTGATGATCATCAGATCGATGATCAAGATCCCGAGAAAGGGGAGAATCCTACGGCTGACCGCGCCGATGCTGTCTCCGGAGATGGAGCAGGAGACGATGAGGCAGATCCCCATGGGCGGCGTGAGCATCCCGATGGCCAGGTTGGTCACCACGATCGCGCCCAGTTGAATCATACTTATCCCCAGTGCCGGCTGCATCGCGGTGATCATGGGGACCAGCAGAATCAGCGCCGCGGTGGTCTCCACAAATGTGCCCGCGATCAGCAGCACCAGGTTGATCAGCAGCAGCAGGATCACCCGATTCTCCGTCATCCCCAGCAGGGTTCCGGCCAAGCGTGCAGGGATATCCTCGATGGCCGCGATCCAGGAGAAGACCGAAGCGGTCGCGATGATGAACATGACAATGGATGCGGTCACCGCGCCGTCCCGGAAGATGGGAAAGAGATCCCTGATCCCGATCTTCCGGTAGACGAACATCCCTACCCCGAGGGCATAGATCACGGCCACGGCCGCGGATTCGGTGGCCGTGAAGATCCCGAAGAGGATGCCGCCTAAAATGATCAGCGGCGCGCCCAGTGCAAGGATGGCCCGCCGGAATGTGGAGAAGACCAGGGAAAGGGAGAAAGGCGTGGTCCCCGCATACCCTTTCCGGCGGGAGATGACCGTGGATACCCCGATCAGGGAAATGCCGATCAGCACCCCCGGCAGAATCCCGGCCGCAAAGAGCTGGCCGATGGAGGCCCCGGTCAGAAAGCCGAAGATGATCATCGGGATCGAGGGGGGAATTATCACCCCTATGGAGCCTCCGGAGGCCTGGACAGCGGCCGCAAAATCCGACTCATAGCCCGATTTCTTCATGGCCGGAATCAGGATCGCACCCACGGCAGCGGCATCGGCCGCAGCGGACCCCGAGATCCCGGCAAAGAACATGGCCGAAACAATGGTCACCGCGGCCAGCCCCCCGGGCAGCCACCCGACCAGCGAATTGGCAAAGTCGATGATCCGCCGGCTGATCCCGCCCGCCTCCATGATCACCCCGGCAAACATGAAGAGCGGAACCGCCATGAGGTGAAAGGAATCGGTGCCCGCGAACATCCGCTGCACCACCATCATCAGCGGAAAATCCCCCTGCGCGATGATCGCGATCACCGAGGCCGCGCCGATCGCGATGGCGATCGGGGTATTTACAGCAAAGAGGAGGATCAGCGCCAGAAAGAGGAATTCAGCCGCCATTGGCCTCCTCCTTCCCCTCTCCGCGAATGTCATTCAACATAAAGGCCAGGGCATGAATGGTTAGGATCAGGCCGCTTGCCGGAATCACCGAAAAGAGAAACCATTTGGGGAGATAGAGGGCCGGAGATATCTGGAACCGGACAAAATGGGCAAACCGGATTCCGAAGACGATCATCACCGTAAAAAGGCCGATGGAGATCAGATGGACAAGTATTGCCGATGCTTTGGCCATCCCATCCGGCATCCGCTTGACCAGGACGTCGATCCCCGGATGGACCCGCCGCCGATATGCCGCGGAAGCCCCCAGAAAGGTGAGCCAGACCAGCAGATACCGGGCCAGCTCCTCGGACCAGAACAGGGAGTAGTTGAGCGCATACCGGGAGAAGACCTGAACCCCGACGATGATAGACATGGCAAGCCCCATCCCGAAGAGCGAATATTCCACCCCGATGTTGATCCGCCGGCTCAGCCCATCCCAGAACTCGATGAACCGTCTCAATTCTTTTCTGCCCTTTTCTTTTCCGGCATCTGCCTGATTCATCCCTTCATCCCTTCATCCCTCCGCCCCCTTTCTTTTCTATAGATTTTGGCCGATTCTGTCAACATCCCTCCGCACCCAGAGGACCATGAGAATCGTCTGCGCTGCCGACAGAAGGATGAAATAGCCCATCCAGGCCGGTATCCCGGAGATCAGCGGCAGCGGCTTCTCCCAAGCCCAGAAGTCCATCGCCAGAGCAAAGATGCCGCCGAGCAGGTAGAGATAAGGATCTCTCATCCATTCCGGCAGAAAGAGGCGGAAGGTCTTCTCCCGCCAGAGCAGGATTCCGTGGGTCAGCAGATAGATCGAGAAGGTGAGAAGAATCACCCATACCACCGGCAGAAAAGGTCCGGCAGAAAGCCATTTCAGATAGAAGAGGACAACAGCGCTCTCCCCGGCCAGAATGGATAGAATCGCGGCCAGGGGAAAGACCCGCTTCAGATACAGCCCGAAGATCACCGTCGGAAAGAGCACCGCAAGCCCCGTAAAGGTCTGGGTCGCGATCTGCAGAATCGTGTCCGGGGGCTTGTAGGCCAGCGCCAGCCCCGCAATGCTCAAAAAGAGGACGAAGATCCTTCCGGTGATGCTGTTTTCGCTCTTCTTCTTTCGGAAAATCGGCACGATGTCCCGGCTGAAGATGGAACTCAGGGTCAGCAGTTGGGAATCCATCGTGGACATGAGTGCAGCCAGCCCTGCCGCCATCACCAGCGCAGCCATGGCATCCCCCGATATCTGGGTCAGCACCATCGGCAGGATTTTATCCGCGGCCTTCCCCGCAAGATCGGGAAAGGAGAGCCGGCCCAGCACCCCCACGCAGATCGGCATGAAGAAGACCACGGTGCAGACAAGGGGATAGAAGAGCATGATACGGGATATATTCCGCTCGCTCTTTGCCGTAAAGAAGCGCTGGAAGAGCTGGGGGAACATCGGATCGCAGAAGAACCACAAGAAGATATAGCTGAACCAGATCCCGATGGTGTACCGCCCCGATCCCCCGGGCCGGGAGAAGAGTTCCGGCATGGCTTCCATCACCTTACCGTTGGCCTCCACGAATCCCCCGTAATGGCGGGCGATCAGTATCAGGGAGATCAGCAGCAGGACGAACATCAATGTTCCCTGGAAAAGATCGGTCCAGGCCACGGCCCTCATGCCGCCCCGAAGGGTGTAGAGGACGATGATCCCCGTGACCAGCAGGCATCCGTGGAAATAGTCGAGCCCCACCAGCTCCTCGAGGACGTACCCCGCGGCCATGGGCTGCAGCGCGAGATAGGGGATGGTGAAAAGGATCATCACCAGCGCAAAGAGAGAGGATAGCACCGGGCTTTTGTAGATGACGCCCACCAGCTCCGGCGGCGTCACCACCCCTTTATCCCGGCCCACCTGCCAGATCTTCCGGCCGATGATCCAGAAGGTCAGGGCCATGAAGCCGGTGCCGAATCCCATGATCGGAAAGAAGGCGTATCCGTCCCGGTATCCCGCGCCCGACGTGCCGAAGACGGTGAAGGCCGAAAAGTTGGTCGCGACCATGGTTCCCAGCAGCACCAGTGTCCCGAGCTTCCGATCCGCGAGAAAGTAGGTCTCCGGCGAGGACTTCCACCGGGTCCGGGCGATCAATCCGATGAGCAGCACCGCCAGAAAATAGCCGATCAATACCGAAACCTTAACCACCATCGTACATTTCCTCCTTTTCCTGTTTTTCTGACCCCATAACGCAGAAAAGCCATCCCAAAAGGTCGGGATGGCTTCTGCCTGGCATAACCTTTAAACTGCCGTCAAATTGTATGGAAACGGGCTTTCAAGAATTCTTCCGGAAGCCCGAAATTCGAAAAACTATTGGGTCGCCTCCAGTATCTTCATGAGCATCTTCTGCACCCGGGGCTCTGCAAAGAGATCCATATCCTTCAATTCGGCCACTTTGGCCCGGAAGGCATCCAGATCCGGATTGAATTCGATCTTCATCCCCTTTTCTGCAAGCATCTCCAGCCGGGCCGCATCCTTGTCCCGGTTGTCCTTGCGCTGGAAGAGCGCGGCATCATAGATCGACTTTTGAATCATCTCCCGGCTCTTCTCGTCGAGGCCATTCCACCATTTGAGTGAGGCCACGTCGATATGGGGCGAATAGACATGCCGGGTCATGGTGAGATACTTCTGGATCTCATGGAAGTTATAGACCTCTAGCACCCATAGCGGGTTCTCCTGGCCGTCGATGACCCCTTGCTCCAGCTCCGTATAGATGGGCCACGGCATGGGCGTCGGATTGGCCCCCAGGGTCTGCCAGATGGCCTTGTGCAGGGCCGAGGCCATCACCCGGATCTTCAATCCCTTCACATCCTCGGGGATTTTTACGGGCCGCTTGCTGTTGGTGAGGTTGCGGAATCCGTTTTCAGAAAAGCATAGCCCCTTGAATCCGGAACTCTCCAGGCTTTTTAAAATCTCCTGTCCCAGGGGGCCGTCCAGGATCTTGTCGGCCTGGTCATTGTCTTTGAAGAGAAAGGGGTAGTTGATGACCCGGACGATGGGATCGAAGGTGTCAAAAGGCCCTCCGGTGATGATCCCCATCTGCACCGTGTTCATCTGGATCTGCTGCAGGATCTCGGTCTCGTTGCCCAGAGAGGCCGAGTGAAAGATATGCACCGTGATCTCCCCTTTGGAGCGCTCTTCGAGCAGTTCCTTGAATTTATCGGCCACGATGTTCTGGGCCGATCCCGGCTTTGTGACCAGCGCGAGCTTGATCTTGAGTTCGGCTTGAGCCGAAGAAGCGGTAAAGAGCATCGCCATAAAGAGAATGGCCATAAAAAACATGAGCTTAGGTCTGTACATCTTAGCAGTCCTCCATGAATTCGTTAATAACCGTCGGATGGTTCCTTCATTCTTCGGCCTTCGGCGTCTCCTCCTCCATACTCAACAGTTCCTGCAGGATTTCAAGCATGTCGGGCTTGACTGGACGCCATCTCGGATTGATCGCCATCCCCTCCTGCCAATCGAAATCGATCCGTTCGTTCTTCTCCGGTATCACATATTCGCTTTTAACGCCATAGTGTTTTGCCGGATAATGTTCGATCCAGACCATCCGATCCGGATCGATGTCGAAATCCCGGGTCACGCCCGTCGCGATATTCCCCGCGCAGCTCTTCACCGTCATCCGGCCTTCGGGGGTATCCGAGACCACGATGATATAGGGTCTCAAAACGGAAAAACCGGGATCATCTCCCTTTCGTAGATCAAAGATCCGAAGGCGGCACGAGCCGCTTGCAAGCTTGAGTTTCCCGCCCCACCCTTTCCATTCGTAGATGTCATCATGGATCATCATGGATATTCCTTTCGTATAATCGAGGTCAAAATCTACCTCAATTATCCCTCAAACCGGATACCCATTGCAAGATAAAGATCGCCTCCTTCATGTCGATGGCGCTGTTGCCGTCGACCTCTGCGGCCATTTCAACGGGTTTGTCCAGTGGAATATCGGCAAGGATCTTGAGCGCAGTTATGGCATCTTCGAGATCGATCACATCGTTTTTGACGATATCGCCTTTTTGAACAGCCGCTGTACTTTTGAAAACAATGCCGTAATCCTCGGCCTGGCCGTATTCGAGATCGGAACAAGGCGCAATGGGCTGATTATAATTTTCATATTTCTTAAAATCACTGATCACACGCATCCGCAGCAGCCTGTCGTTTACTGGTTCCTTCTCCGGATTGTTTATTGTTCCGGAAAGAATTCCTGTTCCGGAAGATTCAAAGATACGTTCGGAATCGGTAAAAAGACCATCATTGTCATAGTCGATATAGACACCGAGATTTTCCTCATTCGGAGTTCCCACTTCTATCGAAATCTCATAAGTACGGTCGGAATTTAACATCGTGATATGGGTGCAGGAGAAATCTTTGGAACCACCGTCTACTTTCGAACTCTCTGTAGAATGATCAATATCGCCGAAAGAGACATTATATATCCCAATTCCGGTTTCTCTTTCATTCAGCCGCAAAGTATTTACGGAGCAGGAAGGGTCAAGGTCGGCAGGATGGTCATAAACCGAAATATTCTTTGTCTGCGTTGTCCCCTGCCTTATATTGTTCGTGGCAGTCAGAGATACTTCATAGGTCCCGGGCGTATTATAGGCTATGGTCGGATTCTGTTCCGCAGATGTCTCGGGGCTTCCTCCGGGAAATGACCATGACCAGGATGTCGGCCCATTCGTGGATTGATCCTTAAAAGCAATATTTCCGGTGCAGGTATATGTTGGTGCAGAAAAATCGGTCACAGGTTCCGTTACAGCAACACATCCGTTTGAGGTCAGCAGACTCTCTCGGGATTTGAGAATCGCAGCACGCATCCGCTCCCTTTGTCCTGCGGTGAACTCGTTCTGGCAGGTTTCGCTGGAATAATCCATGTAATTATGCACCAGCCGTCCCAGCAGTTTGCCCGGAACGCATTCATTTGAATCAGTTTG
>JAABSP010000071.1 GCA_011390345.1 Desulfobacteraceae bacterium
AGAAGATCGGAATTCGGGCGCATCTCTCAGCAGGCTTTCCAGCCATTCCCCCAGCTCCGTGATCCGCCGGCTCTTCAACTGGTATGCCAGCAGGGTGATGGAGAGCGGACGACCGTGTCATTTTAGACGCTTTCCGGTTGGCTGTCAATTTGAGAAATATCTGCAAGAAAATATTATATCCCAATCTCCGCGGATCATGCTACCATTCTCTTAACAGAGGTGATCGCGGCGCACCAATGCGCGAGAATCGAAACCAATCCGGGAGAGGAATGGATGAACATCAACGCCAGCATTATCGACCAGCGGGTCACCGGAATTGTCGAGGAGCATTCCGAGTGGCTGCCGGCCGGAACCGATATCAACAAAAAGAAATCGGCAGCCTTTGTGCTTCTTTGCATATCCACCTGCCTGGAGCTTTCGCTGGCCGAGGCGGCAGAACTGCTCACCGAAGGGGGAAACGATGCCGGTGTTGACGGACTCCATATCGGAGAGGTCGAGGATGGCGAGTTTCTGGTAACGGTTTTCCAAGGGAAATATAAGGTCAAGGATCTGAGCGGCGAGGCCAATTTCCCGGAGAACGGGGTTCAAAAGGCCGTGGATACGGTGCAGGTTCTCTTCGACCCTTACCGGAAAGCCGTGTTGAACAATAAAATTGCCCCGAAAATCGAAGAGATTCGTTCATTGATCCGGGATGCGTTTATTCCCAACGTGCGGGTGATACTCTGCAACAACGGCGCGCGGTGGACCCAATCCGCGCAGATCCGGATCGATGCGGCCAAAAAGGATTACGGCGACAAGGTCGATCTCCTCCATTTCAATCAGGATTCCATCGTAACCATCCTCCAGCGGAGCAAAGCGGTGGATGCCACCTTGACTCTGAACGGCCAGGCCATGGTGGAAGACATGAATTACATGCGGGTGCTGATCGGACGGGTTTCGGTTCAGGAGATCCACCGGCTCTTCAGCCAACACGGCGACAGACTGCTGGAGCGGAATATCAGACGCTATCTTGGCCTGCACACCAACCGGGTCAACACCGCAATCCACAAGACCCTGCTCGATCCGGAAAAGTCGGACAAATTCTACTTTTTCAACAACGGCATCACCGTTGTCTGCGACAAGTTCGACTACAATGCCTTCCAGAAATCGGACTATAAGGTGCAGCTCAGAAACCTGCAGGTCATCAACGGGGGCCAGACCTGCAAAACCATCCAGGAGACCCTGGACGGCCTTGGGCCCGGTAGGGTCAGCGAGTCGGCCTATGTCATGATCCGCATCTACCAACTGGCCGAGAGCCACAAGGAATTCGTCCGGGACATCACCTATGCCACGAACAGCCAGAACCCCGTGGATCTTCGGGATCTGCACTCCAACGACGAGATCCAGAAGCAGCTCGAGATCGGTATGGCCGATCTCGGCTACACCTACAAACGACAGCGGGAAGAGGGCGGCGCCGGGGCCGCCACCATCACCAGCTCCATCACCGCGGAGGCCGTACTCGCGATCTGGCGGGAGAGACCCCATCAGGCCAAGTTCCGGCGGAAGGAGCACTTCGGAAAACTTTATGACGAGATATTTCAGGGGCTGAATGCGGCACATGCCCTGCTGGCGGTGCTGATCTTCAGAGCTGTCGAGAACCAAAGAAAGCGGCCCTCCTCCAGCAATCCCCCGGCTTTTCTTCCATACGCCTCCCACTATCTTTCAATGCTGATCGGCCGCAACATTCTGGAAAAAAATAAAATACCTCTCGATTCGGTCTCTCATCGGAACTTCCCGCAGCTTCTCGATGATTTCGAAGGGGGCAGGGCCGCCTATCACAGGGATGCGGTGGAGGCCGTGACCCATGCTTTGATGGCCTGTTACGGCGACAGAGATATCTCCCTGCAGCAGCTTTCCGCCACCTTTCGGCGGGGGGATCTTCTGGAAATGCTGGATGTATAGTCCAGCCGCTTCTGTTCCGGGGCAGTAAGCCCGGCCTGAAGGAGATGATTTCCCACAGAATCTGCCCCATCCCGAAACCCTCAGCTTCGGGACGGCCATTCCAAAACGATCAATCCAAAAGCCGCAGACAATCCTGCGGCAGCCGATGGGTCCCCTTCCCCTCGATGCTCACCTCCACCAGCGCGTCCGGGTCATTGATCGCGGTGTCCGGGTCTGTGATCATGCCGTGGCGGCCGATGTATTCGTCCATGTAGCCGGCCCATCCCTCATCTTCGGATTTTTTGTAGATCTCTACCTTCTGGCCTCTGCGAAACATATGGGGCTCTCCTTTTTCCTTTTGCAAAAAGGGCAGTTGGGGCCCTTTTCAATCGGTTTATCCCGGAATGTCCGAGTGCAGCTTTCGGGCCTCTTTCTCCCTGGCGCATTTTTCGCACAGATTCCGCTCCCCGGTCAATTTGGCCACGCCTTGGGTGCGCTTCCTGACAAAGTCGAGATATCGGGCCGGGCCCAATACCGCGTCGCACTCCCGGCACTTGATGAGCTTCTGCCGGTTCAAGACCGTTCCGCAGAAAGAGAGCACCCGCTCGTCGTCTCTGTCCTCCATGATCATCGCGTTGTTGGGGCAGTTGGTCGCGCACGCGCCGCAGAGGATGCAGTCCTCCTCGGTGTGGCGGAAGTCTGTTGCCACCGGGTGGTCGAAGTCGAGGTGGCCGAACTGGAGTGCGTTTACCCCCATCTTGTCACGGCAGATCTCCACGCACTTGCCGCAACGCATGCAGATGTCGCACCGGAGGCATCGCCGAGCCTCCTCCCGGACCGCGTTTTCGTCATACCCCAGCTCCACCTGCTGGAACGTGGTGCGCCTGCGGTCGATGTTGAGCAGCGGCATCTCGGGCCGTTTCAAAGCCATCTTGGTGGAGGCCGGGACTTCGAGGTTCGCGGTTCGGTCCCGGCGCACCGGAACCGGGGGCATCTCGGGCTGCGGGATGCCGGAGAGATACCGGTCGATGGCCTCGGCCGCGCGTTTGCCGCCGCCGATCGCCTCCACCACCGTGGCCGGGCCTGTGACCGCGTCCCCGGCCGCAAAGACGCCCGGTTCCGAGGTCTCCATGCTCACCATGTTGACGCCGATGGTGTTTCTTCGACTCCATTCCAGGTCGCACAAGCCCCCCTTGACACAGTCCACATCGACCCGCTGGCCGATGGCCGCGATGATCGCGTCGGCCCCCATGTCGTACTCCGATCCCTCGATGGGAACAGGGCGCATCCGGCCGCTCTTGTCGTCGGGGACAAGCTCCGCACGCAGGCAGCGCAGCGCGGTTACATGGCCCTTTTCGCCGATCACCTCCACCGGAACGGTCAGGAAAGAGAAGCGGATGCCCTCCTCTTCGGCCTGCTCCACCTCTTCGATGTCGGCCGGCATCTCGTTTCGGGTTCTTCTGTAGGCGATCGTAACCGATTCGCTGCCGAGGCGGAGGCTGGTGCGGGCTGCGTCGATCGCGACGTTTCCGCCGCCGATGACGATCACCCGTTTTCCGGGCATCTTCCGGTCCCCCAGGGCAACGGCCTTTAAAAAGTCGATGGAGGGGAGCACCTCGGGGTAATCCTCCTCCCCTGAAATGTTCATGGCAAAGGAGCGGTGCGCGCCGATCGCGAAGAAGAAGGCGTCAAAACCCTCTTCCTCGAGATCCTCTATCGTGAGGTCCGAACCGAACAGGGTGTTGAAGCGGAACTCCACCCCCAGATCCTCGAGCATTCCGGCCTCCCGGTCGATCACCTCGCGGGGGAGGCGGTATCTGGGAATGCCCACCATCATCATCCCACCGGCCATGGGCAGGGCTTCGATGATGGTGACGCCGTACCCTTTGAGCGCGAGGTAATAGGCCGCACTCATGCCGCCTGGGCCCGCGCCGATGACGGCCACCTTCTTTCCCTTGTCCGGGGCCTTTTCCGGGTTCTTGTACTCCCGGTTTGAAAGTGCTCGCTCCGCGGCAAATGCCTTTAAAAACTTGATGGAGATCGGGGAGTCGATCCGGCCCCGGACGCACATGAACTCGCAGGGCCGGGTGCAGATCAGGCCGCAGACCCAGGGAAAGGGGTTGTCCTTCCGGATCACGTCGATGGCCTCGGCATCCTTTCCCTGGCCGATGAGGGTGACATAGGTCGGCACGTCGATGCCGGCCGGGCAGGTCATCTGGCAGGGGGCCGGGGCCAGGCGGACGCAGTCCCCTGTGGGGCAGTTGTGGGTCTGCACATGGCTGATGAAAGCCTCCCGGCCCCGGGCCAGGCCTTTTTCCACCATCTCTGCGGCCTCGGCTCCAGCCTCTTTTCTCCCCTCTTTATTCAGTTCCCGGACAAGTTCCTCGATCGCGGGAATATGCGCCTCGCCGGCGCGGCCCCAGGCCACATCGTTCAAAAGATCCGCGATCTCCTCCGCGATCCGGCGATCCTTCGGAGCGGTCAGGCTCCCGGAATCGATATGATCCTGAAGGGCTTCAATGGTCTCATTTACGGGACAACGGTCCTTGGCCATCGGTTTCCCCTCTTTTACAGGCTGGAGTGTTCCAGTGAAGCCACGGATCTGGCATGGCGCTCCCGGCGGATCTGGGTCATCTCATCGACTTCGCCGAAGTGGAGGCAGCCGGTGGTGCAGACCGTGACGCAGGCAGGTTTGAGCCCCTGATCCACCCGGTCCTTGCAGTAGTCGCACTTGACCACTTTTCCGGTCTCCGGGTTCCACTGGGGCGCACCCCAGGGGCAGGCCGAGATGCAGCTTTTGCAGCCCACGCAGAGATCCGGGTCTACAAAGACGATGCCGTCTGATGACCGGCGCTGCATCGCGCCCGTAGGACAGGCCGGGACGCACCACGGGTTCTCGCAGTGGTAACAGGGCATGAAGATATAGGAGGATCGGGGCCTTTCATTGACGATCTTCGGCCCCACCTCGATCATCCGGCAGAGCCGGGGCCCCTGGGGGAGGAATTTGTTCATCTTGCACTGCACCTCGCAGGAGTTGCAGCGGATGCATTTCTGAGTATCCTGAAACAGATAGTAGTCGCTCATTTTCTCTGTTGCTCCTTGAATATATATTAACCCTTTTGGGAGGATACCTTCCGCACGGTCACGAAGTGCTCCTGAAAGGCGACAGCGCCGCCGGCCTTGTCATAGACCTCGTTTCCCCGGGGCATGAGCTTGTTGTCGGCAACGCCCCTTCCAAAGGCCCGGCTCTCGACAGGAAGGTCGTGGCCGAAGCCGTGAACCATGAAGACCGCGTCTTTAT
The DNA here is from genome assembly GCA_011390345.1 of Desulfobacteraceae bacterium. Classification (GTDB taxonomy): domain Bacteria; phylum Desulfobacterota; class Desulfobacteria; order Desulfobacterales; family JAABSP01; genus JAABSP01. The sequence continues at coordinate 5,222 of JAABSP010000071.1, forward strand.
GAATCTGATCCGTCACCTTGGCCCTGATGGTTCCGGAATGGCCGTTGCCGGAGATCTCCACCATGTCTCCGTCTGCAATTTTGAGCTTTTTCGCCTCATCCGAATTGATCCAGAGGACGTTCTCCGGCATCTGCTCGAAGAGCATCGGGTTGTTGACTGTATGGCCCTGGGTGTGGATGCCGCACCGGCCAAAGGTGATCCGGAATTTTCCGGCCTCGGGCGCTGCGGGGGATTCGTAGGGGAGAAGGGAGGGAATCCCCTGCTCCTCCAGCTTGTCAAAGATCACCTCGATTTTGCCGGACGGGCTCTTGAACTTGAGATCCTCTATCTTCCGGTATAGAGGCTCCTCTGCGAGATAGACCATGCCGGTCTCGTCAAAGTCTGCGATGGAGACTCCGGTTTCCTCGAGTTGGAAGTTCCAGATATCCTCGGCCGAATCATAGGCCAGCTTCTCCACCCCGAGCCGCTTGGCCAGCCCTGAAACGATCTCCCAGTCGGCTTTGGTGTCGTATCTCGGGTCAACTGCCCGCCTGCGCACGAAGAAGTAGGGGGTCAGTTCGTTCTTGGTCGCGATGATGCTCTCCCGCTCGGGATAGGGGGAGAGGGGCAGCACCACATCCGAGAACCAGGCCGTGTCGGACCAGGTGAATGTGACGGAGACGAGCAGGTCGAGTTTGGAAAAGGTCTTCCGGAGCCGGTCCGGGTCCGCAAATCCCATTAGCGGGTCGTGGCGGTACGCGATATAGGCTTTCACCGGGTAAGGCTCTTCGGTCTCGATGGCCTCGTAGGCGAGATGGGCAAGGCCGGGGCCCGACTCGAAGTGGGGGTATTTCCAGCCCACGCCGTCTGCCCTTTTATCCTTGGGCTTGTCAAAGAGGTCCATGAACTTCTTCAGCCCCTTGCGGCCGAAGTCGCCGGGTTTGTTGGTGATGGGAAGGCCCCCCTTTGCCCCGACTGCGCCCAGAAGCGCATTGATTATATAGATGGTGCGGGACATGTAAAAGGAGTTTTTGTATCTCGCGTTCATCCATCCCGGATGCCAGATCACCGAAGGCTTTGCGTCCGCGAGCCCGCGCACGAAATTTTTGAGCTTGTCCGCGGAGACTCCGGTCTCCTCTGCGGCCCACTCTGCGGTGTAGGGCTTGACGAACTCTTCGAGCTTGTCAAAGTCCTTGAACCACATCCTGACGAAATCCTTGTCGTAGAGCTTGTTGTAGATGATCTCGTGGATGACGCCGAGGTTGAATGCGTAGTCGGTGCCGGGGCGGACCATGAAGAAGTTGTGGGCCTTGGCGGCCGATACGGTGCTCCGGATGTCGATGACTGTCAGCTTGCAGCCGTTCTCCATCGCGGTCATCAGCTCGTTGACCTCCCGGACGTGGATGGCTTCGAAGATGTTCCGGGTCTGGAGTACCACATGCTTGGCGTTGCTCAGGTCGTAGGTCACATCCTTGCGGCCGAAGCCGAAGACCGAGAGGGCCGCGTGCTGGACGTTTCGGGCGCAGGATGCATCATGGTTGACGTAGTTGGGGGTTCCGACTCCCCGGAGAAAGGCGCGGTGGAAGTCCCGGAAGGGGCCGCCTCTGTCCGAAAAGAGCAGAGTCCGGGGGCCGTATTGGTCCATGAGCTTTTGCAGCTTTTCCGCCACATAGTCGAATGCCTCGTCCCAGCTCACCTTCTTCCAGTTCCCTTCCCCCCGCTCTCCCTGGCGGATCATGGGGGTCTGGGGCCGCTCCCGGTCGTTGACCAGCGCGATGCCGGCAGATCCACGCGCACAGATGGAGCCGTTGATGAACGGCGCATGGGGGTTTCCCTGGAGAAAGGTCAGTTCCCCGTTTTTGACCTCGGCCTGGATCGGGCATCGGACCGTACACATGCCGCAGATACTGTATACCTTTTCCGTGGACATCTTCTTTACGCTATCCTTTCGATTGTTGCTGAATTATGGATGGGTTATCGATGGTCTCTTTCTTCTCTCTTCAATTTCTCAAATCTGATCAATTTTTCAAAATTTTCCAATCTCTCTAATTTTTCCAGTCTCTCCAAACTCTCCAAATCTCTCCAATTTCTCAAAAGCAATATTCATACCACTTTATCGGTCACGGATGCGGAAGAGTGATCCTATCACATCTCCAATTTTTTCTACAAGATAAAAAGGGAAATAGCTTTTTCCGGTCTCGATAAACCCTTTCTCCGCGGAGAATGTGCAATAAAAAAACTGCAGCGGATATTTTTTATTGCAGGCTTGATTTTTAAGGCTTAGCATGGTATTTTTTTAGATATGTCTTTCATTGCGCATTAAAAATAATGCGGCAACAGCGGGATGAAACCCTTTCCGGGAATGGGGGCACGGAGAATATCCATTTATATATAAGTATCCCGCGGAATTTTAAAATGGCATAACCTTTGCTTTTAATCCGTCAAAAGGCGCTGATGCTTTTTCAATGGCGGTGAACGCCGGTTTTAAAGCCAGGGATGCATCCAAAGGCTTAAAGCGGCAGAATTTTTGGGATCTTGTTTTTTTTACCTTTAACCAATGGAGGAAAGAATGTCAAAAAAGTCGAGGTCATCTGTTGCAATTATGATTGCAGGACTCCTGCTGATGTCGATCCTTGCGCTTCCCTGCGCGGTTTTGGCCGATGAATTGGCCGATGCGATCGCGGCCGCGCCCCAGGGCACTGAGCCCGGACAGATCGACCATGCGGCCGAGCCCGGTTTTCTGGGGATTCCCGGCGCGCCGGAACCGAGCCTGGTCATCGGCTTCTTATGGGCCATCTGGGTGGGCTGGATCTTCTCGACCGTGGGCGCGTTCGGCGGGATCATGGCCGGCGTGGGCCACATCACGGTCTTTGGCCTGGCCGACTACGGCAGAACCTTCAAGAACACCTCTCCTGCCCTGAACAAGCTGCTCACCGACAGCATCCGGGTCTCCAACCAGTGGATGGTGGGGCTTTCCGCGGCTGTGGGCAGCGTCAACTACTACCGGATGGGCCGTCTGGTGCTTCCCCTGGGGCTGGCGCTGGGGATCGGCTCGATTCTCGGCTCTTATCTGGTCCCCATGATCACCGCGGGCAAGATCTCCCTCAAGGACTATATCGGCTATTTCGGTCTCATCGTCTTTGTCATCGGCGCTTTTCTCTTCTATGAGACCACGCCCCGGGGGCAGAACCGGAAAAAGGAGGCCAAGGCCGCGGCCAAGCGGTTCGAGGAGGCCAATATCGCCCAAAGTTCCTCGGCATCGACCGAGGAGGGCGGCGTCAAGGTCGTGGAATGGAGTTTCAAAAAAGTCCGCTTCACCTTCTACGGCGTGGAGTTCTCCTTCAATCCCATCATCCCCCTCATCGGCGGCTTCTTCATCGCGGGCATCGCCTCGTTTCTGGGGATCGGCGGCGGCTTTCTCTTTGTGCCGTTTCTCACCAGCATCGCGGGCCTGCCCATGTTCCTGGTGGCCGGCACTTCCGCGCTGACGGTGCTCATCGGCATGATCACCAGTATCTTCACCTATATGGTCATCAAGAGCGTACCGATCTATTGGGCCCTCATCGGCGTGGAGCTGGTGGGGATCTTCGTCGGCTCCATGATCGGCCCCAGAACATCGAAATACATCCCGGACATCTGGCTCAAGCGCCTCTTCGTGGTGCTGGCCCTCTATGTGGGTATCCGCTACACCACCAAGGGATTTCTGGGCTACAGCATCGTTCCGCCGTTCTGATCATCCGCTGCTGAAGAAGGCTGAAGAAGGGATTCGGGGCGGAAATCTCCGCGCGTTCCGCCCCATCCCATCATAATGGGAAGTTTATACGGCTGTCTCTACAGGCAGCCAAAGGAGACCATATGCTGCATCAGGCACATCTGCTGATCGATGCGTTTCTCATCTACCCTTACCGGATGCTGGAGATCCCCATCTTCGGGTTTCTATTAGGCTCTTTCTGGCTGGCCATTCTCTGTGTGCTGGTGGGGCAGTTCACCCTTTCGGTCGCATTTCGGGCCAACCGGCAGTGGCTAATGGGCGACAACCGGGAGATGGTCCGGATGCACAATCTTTCGGTGCGCGCGCTGCTGGCAAAGGACAAGAATGCCTACAAGGCCTGCAACAAGGTAGCCAATGACGCGTTCGGGAAAGTCTTTTTCTCCCAGGTTGCCCTCTCCATCTCTTCGCTCTGGCCCATCCCCTTTGCACTGGGATGGATGCAGACGCGGTTTGCGGACGTCGATTTTGCCCTGCCCGTATCCCTCCCACTGATAGGAGACGCGGTAGGTTATTCCTTCAGCTTCATTCCCCTCTACATTCTCGTCTATATCCTTTTCGGAAAGGTCAAGCATCGGCTTCCCTACTTTCGAAACATCGGCAAATGGGTCCGGGAAGGGGAGGCCGAAAGTGAACCGCTCATCAGATTTGGGGATATCGGGCCTCAAAAGGCCACCAAACAGGGCTGAGAGCGATCGGCTTTTCCATGGGTGCCTTTCTTTTTCTGTTTTCCTTTCTCCTCATCTCTCTTCTCTTTCCGGATTCGGCCATAGCTACTCAGGGCCACGGGGGGCGGGAGGGGCTTTACATCCACCAGCTCTCCCACATCTTCTTCTTTATTTCGATGGGGATTCTCATCTACTGGCTGAAGAACCGCCGGCTGACGGCAAAGCCGGGATGGCGCTGCATCGGCTATTCCGCGATGTTTTTCATTCTCTGGACTGCGGATGCCTTTTTGGTCCATCTGCTGGATGAGCAGCTCGGCATCATTCGAACCGAGCGGGTCGGTTTTCTCGAGATCGCGATCCATACTGCCCCGGACCATCAATGGCTGGGACACCTCTATTATCTGGCCAAGCTGGATCATCTCTTCTGTGTGCCGGCGCTGATCCTTCTTTATATGGGGCTGCGGGGGCTGGTCATCGGGGCCGAAGCCGAAAAACAGGAGGGGTGAAATGGTTCTGACGGCACTGCCCATCCTGCTGGTCGATCTGGTCGGATCGGTGCTGATGATCGTCTTCTCCTTTCTCTGCCTCGATCTGGTGCGGATGCTCAAGCGGAAAGATCCGGGGAATCTGATCTGGACATATCTCCTCTGGGTCTGCTACGGCCTTGGAACATTTGCGGTCTCCCGGTCGGCCGGACATATTTTAAAGCAGATCCTTCTGCTGGCAGGGCATGAAGAGATCTGGAGTGATATCGCTGCATACAGCGGAACCATCAACACCTTCACCCTGATTCTGGTGGCCTCGGTGACGCTCTTCTTCGAGCGGATCTGGAGCATCTACGGCCGGATTCTTGCAGACAAAAGAGCCCTGCAGGCGGCCCACGGGGAGCTGATCTTCATGAACCAGAACCTTGAAAAGCTGGTGGCGGAGCGGACAGAGGCGCTGGCCCGGTCAGAGAAGCAGATGGTACAGGCGGACAGGCTGGCTTCGATCGGGCAGCTCTCTTCGGGGATTGCCCATGAGATCAACAACCCGCTGGGGATCATCCTCGGATATACCCAGTTGATGCTGCGGGGGGAGGATCGGAATTCCCAGAAATATGAAGATCTTAAGATCATCGAAAAGCATGTGAAGAACTGCAAGGCCATTGTGGAGGATCTGCTCAATTTCGCCCGGAGCGCTCCTCCTGCAAAGGAGATGGTTCAGATCCATGAGATCATCGATGAGGGGATAAATTTCATTCGTCACCACTCCCGGCTTGAGGATGTGGAGATTGTAAGGGAGTATGATCCCGCGGTGCCGCCCTTATATCTGGATGAGAAGAAGGTGCGGCAGGTGCTGGTGAATCTGATGATGAATGCCCGCCATGCCGTGGGAGCGGCCGGAAGGATTTTCCTTTCCACAAGGTGGGATGGGGAACAAAGGCTTGTGGCGATCCGGGTGGAAGACAGCGGATACGGGATCGAGACCAAGAACCTGCCGCGGATCTTTGACCCTTTTTTTACTACCAAGCCGACCGGAGAGGGGACCGGGCTGGGGCTTTCGGTGAGCTACGGGATCATCAAGAATCATGGCGGTGAAATTGAAGTGGAGAGTCTGCCGGGGGAGGGGGCTGCGTTTACGGTGTGGCTGCCGGCGGTTTTATCGGAAAAAACCGGGTATAAAACCGAGTATAAAAAAGGACCAAAGGGACAAAAAGGACGAAAAGGACCGGATGGAGGGGGGGGAAGGATAGGAGAAGGACAGGGAGAAAAAATAGGAGAAGTGCAGGGGGAGAGAATAGGAGAAGTGCAGGGGGGGCGTGATGGCGCGGACGATTCTCATCGTTGATGATGAGCCTGATATGCTGGTGCTGCTGAAGCGGAGCCTGGAGCCGGACTTGGACTGTGTTGTGAAGACGGCCCCTTCGGGGGAGGCTGCGCTTCAGATGCTTTCCAAAGCGCCTGTGGATCTGGTGCTGGCCGATATCAAGATGGCCCGCATGGACGGGCTGGAGCTGCTGGGGCTGATTCGGCAGAACCATCCCGAGACGACCGTCATGATGATGACGGCCTACGGCAGCATTGATATCGCGGTCTCGGCCATGAAACAGGGGGCATATGATTTCATCACCAAGCCTTTTGACCATGATGCGCTGATCCTGCGGCTGGAAAAGGCCCTGGAGCGCAGCACCCTTTTACAGGAGAATATCCGGCTGAAAAAGGCATGTAAGAGGGTCGAGGGGCTGGAGAATATCGTGGGCAAAAGCCCTGCCATGCAAAGGGTCTACGAGACGATCCGGATGGTGGCGAAGACCGATGTGACGGTCTTGATCACGGGCGAGTCGGGCACGGGAAAGGAGCTGACTGCAAGGGCGGTTCACCGGCTTAGCCCAAGAGCGGGGAAGTCCTTTGTGGCCGTGAACTGTCCTACGGTTCCGGAGCATATCCTGGAGAGCGAACTCTTCGGATACAGGAAAGGGGCATTTACCCATGCGACCCAGAACCGGATCGGGCTCTTTCAGGAGGCGCACGGGGGGACCATCTTTTTGGATGAGATCGGCGATGTGAGCCCGGCCATGCAGACTAAACTGCTGCGGGTGCTGCAGGAGAAGGAGATCAAGCCGCTGGGCCATACCCGGGCCATCACCGTGGATGTCCGGATCATCGCCTCCACCAATCAGGATCTGAGGCAGAAGATCAAAAAGGGGGAGTTCCGGGATGATTTCTTCTACCGGCTGAATGTGCTGCCCATTCTGCTGCCGCGGCTGCGGGAGAGGAAAGAGGATATTCCACTACTGGCGGATCATCTGCTGGAGAAGCACTGCACAAAGCTTTCAAAGCCGAAAAAGCAGATCTCCCAGGAACTGATGGAGATCTTTCTGGAACGGGAGTGGGAGGGGAATATCCGGGAGCTGGAGAATATCATCATACAGGGGATTCTCTTCTCCGGGGAAGAGACCGTGATGCCCGGGGATGTGGGGTTGAAGCCGGCGGGGCCCAAATCCGGGGGGCTTGCAGAGGATACGCTGGTGCTTCCTTATAAGGAGGCCAAGGAGGAGACCCTGCGCCGGTTCAACCGGGCCTATATCGGCCATCTGCTGATGGAAAGCCGCGGGAATGTTACCCAGGCCGCGAAGATGTGCGGTCTGGAACGGCAGTCCCTGCAGCAGGTGATGCGGCGCTACGGGATCAGATCGGACGATTACCGGGAATAGTTCCCCGCGGCCCCCGAATTTCCTGAGTTTCCTCTTTCCACCAGCGAGGCCAAAAGAAAACCTTCTTTTGCAGGGCTTTTCAAGGCTTGCGCCGTGGAGGAGCGATCTTATATTCCATTTGATGAAAAAAATAGCAGAATCTGTAAAAATCGGAGTCTGAAAAGGAGGTGACCGAATGAAAGAAATTTTGATTTTTCTCGGCTTTATCGGGGTCTGGTTCCTGTTGCAGGGCTATATTCTTCCCAAAATGGGCGTCTCCACCTGAGTGCGGGATGCCTGTCAGGTGACAGACAAGAAGAAAAAAACTGCCGAAACCCCTGAAAAGTAACTCTTATGCATCGGGAGCAAAACTCCCGATGCACTTCCATTGCCTGCTTTCGCCCATTTTATTTGACGTATATGTCTCCTTCGGAATATGATGTAATTATGTTCGGAAAGGGATTACTGATATTGACATTTTTTGCAAAATCGGGCTTGCAGGTGGATACGGTGGGTACTCCCGTTCGACAAGACCTCAAGGAATTTCTGCAGAAGGCGACCTTCTTCCTTCTGCTGGGACTGCTGCTCTTTCTTATCTCCATCTATAATTACCTCCTTTTTCATACCCTTGCGGAGATCTTCAGCATTGTCATCGCTTTTGCGGTCTTTCTGGTCTCCTGGAATGCCAGGGACCTCACGGAAAATCAGGTCCTCGTCTATGCAGGGATCGCCTATCTCTTCATCTCGGTACTCGATCTCTTCCATACCCTGAGCTACAGCGGCATGGACATCCTGGCCCAAGGCGAGGGGTATTCTGTCCAGCTCTGGGTTGCTGCCCGCTTTATGGAGAGCCTGACGCTGCTGGGGATACCTCTTTTTTTCGGCACAAAGCCCCGGATCTCCTATGGCGCTTTTTTTACCTTTTTGGGGGCGGTGACCGCCTTTTTACTGATGTCGATCTTCATCTGGGATATTTTCCCCGAATGCCTTGTCCCGGGTGCGTGTCAAACCCCCTTCAAGATTGTCAGCGAATACATCATCTGCCTGATTCTGATTGCTGCCCTTATCCACATCTACCGGAACCGGAAGCGCTTTGATCAGAATCTCTACCTGCTGATTTCGGGGGCCATCGTTTTGACCATCATCAGCGAATTCATCCTTACCCTTTATACCAGCGCCTATAACCTTTCCAATCTCGTGGGACACTTTTTGAAGATCGGCTCCTACTACCTTATCTACAAGGCCATTGTGGAGATCGGCCTTAGAAAACCTTTCAAGCTGATTTTCTCCCAGCTCAAGGAGCGGGAGGCGCAGTATCGGAATCTTTTCGACACCGCACTGGTGGGGATCTTCAGAATCACACCGGACGGATCGACCGTGCTGGAGGCGAACCCGGCAGCGGCAAAGATCTTCGGCTATGATTCCCCGGCAAAGATGAAGGCCGAGATGGTTCCCCTAAATTGCTATATCAATATCTCGGATCGGAATCGGGTGAAGAAGATCCTCGATACCGAGGGGAAGGTGGACAATCTCGATGTCGTGGTCCGGGATCGGCACGGCAACGAGCGCTCGCTGATCCTGAGCGCGGCCCATTATGTGGACAAAGGCTATACCGAAGGCGCAATCCTCGACAACACCGAAGAGGTTCAGATCAAGAAGAAGATCGCGGAGGCAATGCAGCAGGAGGCAATGCAGCAAGGGAAGATCGAGATGGCCTCCAGTGTTCTCCATGATATCGGCAATGCGGTCACCGCGCTGGGGACCCAGCTGACGGGTCTGCTGGGGGAGCAGTGGCCCGAACGGGATGCGATGGAGCGCCTTCAGCGGCTTTTCGAAGGGCAGAAGGATTCCCTGGAAACAGCATTGGGACCCGGAAAGGGAGAGGCACTGATCACATTTGTCCGGGAGTTGAACAGCAGCCTGGAAAACCGTTTCCTGGAGTTCCAGGGGGATGTGGAGCGGATGACAAAGACCCTTGGCCATATCAACGAGATCCTTCACCTCCAGCGCCAGTATGCCCAGGAGGGGCGGATGGGGAAAAAGGTCTACATCGATATTCCCGAGTTGATCGAAGATGCCATTGCCATACACATTGGCAGCTTTCAAAAGCGGAAGATCAAGATCCGGAGAAAGTACGAAGGAAATCTTTCTCGGGTCTCCGGAGACCGGACCCGGCTGCTGCAGGTCTTTTTGAACCTGCTCAAAAATGTCTGCGAAGCATTTGATGTCAAAGATGAGACCCCGGAGCGGGTGATCGACATCGGCATTGAAAACATCCCGTGGAAGGATCGGATCGGGATAACCATTGCTGACAATGGATGCGGCTTTTCACCGGAACAGGGTGAAAAGCTTTTTGAAAAAGGATACAGTACCAAAAACCGCAATTCCGGAATCGGCCTCTACCAGTGCCGGAACATCGTGGAAAGCCACGGAGGAATCCTTTCCCTCAGAAGCGACGGCGTGGGAAAAGGGGCCACTTTGTTGATGGAATTGCCAATAATGAAGGAGCATGAATGAAACGTTTTTTCAACAATCGCATTCTGGTCATCGATGATGATGAAACCATAAGAGACAGTTTCAGGGATATTCTGGTTCCCAAGCGCCGGGATTCCTATTCCCTGGATCGGGCATCGGAGGTTCTTTTCGGGAAGGGGGAAGCCCGGGACCGGAAAGAGGAGGGCTCTTTCCGATTTGAGCTTTCCGTAGCCGCCAACGGCATCGAAGGTTTTGAAATGGTTAAAGAGGCCGTTGAAAAGGAGCAGCCCTTTGCCGCAATCTTTGTGGATATGCGGATGCCGGGATGGGATGGCCTGGAGACGGTTCAGCGGATTCGGGATGTGGATGAGCGGGCCGAGATCATCTTTGTCACTGCATACAGCGACTATGGCATCGAAGAGGTGGTGGCCCGGGCTGGCATGAATGTCAGCTACCACTGCAAGCCCTTTTCCGTGGAAGAGGTGCGCCAGATTGCCACAAAGGCGGTCTATGAGTGGAACAAGGCCAGAAGCCTGGAGGATCTCATCGATATCACCTCCCATCTCCGGGCCAGCCGATGGCAGCTCAAGCCGCTGCTAAACAACATACTTCAGCAGGTGGCCGATATGCTGGGAACCCTTTCCGCGATGCTGGTGGTGCAGAACAGCAAAGGGTTTTACGACAAAGTGATCGGCATCGGAGCACTTGCCGAGACCGGTTCGGAGAACGAGTATATCCTGGAGCTTGAAAAAACCGGCTTTTCCGAGCGGATGACCCATTATGCCGAGAGATTCCTCTTCTTCCAGTTGGATAGGTACGGGATCGTCGCGCTGCTGAAGGATGGGGTCCGATCCATCAACATCGAGCGGATCTATCTGGTGCGTCTCTTTCTGGAGCAGGCGGCTATGACCATCGCGAATGTCGATCTTCAGGAGACCCTGATCCGAAACGAGAAGCTCTCCGCGGTGGGGAAGGCGATCGGCATGGTGGCCCATGATCTCCGGGGGCCCATCGGCAGCATCTGCAGCGCAACGTCAATGGCGACCGAAATGGCCGATGATCCGGACGCGGTAAAGGAGATCCACCGGCTCATCGACGAGCAGGCCGTGGCCGCGCTGGCCCTGGTTGAGGATATCCTCGACTTCACCCATAATGCGGAGCTGACCAAAGATACCATCCTCATGGGGCCATTTGTGGAATCGGTGGCAAGATCGGTGGCGGAAAATCTCCGTGAGTTGTCTGTCCCCATGAAGGTGGAGATGGATTCGGATACTCCCTTTCCTGCAGATGAGAGAAAGATCTTTCGGGTCATGGTCAATCTGATAAGGAATGCGGCCGAGGCCGTTGAGAAGAAAAAGCCCGATGCGCCTTCCATTCTTCTGAAAGTGACGGATGGAGAGGAGGGGAAGGTTCGGTTCGAGGTCTCCGACAACGGTGGGGGCATTCCCGAGGAGATCAGAGAACACCTCTTCGTTCCCTTTTCCACCTACGGAAAGTCCAAGGGAACCGGCCTGGGGCTGGCCATTGTAAAGCAGTTCACCGAGGCCCACGGCGGAGAGGTCTCTGTTTCGACCTCCCCGGCAGGGACCCGGTTCACCGTCGAACTGCCCCGGTCATAAGGATATCATTCCCTTTTATGGATTCCCCGGCGTCGGGGCCTCGCCGGTCTCCGGCAGCGCCTCATCCGGCACGCCGGGGATCTCCCGGGCGGGGATCTCTTCGGCCGGAACCTCTTCGGCCCCAATCTCTTCGGCCCCAATCTCTTCGGCCCCAATCTCTTCGGCCCCAATCTCTTCGGCCCCAATCTCTTCGGCCGGAACCTCTTCGGCCGGAACCTCTTCGGCCGGAACCTCTTCGGCCGTAGCCTGGCTGGGAAACCGGCCATCCATCGGCTCCCCTCTCTCCAGCACCCGGGCCTCCAGTTTCCGCAATCCTTCCATAAGATCCCTATCCATAACCACAGCGGTTCCTTCACTGATGATGAGCCGGACCAGCTCCGGGATCTTGAGCCTTGTGGAAGAGACGAGATAGACCGGCTGGATGTAGAGGATGACATTCTCCACCGGCAGGACGATCATCCGCCCCCGGATCACCTGTGAGCCGGCCTGATCCCAGAGGGTGAACTCCTGAGCGATGGCCGTGTCCTGATCGATGAGGGAACTCACCTGGGCCGGCCCATAGACCTGCTGGCCCTTTGGAAAGTTGTAGATCAGTATCCGGCCGTAATTCTCTCCGTCGGACCCGACTACCGGCATGGCCCGCAGGTTGTCCCGGTTCATGGGGCTCATGGGGGAGATCAGGATGAATTCGTGCAGGTCCTCATTGATGAGGTTCAAGGTGAGGTAATAGGAGCGCATGAGCGCGGTCTCGATCCCGGCAAATTCCCAGTGGTCCTCCTGGCGGTAGAAGAGTTCCGGGTCCATCTGGTGGTACTTGGTGTAGACATCCATCTGAGCATCGAAGATGTCTTTGGGGTACCGGATATGGGGCCGCAGGTATTCGGGGATTTCCTCCGGGGGCCTTAGCAGGTTCGGATAGGCCCGTTCATAGGCGCGGATGATCGGGTCATCCGGGTCGAAGGTGTAGAAGAAGATATCCCCGTTGTAGGCATCCACGATGATCTTGACCGAGTTGCGGATATAGTTGAACTCCCCCTGGTACTCATGGACATACGGATACGACTTCGATGTGGTGTAGGCATCCTGAATCCAGTAGATCCGCTCCGGGGTCATCACCACATAGGGGTCCCGGTCGAGGCGGAAGAAGGGGGTCAGAATATTGATCGCCTTCAGGATGTTCCGCCGGAACAGGATACGGCTGTTTTCGGTGGTCTTTGTGGTGAAGAAGATGTTTCTTTCCTTGTAGTGAACCGCAAAGAGGAGCTTTCTGAAGAGGTTGTTCATAGGAACCCCGCCGTTTCCGTCGTAATGGATCAGCACGTTCCCCTCCCGCTCCGGATAGTGGATCTCCCCCAGTTCCGAGGGAGCTATGACATACTCGTACTCCTCCAGCCCGTAATAGACGGCCGGCTGTTTGATCGCAAAGCCGAAGTCGGAGCGCAGGGGGATGTCCTGGACGAACCAGCGTATGGACTTATCCCCGCCCTGGGCCGCGGGGTTCATGACCAGGCCGTATCCGTGGGTGTACTGGAGCCGTTTGTTAATCCAACTGTTCGCGGCCTGGGGGGGCAGCTTCCGGGTCATGATCTCCCGGGCAGCCAGGTTGACCTGCTGGTGGACGCCGTTCACGGTGTAGCGGTCGATGTCGATGCCGGGAAAGGAGTAGTAGGGGCGGATAGCCTGGCGCTCCTCATAGACATCATCGAGCAGCTCCCGGTCCCAGACCGGGATGTTCTGGAGGTTCTTGACCAGGTCATCGGTCTCGGCAACCACGGAGATGGGATCGATGATATACTCCCGGGTTTCGATATCGTTGAGCTTGTAGGCATCGAGGGTGGCGTCGATATTTCTGGAGATGAAGGGCAACTGCTTTACCAGTTCGTTGGGCTCAACGATGTATTTTTCTAGCGTGTCAGGGACGAAATTGGTCTTTTCCGCAATCAGCGTCAGGCCGAAGAGGAGGACAAAGGCGGCAAAGAGCCGGGTTCCTCTGTAGCGAAGGATCATGAAGATGAGGGATAAGGCCGCGCCCGTGAAGAGGAATATCTTGACCCAGATCAGCGGCAGTAAGAAGTACATCTCCACATACCCGGGGCCGAAGAAGACCCTGTCCGGATCATTGTAATAGAGCAGACCGTACTGCTCCAGCATGAACCCCCAGATCTGGATGCCGATGACGATGAGGATGATGACCGTCAGGTGGATTCTCGCACCTTTTGGAAGGTTGAACTCCGTGGCCGCCAGCATCCGGTTCTCGATCCAGTAGAGCAGTGCAAGGCTGATAAAGAGCAGGCCGAAGGTGATCAGCAGATCCCACTGGATCAGCAGAAAAATGGGATAGTCGAAGAGGTAGAAGCTGATGTCGATCCCGTAGGCCGGGTCCTCCAGACCCGCGTCCGGGCCAAAGATGAAGAGGATCGCCTGCTCCCAGTTCATGTAGAATGGGATCGCGATGACGGCCCCCAGGATCAGGGATAAGGGGAGATAGACCTTCATGGAGCCGGTCCTGAACATCTTCAGCAGATACCGGGCCCGCCGATCCCCGGCTCCTCCTTTGGGGCTCCGGGTTCCCAGATAGCGGGAGGCGACCCAGAAGTTGGAAAAGAAGACCCCGAAAAAGAACGCGGTGACGCCGAGGAAGATCAGGTACTTATAGAGAAGCCGGAGAAAGAAGTAGTATCCGTATCCTCTGGCGCTGAACCACCAGTAATCGACGATGAAATCGACCAGAAGAAGGCTGATCAGAACAAAGACCGCGGCCACTCCCAGCAGTGCAACGAGCAAGATGATGATCCACTTTATCCACTTGGGCATGCTTATCCTCCTTGAAAGGTAATCCAATCCCTCTGAACTCTACCAGAGGTGAAAAGGTTTTTCAAGCAGATTCGATGGGTTTCGGAGTCGTCTCCATAGAGCCGCCCAGGATATCTTCGATGTAGATCCGCTGGACCAGCACCATGATGCAGGCCACAAGGGGCGTTGCAATGAGAATGCCCAGAAATCCCATGAGGTTGAGCATCAGCACCTGGGCCGGAAGAATCAGCACCGGCGGAAGGGAGATGACTTTTCGCTGCACCAGAGGAGAGAGGAAATACCCCTCCAGGTTCTGGGCGAAGAAAAAGAGGATACCGGCATAGAAAAAGGTGGTGGGGCTTTTGGAGAGAGCCATCAGCAGGATCGGAAATCCCGAGATGATCGGGCCCAGATAGGGAATGATGGTCATCAGCCCCATGAAGAGGCCGAGCATCAGGGCCAAAGGCACATCCAGAAACCAGAGGCCCGTCATCATGAGCGCGCCCAGAATGGTCATGGAGAGAAACTGCCCCGCGAGCCAGCCCAGAAGAATATGGTAGAGTTCATTCAAGATCCGGGCGCCTCTCTCCCGTCTCTTTTTCGGGATCAGGCGGATCAGACCGCTTTTATAGACATCGGGCTCGGCCGCAAGATAGATCCCCACCAGCACGATCAGCACAAAGCTGGAGAGCAGGCCCGCAGTAGAGGAGAAGATGCCGATGAGGCTCGAACCGATCCCGGAGCCGTTCCCATCATTGTTATTGAAGATATTTTCCGGGTTGAGCCGTTTGAGGATCGAATCCCCCCATTGAAACTTTCTCAGATAATCCTCCAGAGAATCCCATGCCTTTGCAAACTCCTGGGGGAGTTGAACCGCCTGATCAAACAGCTTGGGGGTGAGCAGGATCACCAGTCCCGCGACGATCCCGATGATCAGGAGGATGACCAGCACAAGGGATATCTTGTAAGAGAGGCGGGATCTGTGGCTGATGAAGCCGGATGCGCCCTGCAGCACGACGCTCACCATCACCCCGGCAAAGAGCAGCAGCAGGATCTGGATCGCCTGCCAGGCAAAGATGAGCATAAGGATGAGCGAGGCCCCGACCCCGGTCGCTATCAGCGTCCGCTTTGCAAAAGATGTCCCTTCCGTATCGGATTGAGTTTCTGCTTTCGTATTCATAGATCCATTATATAACTTCAAGGCCATAAAAGACAAGCAAATCGAGCTATCCGCTTGCATACAAAGGAAAAATAGGATAAGAATGGTGAGGCGACAGATCGTTGGACGAGATTTTTTCAAAAAAACAAGGAGGCAGACATGGCAGATTTGTTTCTGGTGGTAATCTCCTGCGGAACCGACAATCCGAACCGGGCCACCCGGGGGCTTCAGATGGCGGCCTTTGCCGCAAAGGCCGGGAAGAAGGCGGCCGTTTTTCTGCTGGATGAGGGGGTCTATCTGGCCAAAAAGGGGATGTGCCTCAACATCCGGGCCGCGACCGGGGATTCCGCAGACGATCATCTGGTGACGCTGCAGGAGTTCGAGGTTCCCATCCTGGCCTGCACCCCGTGCGTCAAATCGAGGTGCTTTGACGAGGAAGATCTGATCGAGGGGGCAAGACTTGCCACGGCAAACGAGCTGATCGAACTCTCCTTTACCAGCGCGGTGCTCAGCCTGTAAGGAGTTGAAAGACGGTTTGACCATCGAAGATAGAGCCCCGTTCAAAGATCCGGCAATCGCAAAACAGTTGATTGCAAAGATCCGGGATGCCAGCCTGAAGCCGGTCCGGCTGATGGAGGTCTGCGGGACCCACACGGTCTCCATCTTCCGAAGCGGGATCAGGAGCCTGCTGCCGGAGACCATCTCTCTTCTTTCGGGCCCCGGATGTCCGGTCTGCGTCACGGATCAGGGGGAGATCGATGCCTTTATCCGTCTCAGCCGGGAGGAGAAGGTCATCACCGCAACCTTCGGAGATCTTCTCCGGGTTCCAGGCAGCGGATCGACCCTTTTGAAGGAGCGGGCCGCGGGAAGAGACATCCGTGCAGTTTACTCTCCGATGGATGCGGTCGCGATTGCCCGCGAGAATCCAAAGAGAAAGATCGTCTTTCCCGGGATCGGCTTCGAGACCACTGCTCCGGCCATCGCGGCCGCGATCCTGACGGCCCGATCCCTGGATCTGAAGAACTTCTTCGTCTTTTCTGCCCACAAGACCGTGCCCCGGGCTCTGGCCGCTCTTCTGGAGACCGAGGCCGTGGAGATCGACGGCTTCATCCTGCCGGGGCATGTATCGGTGATCATCGGAAGCGAGGCGTATCGCCCCCTGTTCGAACGGCACCGGATACCCTGCGCGATCGCGGGCTTCGAGCCGGCCGACATTCTGCTGGCGGTATGGATGCTGATATCGGCTATTGAAAAAGGAGAGCCTCTTCTTGAAAACGGCTATGGCCGGGCCGTGGCCCCAGGGGGAAACCAGAAGGCGATCGCGGTGATGGAACAGGTCTTTGCAGCCGATGATGCCCGGTGGCGGGGGCTGGGAACTATTCCCGGCAGCGGCCTTGTAATAAGAGAAGAATTTGCCGATTTCGATGCGGCAGTCCATTTCGGCATCGAAATCTCGGATGTCCCGCCGCCCAGAGGGTGCGCCTGCGGCCAGATCCTCACCGGAAAGATGATCCCGCCCCAGTGTCCGCTCTACGACAAGGTCTGCACCCCGCTCGAACCGGTGGGCCCCTGCATGGTCTCCAGCGAGGGAACCTGTGCGGCATATCATAAATTTCACAGCCCCCCATCCTGACGCAGCAGAAGAGAGAATGGCAAAACCCAAATCCCCTCAAACTTTCTCCTCCGGCTCCTCCGGCTCCTCCGGGACATCTGCTTCCGAAACGATCCTTCTGGATCACGGCAGCGGCGGAAAGCTCTCCCACCAGTTGGTGAAGGAGATGCTTATTCCCGCTTTTGACAATCCAACCCTCTCTGCCCTGGATGACGGCGCGATGCTTGCGGTTGAGAAAGGCCGGATCGCGTTTTCCACCGACACCTTTGTGGTCGATCCCATCTTCTTTCCTGGCGGAGATATCGGAGAGCTTGCGGTGAACGGAACCGTCAATGATCTGGCCATGTGCGGCGCGATTCCGCTGGCGTTGAGCGCAGGGCTCATCCTGGAGGAGGGATTTCCCATGGACCATCTCCGGCGGATCATCAAGAGCATGGCCGCGGCCGCGGAAAAGGCCGGGGTGAAGATCGTCACCGGAGATACCAAAGTAGTTCCCAGAGGCGCGGCCGACAAGATATTCATCAATACCTCCGGCATCGGCCGGATTCCTGACGGGGTGGATGTTTCTTCGACCCGGGCACAAATCGGGGATAAGATCATCCTAAGCGGCACAATGGCGGACCACGGCGTGACCATCCTGACCCAGCGGGAGGGGATGGCCTTTGATGCGCCCCTGCAGAGCGACACCGCAGCCTTGAATGGCCTGGTCTTGAAAATGCTTTCTGTCTGTCCCGATCTCCATGTGCTTCGGGACCCGACCCGGGGCGGCGTAGGGACCACCCTGAATGAGATCGCGTCCGCGTCCGGAAAGGGCATTCGAATCTATGAGGCGCATCTTCCGGTGAAGCCGGCCGTCGCGGGCCTCTGCGATCTTCTCGGGTTCGACCCGCTCTATGTGGCCAACGAGGGAAAACTGCTGGCCTTTGTGCCGCCGGAATATGCCGAGCCGGTGCTTTCTGCCATGAGGGCCGATCCCTTTGGAAAGGATGGGGCAATCATCGGCGAGGTTGTGGATGACCATCCCGGAAGGGTCTTTATGGAGACCCCTATCGGGGGCGCACGGATTGTTGACATGCTGGCCGGAGAACAACTGCCGAGAATCTGCTGAAGAGCGTAATCCTCATGAAAAAGATGACCCGGATGACCCGCCAAAGAACTTCTCCGATCCTGATCGCGATCCTTCTCTCCATTCTTCTGCTCTTTTCTTCCGGATGCAGGGAAAAGGAGTATATCATTTCGGGCAGAACCATGGGAACCACCTACAACATCCGGTTGGTGACGGACCGACCCCCGGAAAGGCTTCAGGAGAAGATCGCAGCCCGTCTTGGGGCCATCAACCGGAGCATGTCAACCTATGATCCGGAAAGCGAGATCAGCCGTTTCAATGAATGGAACGATATTGAGGCGCTCTTTGAGATCTCCTATGATTTCATGCAGGTGATGATCATGGCAAGGGAACTGTACCGGCTTACAGGGGGCGCATGGGACGGCACGGTCGATCCATTGGTTACGCTCTGGGGCTTTGGCCGGAAGGGATCTGTCATCGAGCCGCCGCCTGAAGAGGCGATCGGCTCCCGCCGCGCATTTGTCGGCTTCGACCGGATCGAGATGTTTGAGAACCGGCGCCTGAAGAAGAAGATCCCGGAGGTCACGCTCGATCTCGCCTCTGTGGCAAAAGGGTATGGTGTCGATCAGATCTCGGAGCTGCTGGAAAAGGCGGGGGTCCATAACTATCTGGTGGAGATCGGCGGGGAGATCTTCGTATCCGGGACCCAGGCCGACGGAAAGCCCTGGCGGGTAGGCATCAACCTTCCCCTGCCGGGTGCGCAGACCCATGCGGTCTATCACGCCTTCTCCCTCGAAACCGGGGCACTGGCCACCAGCGGGAACTATCGTCTCTTCTTCGAGATAGAGGGAAAGCGCTACTCTCACATCATCGACCCGAGAACCGGCTATCCCGCGACCACGGGCGTGGTCAGCGCATCGGTCATCGCGGACACCTGCACATTCGCCGATGGTCTGGCAACAGCGCTGATGGTGATGGGTCCCGAACAGGGGATTGCCCTGATCGAGTCCCTTGAAGATGTGGAGTGCATGGTGGTGGTCCTGCGGCCGAACGGAACCTTGAAGGATCACTTCTCCTCCGGCTTTCCCGGATATGCGCCTCCCCCTTCATGATTTTGCAGACAAGGAGTTGACAAGGGGAGAGGATTCCTTTAGGTTTGGTCCTTTAATCGGATTTATGCTTTTAGAGATACTGTTTTGATTTTTTATCCGCTTTGAATCAGGGAAAGGATGCTTTGTTGTGGATATCATCGTACTGCTCAAACAGGTTCCGGCCACCGAATCGCTCATCGAGATCGCGGCCGACAGCCTTTCGATAAAGACCGACGCGGTCAAATGGGTCATCAACCCGTATGACGAGTTTGCGGTGGAGGAGGCTCTCCGGATCAAGGAGAAATCCGGTGGCACGGTAACTCTCCTCTGTGCTGGGACCGACAAGGCTCAGGAGGCGGTGCGAACCGCAATGGCCATGGGCGCAGACAAAGGAATGCTGATCAACGATCCCGCTGTGGCAGGGGCCGACGGTTTAGGCATCGCCAAAGCCCTTGCGTCTGCCATCCGCAACATGCCCCATGATCTGATTCTTGCGGGCCAGCGGGCCGTGGACGATGATAATTATCTGGTGGGCCCGGCCGTCGCGGAACTGTTGGGCATCCCCAATATCTCGCTGGTGGTCAAGGCCGAACTCGAGGAGAAGAAGATCCGATGCACCCGGACCGTGGAGGGGGGAACCGTGGTCCTGGAGGCGCCGCTTCCCGCCCTTTTGACCACTCAGCGGGGCCTGAACGAACCCCGGTACGCCTCCATGATGGGCATCATGAAAGCCAAGAAGAAGCCGATCGACACAAAAAGCCTGTCCGATCTCGGACTGAAGGAGGAGGATGTGGCTCCCAAGGTCAAGATCCTTAAGATGACGCCCCCGCCGGAGCGAAAGGCCGGCAGGATCATCGAGGGGGATTCTCCCCAGGCCAAGGCCGATGCGCTGGTCCGTCTTCTGCGGGAAGAGGCCAAGGTCATTTAGGTGAATTTTGGGAATGAACATCCCGGCAGAGGTCGTGGGGTTTCATTTCGACCTCCACTCTGTCCACTCTGTCCACTCTGTCCACTTTGTCCACTTTGTCCACTTTGTCCACTTTGTCC
>JAABSP010000020.1 GCA_011390345.1 Desulfobacteraceae bacterium
GAAGAGAGAGGTCGGGATGTTTCGAAACCGCTTGATGAAGCTGAAGATATAGTCCCACCGGCCGCAGTTGAGCCCGGCCATGTGATCCTTCAACTCGTAAATGATCTCATCCATCTCGAATGCCGCAAGAATCGTCTCGATGAGAACCGTGGCCTTGATGCTGGTCTGTGGGATCGACAGCAGATTCTGTGCGGTGACAAAAATGTCATTCCAGAGTTTGGCCTCATGATGGCTCTCCAGCTTGGGCAGGTAGAAGTAGGGGCCCGATCCCTTGTCCAGCAGCGCCTTTGCATTATGGAAGAAGTAGAGGCCAAAGTCGAAGATGCCGGCTGAAATGGGCTTTCCGTCCACCAGCAGATGCTTTTCAGTGAGATGCCACCCCCGGGGCCGGACGATAAGGGTGGCGGGATTCTCCCCCACCGCATAATGCTTCCCCTCGGGGCTGGTGAATTCCAGATTTCCGGAAATCGCATCCCGCAGGTTGATCTGGCCCTCGATGGTGCTGTTCCATGTGGGGGAATGGGAGTCCTCGAAATCGGCCATGTAGGCGTTGGCCCCGGAGTTGAGGGCATTGATGACCATCTTCCGGTCCACGGGTCCGGTGATCTCCACCCGCCGGTCCTGGAGATCATCGGGGATGGGGGCCACCTTCCACTCCCCCTCCCGGATCTTTTTCGTATATTTCAGAAAATCGGGCATCGCGCCCGAATCGATGTTCTGCTGCATCTTTTTGCGGCCATCCAGCAAAAGCTGCCGCTCCCTTTCATATTCCCGGGCCAGGGTTGACACGAATTTGATGGCATCCGGGGTCAGGATTTCAGAGAAAGCATCGGAAACCGGCGCGATCACCTCCACCCCTTCCACTGCAAGAGAACCTCCCATGTTCGGCTCCTTTCTTTTTGGACTTTATTCAAAAACTTCCCTTTTTCAATAGTTTATCAGGAGCCGGGGAAAATCGGAACAAATTTGTATCAAGATCTTGATATCATGTCATTTTCCGAATATGGAAAGATGTGGATAGGCTCTCCGGCGAGGATTCGCTCCTGCACTCCTTTCCAGAAGCCTGAGTCCAGGAGTTCCGCGTGGTGATCCATAAAGACCTGCTGCAGCCTGTCCGGAAGCCCGAGAAACCGGGAGAACTCTTCGGGAAAGACATCGTCGGGGCCCACTTTGAACCAGGGTTCTGCAGCCATCTCGTCTTCGTAGGATCTGGAGGGCGGAATCTTTCGGAACCGGCACTCGGTGATAAGAGCCAGTTCGTCGTAGTCGTAGAAGACCACCCGTTTGTGCCGGGTGACGCCGAAGTTCTTGATGAGCAGATCCCCGCAAAAGATGTTGCTGCGGGCCAGATCCTTGATGGACTGGCCGTAGTCGATCACGGCCTTTTCCGCGGCATCGGGGTTCGCCTCCTGAATAAAGATATCCAGAGGCGTGACCCGGCGCTCCACATAGGCATGATCCACCACCAGAAAGGAATCCTTATGCCGGATGATCCCCTTTGCATGCACCTCCAGTTCCCGGAGCAGGTCAGGGGAGAAGCATCTCATCTCGAACTGGAGATGCTCGAAGGATTGAGCCTCCACCAGCCGTCCCGCACGGTCATGGCGGAAGACGAGGTCGTACTTTTCCATCACCTCCGCTTTGGTAGTCGATTTTGGCCGCGCGAACCGGTCCCGGATCAGCTTGAAGACCAGATCGAAATCGGTGATATCGAAGACGAGCATCACCATCCCCTGCTTTCCCCGGGCGATCCGGAACTGCTCTTTTCTGCAGTCTGTCAGGTGTCGCCGGATGTCTCGGAAGAGTTCGGTCTTGCCGTGCTTATGGTAGCCGATGGAGCTGTAGAGTTCCCCCAGAGGCTTGTGGGGGATCATGGACTTGATGAAGCGCACCAGGTCATAGGGCCGGTTGACATCGATGTGGAACGCGGAGCGGGTATAGCTGAAGAGGATGCTGGCGCTGTCTTCGTCTAAAAGCACCGCATCGACGCGCACGCCCTCCTTTGGATGGAGCAGAGCAAGAGCAAGGGGAATTTTTTTATCTTTTGCGATGAGCCTGCCCACGATATAGGCGCCCATAGACCGGTAGAAGACCTTTCGGATGATCTCGGCCCGCTCCACCTGCAAAAGAAGCCCCTGTCTTGAAAGCACCGATTCGATCCGCTCTCCCACGAGCCGGGCCTCGGTATCGAGGTCTTCAAAGGCATCAGAAAGCTCCGATGCGCGGAGGATCTCCCGGATCAGCTTCTCCATGCCGCGGTCTGCGGGAAAGGTTTGGTATATCTGCTCGGACGGCTTTGTGGGAGGGGCTTCAAAATCGGTGGCGACGAACTCGATCTCCTCGTCCACCCCCACGGTGGAGAAGATCCGGCGGGTGACGGAGTTGTAGAAGGTCTCCGCGATCTCCCAGTCGCAGCGGTCGGAAATCAGGGAGGAGTAGGCGGTGCGGATCTCTCCCCAGAGGGTTTTGTCGCCCTTCTTCTCTCCGATCAGGGCGGAGATCTCTTCGACCGAACCGTCCACGGCACCGCGGTAGAGGCTGATGCGCTCGGCCGCGGCGGCTTGGACCGCTTTCCAGTCTCGGTTGATGAAGCGGGTTTTGGCGTTGCGGGTGATGTGGTCGAAGCGGGTGCGAAAGGTTTGGTAGGCTTTGAGGATGGCTTCGGCATGGTTCTTCTGATGGGTCATGGAGAGACTCCTATATTGTCCGTAGTTCCATTATTTGGCTTTCATTCTGGTATGATATTCTATTCTATGGATTATGAAAAGAGATACTGGCCTTGTAATGATCTCTCCGGTTTGGTAGAATCGGTTATTTCGATTTGCCCGATCTCTCTTTATCTCTTGACGAATAGAGTAAAATCAGATTATAGGAAATCGTAATACAATTATGCTTCATAATGGGTGATGTTTCAGGATAGGCAAATAATGTGCTGGACAAGTCGCTTCATATTGTTTTGCAGGAGAAGGTTAAAAGAAAAATAGAAATCAGTATATTGGAATGGCACTTTTTATGCATTCTGGTTATCACTTTAATTTTGATATTATACTGCAAATAATGCTGTTTAAGCACTGGTTCGATGAGAAGATGAAATGATCATAATGATTGCAGGTGTAACATTGGGAGTCGGCGGCATCGCAGCCGGAGTGACTCTCCTGTGTATCCTCAATGGCAAGAGGCGATGGGTTGCCGTTCTTCCTTTTGGCTTTGGGCTTGCCTGCATTGCTGTGGTTTGCATTTTGATTCTTGCACTTCAACACTTCGGAGCCGCTCCACGAGATGGAAACACAGAAATGGAATCATCGAACCAGTTGCTCCACCGTACCCAGTAAGGCCGCGCGATGCGTGTCCTCACTGGTCCGGTGAGCACGACGTTACATTTTTTTTACTGAAATGCTAATACCCAAATATGCGATATACATGGCACGAACCCAAGCGCCAGAAAAATTTGAACAGGCACGGCCTTGATTTTGCGGAAGCGGAAAAAGTATTTGCCGGGCCGATTTTTACTTTCGAGGATGACCGTGTAGCTTACGGTGAACAGAGATGGGTTACAATCGGTTTGCTTGGGGGAGATGTGGTTGTTATCGTACATACAGAAACAGAAGAAGAAATCCGTATAATTTCCATGCGAAAGGTAACAAAAAATGAGCAGATCATATTCTTCAAAAATCTCCGATGAACGGGATGAGTATCCTGAAGTTACTCAGGAGGATATCAATCGCGCAGTCTTCCGTGTCGGCTTGAATCCTGTCACTTCCGGAAAGCAGCAGGTAACCATCGAACTCGATACAGTTCTCGTTGAATATTTCAAAGCTGTAGCCGGGGAAAGTGAATATGACAAATTAATCAACGACACTCTTCGACGAGCCTTGGAATACGACGATTTGGAAGATACTTTAAGGCGGATTATTCGAGAAGAACTCCATCACACCAGTGCTTGAAAATGGCAATGAGAACATAAACCAGCAGTCCGGAGGACAAACGGGGATGGCCGGACATCAAACCCTTTCTTGAAAAAGGTTCCCGAAATGGTAAAAATTGTATCAGAAAACAGCGAAATCTGGACAATGCAAAAGATCCGGTCCCTGGTCGATATGGAAGCTACGGTTCTTAAAAAACAGCTTTCAAATATTCAAGAAAAATTAGCGGCTTTCGAAAAGCAGTATGGGAAAAAAAGTACTGAAGAGCTATACGGGCAGGTCGATGACATGGAGCTTCTGGAATGGGAAGGTGAAATCGAAACAAAAGAACGCCTGCAGAAAAAGCTGACGGCTCTTGAACAGATCATCTTCCAATATGAATGATTATTTTTCTGCAATTGAGAATTTGATCCTGTCCTGCTTTCTCAAAGCCGCCTATCAATTGAATATCGACAGAAAAACAGAGCAAATCGCGTATATTTCGGGAAGAATTGATTTCATCGAAGGTTCATCCCTCGATTTCAAGGAATTTATCGAGATTACCGTGAGAGGGATTGAGAAGTACAAATACGGATACAACTAACGGATACAACTATCGGAAAGACTCCGATCTGTTGTTTCGATATGACAATGCTCCTGATCCCGGTGCAAAACATCTGGACTCTTTTCCACATCATAAGCATACCAAAGACGGAAAGATCATCGAATCCAAAGAGGTCGTTCTTTCTGACATTCTTAAAGAAGTTCAGAAATTCATTTTATCTGCTGGACAGGCATTCCGCACCTGATCGCCTTTATCGAACTGTTCCGCTATCTGTTTACCCGCAGCAGATATCTCCGGGAACAATATCCCGAAACCGAAGAATTCGTCCCCATGATCATCGTGATCGTCCTCGGCATATCTTTCCTTCTGGTCGCAGGCTTAACGGCATACATGGCTCTTTATGATGCTTTGAATTCGGCAAGTGCCGGGATGCGGATCTCCCCGACTGCATCGGCCTTCATCCGCAGGTTTCAAGAGACATCGAAAAAAGCGGTTTTGTTTTTCATTTTCCTGGCTGCATGATAGAATCAACAGGGGTCGAAACCTGAAAGGAGGCGCAGCAATGCAGAAGGCATCCCAAAAAACCATCCCTCCGGCCGCATACTTCGAAATGGAGGCATGTGCAGAAACCAAAAGCGAATATTACAAAGGCGAAATCTTCGCCATGACCGGCGCGTCCCATCGCCACAATGTGATCGGGGTCAACATCATTGCCGCTCTCCACAACCGCCTTCGGGATCGGGACTGCTTCATCTACGGCGGAGACATGAAGGTCGAGGTCGAGGCCGACACTCACTACACCTATCCGGACGTCAGCATCGTCTGCGGAAATGTGGACTTTGCAGGCGGCAGAGACGATACCTTCAAAAACCCGCTGGCGATCTTCGAAATCCTGTCCGCATCGACCCGGGATTACGACCGGGGCTCGAAATTCAAGGCGTACCGGAAGATCCCCTCTTTGCAGGAGTATGTTCTGGTGGACCAGTATACCGTTTCGGTGGAGCATTTTTACAAAGACGGCGTCGGCGGATGGCATCTGGAAGAATTCGAAAGCCGGGATGCCTCCATTGCGATCCGGTCCCTGTCGGTTGAGATCGGGATTGGGGATATTTATCATCGGCTGGAGAACTAAAGAGACTTTCATTTAATCCCTATTGAGGAGTGATTATGCCCTTTAGTGAAGCAGAAAAAACCAATATCGAATCGGCCATGGAGGTCTTTTTTGAAAGACGGCGCCCCCGGGAAGAAGTGCGGGATAAGTTGGATCTGGCCTACCGGATCGAAGATCAGAGTGTTGTCATCTATCTGATCTGGCCGATCCGGGACAAGCCCGGCAAAATCCGGGAGGAGATGATCGCAAAGGCGACCTATGTGAAAAGCCGGATGAAGTGGAAGGTCTATTGGATGAGAGCCGACATGAAATGGCATCTCTACTCCCCGGAACCGGAAGTGAAAACCTTTCCGGACTTTCTGATCCTGGTGGATGAAGATGCCAATCACTGTTTCTGGGGCTGAAATCTGACTGTGAAAACAAATCTTACCCTCATCGGCATGCCGGGCGCGGGAAAGAGTACCATCGGCATCATACTTGCCAAAATTCTGGGCATCGGCTTCATCGACACGGATGTGCTGATTCAGACCAGCGTCCAAAAAACACTACAGCAGATCATGGATGAAGCGGGCCACCTGGGGCTGCGATACATGGAGGCGTCAGAGATATTGAAACTCGACGTGAAAAACCATGTGATCGCAACAGGCGGAAGCGTGGTCTACAGCAAAAAGGCCATGTCCCATCTGAGGGATATTTCGACCATTGTCTTTCTGGATGTCGATTTCGATGAACTGAAACGGCGGATCCATAATTTCGCGACCCGGGGAATTGCAAAGGGGGCCGATCAGACATTTGAAGAACTCTTCGAGGAGCGGCAGATCCTCTACCGGAAGTATGCGGAGATGACCATCGACGGCGATTATGCCGATCAGGACCGGCTGGCAGAGGAGATTGCCCATCGATTCAAAAACCGGCTCATTTCATCAGAAGAAGGTTGACCGATCCGATCGATAGATATATTGTAATACAAAAACTATGTCGAAAGAGGTATTTGACATAAAACATGAACTGGAGAAAATCCCATGAAAGATATCTTTCTTTTTCCTCTTTTGCTGATTCTTTTCTCTTCCTTTTTCCTTTTTCCCCTGCCGTTACAGGCCGGACAAGATACCGGATTATCGAAGGGACAGACTATCTATGTGCCGGTCTATTCCCACATCTACAGCGGAGACCGGGAACTGTCGTTTTTGCTGACGGTGACTTTGAGCATCAGGAATGTCAATCCCAAAGATGCCATCGAGGTCACGCTTGTCGATTATCATGAGACCCAGGGAAAGCTGGTAAAAAAATACCTGGAAAAGCCGATCTTTTTAAACCCTATGGAGTCGGTCCGCTATATTATTCCGGAAAAGGACAAGGCCGGATCAGGGGCCAATTTCATCGTGGAATGGAAGGCGGACAAAAGCGTCAATCCGCCCATTGTGGAAAGCATCATGATAGGCACACAGTCGAGCCAGGGGATCTCCTTCACCTCCCGGGGGAAGGCGATTCTGCCGACAGCCCCATAGTTTCCGAGTCTGTTATCTTCAAAACGAGCAGCAAAAAAACAATCTCATCAAACAAAAACCGTCAGAGTGTTTGGTATGGGCAGAAAATCAAGAGAAAAGAAGCAAAGAAAGCTTAAAGAAAAAGACGGAAAAAATATACAGTGCATAATCTATTCAAAGAGGTGGTAAAGTGAATATTCGAAATGAAATCATTGCAAAAGCCGAGTCCTTTCCTGGAATCAAAGCCGGAGTCGTTCTTCTGGAAAATCTCATGAATGCTCCATCCTACAAGGCCATTGAAAGAAACGGAGAGATCCTGGGCGCGTGTTCAGCGGATCAGAAGCCAACAGTAACAGAATGGCCGGCCGCGGCGAAATCGGCCGTTATACTGGGGCTGCGCCACCCGGAGGATAAACCCGAACTGGACTGGTGGGACCGCGGCAACACCAAGGGCAACCGGGAATTGATGAAGATATCCGATGCCTTGAAAGATTGGCTGAAAGCGGAACACGGCATCAATGCCGTTCCCCTGCCCTATCATGTGGAAAGGGGCGGGCTCTTCTTAAAGGATGCGGCAGTTCTGGCCGGGCTGGGAATCATCGGCAGAAGTAACCTCTTCCTGCATCCGGAATGGGGGCCGCGGATTCGGCTGCGGGCAATCCTTGTTGAAGAAGAGCTTGAGCCCACAGGGCCTCTGGAGGGATTCTCTCCGTGTGAAACCTGCGGCGATTTCTGCCAGGCAGCGTGTCCGCAGAACAGCTTTTCCACCGGAAAATATCACAGACCGAGCTGCATGCAGCAGTTGGATATTGACAAAGCAGACAGCAAACCTGATGCCAAGGCCATTGGAGAAGAAGCTGTATCTAAACCCGTAACCAGATTCTGCCGGGAGTGCGAATTGGCCTGTCCTGTGGGCACATGAAGGATCGGGATTTGAAATAGGTTCACATCCAAAAGGAGGATGAAAATGGTTTGGAATCTGAAAAAGTCTCTTCTTATCGGTTTCTGGATCGCCGTCGTTCTTTTCTCCGCCCCCGCGGTGGCTGAGGAGCGGATCGATGTCACCTTCATCAATCCGGCTTCGACCGAATCCTTCTGGAAGATGACTTCCGCTGCAATGAAGGCCGCGGCCCAAGATCTGAACATCGATCTCGAAGAGATCGCACTTCCGGAACGGAACCATCTCAAAATGATCCAGTTGGCGGAAGAGGTGGTTCATCGAAGAAATCGACCGGATTATCTGATCGTGGTCAATGAAAAAGCGGCAGCCGGAAGGATGATCAAAGCAGCGGACAAAGCCGGCGTTAAGGTGATGCTGATCGTAAATGACCTGCTGGAGGAGCAGTTGAAAGAGCTGAAAGGTCCCCGCCAGATCGCTTCTTCATGGATCGGAACCCTGATTCCCGACAATGTTGCAGCCGGATATACCCAGGGGAAGTGGCTCATTCAGGAGGCGCTGAAGGGGGGTGTTCTCGCGGATGACGGTCAGTTGCACATGACTGGAATTGCCGGAGCCTATGCCACGCCCGCTTCGCTGGACCGGGTGAAGGGAATGGAAAAGGTGATAGAGGAATCTTCGAACGTCATCCTCAAGCAGATCGTCAATGCCGACTGGTCCAGGCAAAGGGCCCATGATGTAATGAACGGATTGATGCGACGATATCCGGAATTGGAGGCTGTCTGGTCAGCAAATGACAATATGGCACTGGGCGCGATGAAAGCCGCGGAGGAGGCCGGGAAAAGACCGGGAAAGGATTTCTTTTTCAGCGGCGTCAACTGGGAGCCCGAAGCGCTGAAGGCCGTACAGGAGGGAAAGATGGTCGCCACGGTGGGGGGCCATTTTCTGATCGGCGGCTGGGGCATTGTGCTGATCCACGATTATCATCAGGGAAAGGATTTTGCCGGAGAGGGGCTGGTCTTCAGGCAGCCGATGTTTGCCATCCATTCGGGGAATGTGGATGCCTACCTGAAGAAGTTCGGAGATCAGAACTGGGGCCGGAGCGATTTCCGGAAGTTTTCCAAAGTCTTCAACCCGGAGCTGAAGCAGTATGACTTCAGCCTGGAAGCGCTTCTGTCTGAAAGAATAGGTGGGACAGGAGGGAGATAGGACTACAAGCAATCGTGGAGTTCCCTTTCGCCCGGTCGAAGCGAAGGTTTGAAGTAGATACCCGGGTGCAAACTGCCGATGCTATGCATAGAAGACATAATGGAAAGGAAAAACCGATGAAAGATAAGACTCCCAAAGGTGTCCCCGCGGATTTACGGGACCGTCTGGAGAAGACCCGGCAGGAGCTTCTGGCGCTGTTTCGAGGGCTGGATCAATTGGATGTGTCTCCGAAAGAGATGCCGCAAATAGAGCTGAGGGTCCTGATGGAACTGGATGCGGATTGCGCGGAAGCATTGTGGTCGCTGGACAATCCCTGGGGATTGAACCTGAAAATGATGACAAAAGAGACGGAGAAGTCGCTGAAGCGTATCCCCAAAGTCCGTCAGGACTTCCTGGCGAAGCTGCCGTCCCGGGTGCTGGAAATGTTGGCCCGATATGAAGCTCAGATTGCAGATGCCCTGACAGTGGAGGATGCATACAGAGGTATTCCTGGAAACGCTGAATAGAGAGGAACTTGATATACCTGCCATTTCATTGTTTTATGGAATAATCATCTACATGTATTATTTTGATGATAAAGAGCATAAAATGCCACATATACATGCAAATTACGCTGAATATGACGTTGTGGTTTCGATACCGGAAGGTGAAGTATTAAAAGGCGAAATGCCGAATAACAAACTGACTGAAATTGATAAAGGCATGGATTGAGATTCACCAGGAAGATTTGATAGCGAATTGGAAATTAGCGGTTGAAGGTCAGCAACCCCATGAAATTGAGCCCTTGAGGTGAACAATGTTAAAGGTAAAAAAAGTCAATGCAAATAATGATCATACGTTGTTTGTTGAATTGTCGGATGGATGTTCCGGGATGTTTGATGTTAAACCATATCTTGAAAAAGGGGTATTCAAACAGCTAAAGGATATTGATTATTTCAAACAAGTAAAACCGCTGTTTTGCGGGATCGTATGGCCTAACGAACAGGATTTAAGTGCCGATACTATTGCCCATGAATTAAAAACCGATTGAAATTCCATAATGGATCGGCATGTTATCTCCAGATGAAATTCAAACCGATAGAGAATCAAAAAAGTCCCTGCCATCCCCCTTTTACCATTCGATCCCCAGCATCACGCAGTTGAGCCCGCTGCCGATCCCGAAAAAGCCGACCGTATCCCCGGGCTCGAAAAACTCCCTCTCCGACGCGATGGCCGCGGTGATGGGCAGGGAGACCGTGCCGATGTTGCCGAGATACTCGAAGGTGGTGAAGTCCTTCTCCCTGGGGATGTTGATGGCCTGAAGGATCGTCTTCTGGTGGGCCGCGCCCACCTGGTGGCAGACGATCTTGTCGGGCTTCTCTCCGGGCCATTCCATCTCCTGCCGGAACGCATTGAAGGTCTCCACACCCAGGGCAACGCCGTTCTGAAGCACAGCTATAGCATCGGTCTTCATGAAGTGCTGGCCGTCGATGGGCGCGCCGGCATCGGGCCCCCAGAGGCAGAGGCGGTGAAAACGGGCCGCATTCCTTGTGACGCCGCTGATGAGCCGGTGGTTTTCCCCTCCCATAGAGCCGTCGGTCATGAGCACGGCCACCGCGCCGGAACCGCCCGTTAAGGTTGCCAGACATCCCTTGAAAAAATCCATGTCACGGGTCTCCAGCAACTGCCGAATCGTCAGCTCCACGATCTCCCTTGCGGTCTCGCAGGAGACGATCAGCCCGGCACGGATCTGGCCAAGCTCGATCGCGTTTGCGGTCTGGATCATTCCGCTGACCACCCCGAGACAGGCGTTGGAGACATCATAGACCTGTGCGTCCGCGGAAAGGTTGAGGCCGTTTGCCGCGGCACACGCGGTGGCAGGCTCCAGGTTCTCCCGGCAGACGCCGCCGTAGATCAGCATTCCGATGGCCTCCGGAGGGACGGCCGCGCCTTCCAATGCCTTTTTTCCGGCTGCGATCGCGCCCTCGGAGAGCCGATATCCCGGGTCCCAGAAGCGGCGCTCATAGATCCCGGTGATGCTCTCCAACTGCCCCGGCTTCAGGTGGAGCGCTTCATAGAGTGGGGAAAGCCGCTCTTCGAGGTCTTCGGAAGTCACTACATTGGGGGGAAGTTCATAGCCGAAGCCACTGACATAGACCTTTGAATATCGCATTTTTCCTTATCCTGAAACCAGCCGAAGGCCGAAATTCTTCATGTGATAGATGTACCGGCCATCTACTTCGAGATATCCTTCCGCTATCATGGCCGGCTCGGGCCCTTCCTGAATCTCCGTCACGACGGCATCCACCGTCACCTGTCGATCTGTGGGGATGATCTGGCCCCGGTAGCTCCACTCCTGTGGTTTTCCCGTCAGGGTTTGGAAACGATGGGTGTCGGCAAGGTGAGGCCATCGTTCTGCAGCCATATACTTGATCAACTGCAGAAAGGACTCTATCCCCAGTGAGCCGGGGCAGACCGGGTCCTGGTAGAAATGGGCCTGAAAGAACCATTCGTCCGGGTCAACGGTCTTGATGCCCCGGATATATCCGAGACCTTTGGGGCCGCCGTCCGGGACAAAAAGGTCGATCCGGTCGATCATCAAGAGCGCTTTGGACGGCAGCAGAAGGCCATGAAGGCTTTCGGAATCGTCGGGGGATTTGCTCCTGTCATTCGAATCGAGGGGATGGTGCGGCGGCTCTATGGGTAGCGCAGCGGAAAACCCCCTTTCCTTCTCATCTTCCGAAGGGGAATAGGCCAGCGCGGCCGCTCCCCGGATGCCGACCTGGTCAGCCAGGGCCGCATGGGTGAAAAAGCCGAAATAGGTGGTTCCATCGTAGATCATTTTTCCGTTATCGAGTACCTGCATCTCAAAGTGCTCGATGATCATCTCCCCGGCCTCTGCCACCTGTGACATTCGGGCGCAGACCTTCAATGTCCCGCTGTCCGGGAAAAGGGGCGCGTGGAGGGTCGCCTTTCCGCCGAGGTTCCGGAACTTGAGATCTTTTTGGCTCCTCAACGCGGAACCGACATAGGCCGCAAGCCATCCGCATGGCTGCAGCGCGATCTCCAGCAGCACCGCAAAGGGGATGGTTCCGGTGCGCTCGGCCCTGAAATACCAGGCATCTGCAGGAATATCATATTCCGATTCGATCCATCCGCCCGGCTTCAGAGCCCAGGGTTCAGGCTCAGTGGTGACGACCCGGTCCATGAAAAAATAGGGGGGCCGGGGCAAGCGGGCAATCCGCCGCTCCTGGTCCTGGTCGAAGATCCGATAGGCTTCGCCAAAGGCTTCCGAGGGATTTCCCTCGCAAAAGGCCAGGAGCTGTTCTTTGTTGTAGAGGGGTTCGGACTGCCGGGAAGAGGAACTGCCCTCCCCTGCCATTCTGCGGGAACTCCAGAACTCTTCGATCTCCTCCCGGGTTATCCCGGTCATCTTCATGGCCATCCCCGTGAACATGACGATCCGGTGTCCGTCCGCGTACATGTGGGCATCCGCGATGACAAAGGGCTCGGGATTGTAGCCGATCCGGGAGATATCCACCTCATAGATGACCTCCTTCGTCTCCGTGGTGACGGGCCCCCGGCATTTGAGCACGCTCACCTCCCCGATGACCGGCTCGTAGCAGACCCCGGGCTTCTCCGTCACCCAGCCGATCCGCTGAAGAAAGACCCGCAGCGCGTGGGCGCAGCATTCATACATCAGGGTTCCCGGCATGACCTTGTCATCCACGAAATGGCAGGTCAGAAACCAGTCCTCCGAATGGATGTCGGCCTTGGCCTGAATCCGGCCGATGCTGTAGTGGCCCCCGTTCGGGTCGAACTCGATGATCCGGTGGATCAGCCGCATTGGGCCCCCGGGAAGGCGCAGGGAGGGCGGCAGGGTGATGCCGGAAAAGGCCGGGCCGAATGCCCTTTCGAGATCCCCCATTCTCAGGGCATCCACCTCGGCCTCATCGTATTGGCTTTGGATATCTTCCGCCGCGAGGGAGACGAGATCGGTCATCTCCCGATCTCCTGCTGCCGGGGCTTTCTGCTCCGGGGTCAGGATGATGCCGCCGGAGCGCTGCACCTCTTCTGCGGTGAAAAATCCCGCGCACCCGTCCTGCATGGTGATCAGGTGCTCCTCTCCGATGTACCCCTCGAACCGGAAGAAGAAGAGCCAGGTCTCCCCCTGCCGGGCAAACCGGTCGATCTCGATCTCATACCGGATGGTCTCCCCGGGCCTGGGCAGCCCCCGGTGGAAGGTGACCTTTGCGTCCAGGAGCCGGTAGGCCCGCTTTCCCTTTACAGCCAGATCGATGCCGAGATAGGAGCAGAGGAAGAGGTCGGCCTGTCCCGCTTCCACCGAGATGCATACAGGGGCGCGGTCTCCGTCGAGATACCAGGCGTCCGGGAGGACATCATGCTCCGTCACCACCAGCCCCCTGGTCAGGGAGCCCTTCTCCCCTTCCACGGAGAGGATTCGATCGACCAGCATCAGCGGCACATCCGGCAGCCGGACCCGCACCGGATAGCCATCGACTTCGGCAAACCCAGGCCCCAGCACCTTTGCCACCGATCCCACGGCAAACTCCATGCACATCTCCTTTGGAAAGGCGGACGGGGCGGGTTCCGGTTCTGCTGATTCCGGAATGGGCGGGGCCGGAGAAGGAGCTGGAGAAGAGGCCGGCCGCTGAATGTCCGGCTGGGAAAAATCCGGGGTCGAAGAGGGCTCGGTAAAAGATTCTCCGGCTCGGATGCTCTCCTCCAGCAGACGCGCCTGGAAGACAAAGGTTTCGCCGTAGGCCCGGGTCAATTCCTGAGAGAGATCGAGAAATGCCTGGTGCGCCTCGGCTGTGGCTTTCATGGAATCGACCTGTCCCGCAATCAACGCATTGCTGAAGGTTTCCGCGGTCGGCAGGATCATTTCCGCAGGATCATTCTCAGGCTCCGCCATATGGGGGGGAACAGGTTTTTGAAAAAGCGCTTCAAAATCGTTCATTTCCGGCATTGATGGTTGGGATGGCATTCTTTCTTCCTGTTCCGGCGCTGAACTCTGCAAAAAGCTGGTTTCGGAAGCCGGTTCCGGTTCGATACTGTGCGGTTCAATTTCCGGGGCCGAAATTCCGGCATCCGATGCCGAAGGCTGGTCTTGAACCCCGGAAAGCTCATTTCCGCCGATTAGCACCCGGATAACATTCCCCTTCTCTTCATCCCTGGCAAATGTTGCGGAATCGACCATCTCGCCGTAGAGCATCGAAAGATCGACCGGAACCCGTTCCGCGATGAGCGTTGCCAGAAATCGGAGGACCGTCACCTCATCCGGCTCCCCTTTGACGCAGGCGGAGAGGGCAAGGTGGGGTCTGTCCTTTAAAATTCTCGAGATCATCCTCGTGCAGGAGGCGGCCGGCCCCATCTCCAGAAAGACCCGCACCCCGTCCGCATAAGCCTTTTCAACGGTCTTGGGAAAATCGAAGCCGTAGAGGGCCTGTCGGAGAATCGAATCGGCCGCGGCCCCAGATGCCAGATTGGATGCCAGATTGGATGCCAGGTCGGATCTCAGGTCGGATGTCAGGTCGATGGCATCTCCCTGCGCGCAGCTATAGAATCGAATCCCCTCCGGCGGAGTTGTCGGAAAAAGGTGAAGTGCCCGATAGTCATCGGCAGAGGGTATGGCCGCATCGCAGTGAACCGTCACCACGCCGTCGAGATAGAAGGCGTCGCACTTCAGCTCCCGGACCGCTCCGGCCACATGCTCTGCCTGGCCGCCGACCACGCATTCATCCGGCGTATTGACGATCAGCAGCCGACAGAGGGGCCAATGGGAAAGAATCTGCTTCACCCCTTCCGCAGGCCGGTTGACCACAGCAACCCGCCAGTTCAGCGGTTGGTCCGGCTTCAGGTTCCAAGCAGCCCGCGCGGACCGGCAGGGGCCGGCCAGTTCCGTGGTGAAAAGATCTGTCTCCCGCATCCGGCGTAGCATCTCTCCCCTTTCGGGCCAGGCGCCCATTGCAAAATATCCGGCCGATTCCCCGAGGCTGTAGCCGATCACCGCATGGGCACGGACACCGAAGCTTCGAACCAGGTTTGCCATCATTCCGCCATGCACCACCTGCCCGAAGATCATGTAGAGCGGATCGGAGACGATCTTGGCCTGGGCTTCGGCCTCCCATCCCTTTTCCCAGGATGTCCGCCAGGGAACATAGCACTCCGGAACCATCTGAGTCCTGAGTCGCCGGGTTTCCGCATCCATCTCCCGGAGAACCTGGGGCCACCGGACCCCGATTCCCCGGCCCATTCCCACATAATGGTTGCCGGAGCCGGGAAAGACAAAGGCCGTCTCTCCGATTTTTCCTGCGGGATCAGGAGAATATGCAACGCCGGAGCCGCCAGTGATTCTGGTGTGCAGGCCATCGGCAACCGCTCTTTTCGCCACCTGGATCTGCCCTTCAAGATCCTCAGAATCTTTTACAAGGATCGAAAGGCCCAGCCTCTTCTTTAAATGGAGTCCATCGGTTTTGAACCAACCTCTTGCCAGAGCTTCGATGGATCTGCCCCCGTTCCCGGGCTGTCGGATAAAGGCAGCCAGCCTTTCCAAGCCACTTAGGAGGCTCTCCGGATCATCCCCTTCTACGGCAAAAAGCCCCAGCCGGATTTCGCCCAAGGGCCGGCTTCGTTCCCGATCTGTCAGCGGTACAGGCCCTTTTTCTCCGCTTTTTTCGGTAATTTTCTCAAAGCCCTCCAGCACCGCATGGGACCAAGCCCCATCTGCGGTTTCGATCTCCACAAGGGCTCTGCGGGGGCCGTCGGCCCGATCGCGGAACCAGTATTGCGGGAAAAGCGGAACATGAAATTTCTTCGAATCCCAAGACGGAGAGACAGCTCCGGGATGTTCGGGCTGCGCCCCCAAATGGGGCGGAATAATCTCCTGGTAGAGACAGAGCGCTGTTTTGATCACCGAGGCCAATCCCTGAACCGCGCCGATATGTCCCACTGCAGGCACAAGGGAACCGACCGCACATGGTTGATTCCGCAAGCCCGTCTTCCGGCCTGTCATCCGGTCCGCCATCAGGTCCGAATGTTCGGCCCCAGAGCCTTCCGAAGATGCACTCCCGCGCCCGCCCATTTCCGCGTAGCTGATCTCATCTGCCGAAATTCCGGCCTCCCGGAGCGCACTTTGGACAGAATTCACATGGCCTTTTTCTCCGGCCTCAGCTCCGATGCCTCCGATGACCGCATAGATCCGATCGCCGTCTCTTCGGGCATCGGAAAGCCTCTTGATGACCAGCGCAGCCGCGCCCTCCCCCGGAGGCGTCGCAAGACCCGATTTTTCCCCTTTCAAAGAGAGCATCCCCTCCCGAATCGCCAGACTTCGGATATCTCCGAAAAGATCCACCGCACCGATCAGAACCGCATCCATTTCTCCGGCCTGCAATGCCCGCATCCCGATCTCCAGCGCCCGGATTCCCGAAGCCGTATCCTCGGAAACCCCGAAGCTCGGCCCGCCAAACCGAAACTCCCTTGCAATCCGGCTGGCCACAATCCCCCCCAGCGCACCCACGGTCCGAGTCGGCGTTAACGGCGGAAAACCACCCCCAACATCCCCCCCGGTCCCTTGGGTCATTTTTGTCCCTTTTGTCCTTTTGGTCTTTTGCTGCTCCCCTGAAAAAGAGCCCTCTTCCCTGCTCCAGCGCAGATGAAAGTTGGTCGCCTCATGGTCAAAATCAATTCCCGCGATCACGCCCATTCTCGGCCGCTCCTCCCGAAGGGGAATGCCCGCATCCCGCATCGCGCCGGCCCCGATCTTCAGCAGAAGAAGCTGCTGCGGAAGAATCTCCGGGATCTCGTTCGGCGGAATCCGAAACTCTCCCGCACCGATATCCACCGCTTCCAGATAGGCCCCGACATCGACACTGCCGCTGAAAAGCCCCTCCCCTTCCCCGGTACGTCCGTGCCATCGATGTGCGGGCCGTTGCCGAAAAGCCGTCCCCCCATTGAAAATAGCCTCCTGAAAAGCCTTCAGCGATTCCAGGGTTCCCGCAGCGATCTCCATTCCCACGATGGCCACCGGTTCCCTGGATTCCCCGGCAGCCTTCCCGGAAAGGGAATGAACGATCTCCCCCCGAAGCTTCTCCTTATTCCGATCCGCCCCATGCTTCAGATCCGCGCCCGGATATTCCTCGAAAAGAAGGTGCGCATTGATCCCGCCGAATCCGAAAGCGCTGACTCCGGCCCTGCGGGGAGTATCGGCATCCCGCGGTTCCCACGGCTCCGGATCGGTCTGCACCCGAAAGGGCCCACCGTTCAGGGGGCTGTCCGGCTTTGGCTCCGTAAAATTGAGCGACGGCGGCAGCACCTTTCTCCCGATCCCCAGCAGCACCTTGATCATCCCCGCAGCCCCGGCCCCGGTCAGCAGATGGCCCACCACAGATTTGATCGACCCGATCGAACATTGCCCCTCCTGCCAGCCCGATTCCCCCCAGAGGGCCCGCATGCTCTTCAACTCCACCGCATCCCCAACAGGGGTCCCTGCGCCGTGACACTCGATGAGATCCACATCCGTCGGATTCAATCCCGCAGCCCCATATGCGGCCCGCATGGCCCGCACCTGCCCCTCGGTATCCGGGGCCAACAAATTCCCCCGAATATCGTTAGACAGGCCGATCCCCTTAATCACCCCGTAAATCCGATCCCGGTCCCGCTCCGCATCTTCCAGCCGCTTCAGCACCAGGATTCCCGCGCCCTCTCCCACCACCAAGCCATCCGCGTTCCGATCAAAGGGCGAGCATCGCCCCGAAGGCGAGAGGGCCCGCAACTGGCTGAAACCGACCTGAGTGTAGAGGCAGTCGGGCCGGGAGACCCCGCCGGCAATCATCGCATCGGCCCTTCCCGACATCAGCGCATCACAGGCCAGCTTCACCGCATATATAGAAGAGGCACAGGCCGCATCCAGCGTAAAGCCGCGGCCGTGGAAGCCGAAGACCTCCCCGATCAATGCCGCGGGCAGGGATGTCACCCTTGCGCCGATGCATTCTTCCGGGGAGATCCCGTTTCCAATGGATGGCAAGGCCCCCCCATTTCCCAGAATCGCCCGGGCCAGTGCGGAAGAAGCATCGGTCGGCAGCGCAATGGCTGCCAGGGATATGCCGATCCGGAACCGGTCAGACCCAAGCAATGCCCCGCCCGCCAGAGCCGATTTCACCGCATGGAGAAGAATCGGATAGAGCGGATCGAGACGGTCAAAAAGGCGCTTGTCGATCCCGAGATCCGAAACCTCCCCGCGCACTCTTTGCAACAGTTCATCGCTGATGAGACACATTCTTTCGGAATAGGCCCGATCGATCTCCGGAACCGGGCGCACCATCTCCGAAAGAGGCGCGGCCCACCGGTTTTGAGGAACCAGAGCCGAAGCACTCCTCTTTTCGACAATATTGTCCCAGAATCGGTCCAGATCCGCGGCCTGGGGAAAAACGCCGCCGATTCCCACTACTGCTATGGATATCTTTTCTTTCATAACCTTGATATATTTTACCCCTTCCGACCCTCCTCCCGAGCCGGGAAGACGAAATTCTCATTCTCATTCCGTCCACAATGTTAAAACCATCTTTTATAACCGACAGGCGTTTTTGACGCAAGAGATAAGCTGAACCGGCCCGCTTTTTTTTAACAGAGTATTGCCTTAAACAGCAGCTTTATCTATGATGAATTACAGTTGGAACCTTATGAACAAAGGAAAGGGTATCTATGGACCCAAACAATCTCCGTTTCAGGATCAACACAACCATATTGATGGCCTGCTTTCTGGTTTCGGCACTCTTCATCACTATCCTCCTGCCCGTTGAGATGCGGCGTAAGGAGGCCAATGTCGAAAGGATTCAGCACCATCTTGAAACCCTTTACGAACAGAACCGTGAGGCGCTCTCTCATGCCATCTATGGACGGTATAATGAGATTCTTCCAAAATTGATCGAAAAAATGCGAGGGCCGCATATCCTTGAAATCCAGACCTATGATCAGAAGGGAAAGCTGCTCTATACGGCCGGCAAGATCGGAGAAGCCCCTGAAATGGATCTGCATTCCTTGAAAAAAAATACGCGGTTCGCTAAAACCGATGGACAGGGACGGTCGGTCCTTATGTTCGATGCCTCCATCGACCTTCCCCTCTCCAGAGAGCGGGTCGGGGCAATCCGGATCGTCTATGACATGAGTGAGCTGGATCAGGAGAGCAGGCGCCTGTTAATGCTCTTTTTTCTCCTTTTGGCAATGATATCTCTGCTGATGATTCTTCTGCTCAATTTTCTGTTCAGCCGTTCGGTAATCCGGCCTCTGCTGCGCCTTCGTCAAACGATGCAGCAGGTTCACAGAGGAAAATTCGGGGAACAGGTGGATCTGGAATGCAAAAACGAGATCGGCTATATCATCAAAATCTTCAACGGGATTTCCAGGCAAATGAAAGAACTCCAGGATCAGTTGGCAGATGTCCCTGGGCCAGAGGATAGCAGCAAAAATCCGGGATCTGCGGAGAGAATCACGGAAAATCATGAAGAGCCCTTTCCCGGCATCGATGTGGAAGCTGTCCTCTTTCGTCTGCGGGGAAACCGTTCCCTGCTGGAAAAGCTTTTAAAAGAGTTCTGCCGGAATTACCAGAAGACCTCAGAAGCGGTGGCCACAGCCGTAAAATCCGGAAATGCCAATGCGGTTCTTTCCCTCATTCATACCGTCAAAGGCGTTGCCGGCAATCTTTCGGCGAACGGTCTCCATAAATCTTCACTGGCATTGGAGCAGAAGATCCGGCGCGGGGAATATCAGAAATCCCATCCGCAGCAAAAAGGTCCGGAAGCAGTGAAAAAGGATGAAGTGTTGGCGGCATTTGAGGCGTCGATGCAGGAGGTATTGGAAACCGCCTGCCGGATTGAAGCAGACGGTGCTGCCGTTGAAGAGAAAAAAGCGCTGACATCGGCCGATTTTTCCGAACTGGCCGCTCTGCTCCGGAGAAACAGCCCCCGGGCCGAGGCCTGTTTCAATGGGATCAAACCCCGGCTCAAAGGCACCGGCTTCGGATCAGAGGCGGAGCAGTTGGATGAGGAGATCGGCCGGTTCGATTTCAAGGCTGCGCTGAAAACCCTTTCGTCTATCGAAGCAGCTTACGATGCGAATGGGTCAAATCCTTCGGAAATCCATAGGAGGAATCCGGAGCGTCGGCCTCATTGAGACCATCGCCATCCGATCCCCCGTATTCTTCTGAAGAGATCGCTTCCTGCTCTCTCAGGATATCCCCCTTCCGACTGATCATTGCCGAAAGATCCCACACAAACCGCTCCATTCGACGAGCCTGATCCGACATCTCGGCTGCGGCCGCGGCCGACTCCTGGGCATTGGCCGCGACCTGCTGGGTGGATTTGTCGATCTCGAACTCGGCCTGGGTGATCTGTTCGATCCCCTTGGCCTGCTCTTTGCTCGCCTCGGTTATCGCGGTGGTCTTCTCGCCCATCACCGTGGCCGATTCAATGATATCGGTAAAATCCCGGCTCACCTCCTTGATGGAGGCCGCGGCCAGGCTCACCCGATCCAGGGTGCTTTCCAGAAGCTCCTGGGTATTTGATGCGGCCTCGGTTGTCTCCTGGGCAAGCTTTTTCACCTCTTCAGCGACCACGGAAAAGCCGGCCCCGGCATTTCCGGCCCGGGCCGCCTCGATGGCCGCATTCAATGCCAGCAGGTGGGTCTGAAACGCTATGGCTTCAATGGCCTCTATGATGCCGCCGATCTGATCGCTCTCCGATTCGATCCGGGTCATGTTCTGGGTAAGTTCCATCAGGGATTTCAATGATCTGCCCGATTTTTCAATATTTTCCACCATCAGGGTCTCGGCCCCCCGGGTCATGGCAGAGGTCTCCTGGCTCATGGCCGCCATCTCCTCGAGGGAAGCCGAGGACTCCTCCACGGCTGCGGCCTGTCGGCTGGCGCTGTCGGCCATGGATTGGCTCCCATTGGAGATCTGACTTGCGGCCACCGCGATCTGCTGGGAGATCTCCGTCAGCCCTTTGATGACCCGCGTGACGGGACGGATAATCGTTCTGCGGGTGGTGAGATAGGCAATGATGATCATCACCAGCATCACAAGAAGGGTGATGCCGATGATCCGCACCAGAACATCGTAGATGCGGTCATGAATCCGTTCCTTGATAGAATCGATCCGTGCATCCACGGTTTGGATGGACGCGGCGATCTGGGCCTCGATCTGGGCCTCTCTTTCCCTCAGGACCGCTTCGATATCATCGATATAGACGCCGGTTCCGATGACCCAGTCCCAGGGCCCAAACCGTTTGACAAAGGAGAGCTTGGGCAGGGGCTCTTCTCCTTCGTACCTGGGCCAGACATACTCCACGAACCCCTCCTCCCGCCCCCCGACGGCCTCGACGGCCTCGATGAATGCCATGAAGAGCCGCTTGCCGTCGGCCGTTTCGAAATCGCTCATATCCTTTCCGATCAGCCCCGGATTGTAGGGATGCATGACCAAGCGCGGATGCATGTCGTTGATCCAGAAGTAATCCTTGTTTTCCGGGCCATACCGGAGAGAGCCGATCATTTCGGCCGCATCCGCCTTCAACTGCTCCTCTGCGATCTCGAGGTAGACCCCGGACCCTACAATCCAGTCCCAGGGGGCAAACCGTTTGACAAAGGAGAGTTTTGGCTGGGGTTTCTCCGCGCCGTATTTGGGCCAGTAATAGTCAACAAAGCCCTCGCCGCCCTCCTCTTTCACCGCTTTGACAAATTCCACGAAAAGCCGTTTGCCGTTCGGGTCCTGAAAATCACTCAGATCGGTCCCGTTCAGCTCCGGCTTGTAGGGATGGATGACCATCCTGGGGAACATGTCGTTGATCCAGAAATAGTCCTTGTTCTCGGGGCCGTAGCGAAGGGAGGCCACCAGTTGCGCTGCCCGCTCCTGTTTCTCGGCCAGGGTCAGATCATCGGTTTCAGCTATTCCTTCGATGACGTCAAACGCGATATGCACGGCATTCCGCAACTGATCCTTATAGACCTCTTGAAGGTTCTCATAGGAGTGGCTCTCCTGGTAGGCCTTTTGCAGAACGCTCATAGCGGTCTGAACCTGAGATTTGAGATACTCCTTTTTCCGGGAGAGGAGTTCCTTCCGATAGGCCTCGGCCTGGCGGCTCGCATCGTCTCTCATCTGCTGTAGATGAAAACGATTGACCTGTTCCACCTGCTGGATGACCGCGTGCCCGGTATGGCGGATCTGATTCAGGGTCAGCAGGGTGATCAGGGTTGCCGACAGAAGCAGAGATATGGTCACCAAAAGGATAATTCTTGTGTTTAGCTTCATAATTCCCTCCTTGTGGAAGAGGATGCCGGCCCTTAGATCTTGGAAATACTGAAGATGGAATCGAGTTTCACGGTTTTGAGCATGGTATATACAGTGGGATTGGTATTGATGATTCGGATCTTCCCGCTCGCCTCGAACATCTCTTTGTAGAAGAGCAGCAGTTTTCCGATACCTGCACTGCCGATGTAGGTCACCGCCTGAAAATCAAACACGACATCCGGATTTTTTTTTAGATCCAGTTCAAAAAAACATCGTTTCAGGGCATCGGAACCGCTCTCATCCAGCCTGCCGACGATCCGGATTGTGGTCCGGTTTGCCTCTTGTATAACTTTGATTTCCATATTTCCCATAAAACAGCCTCCTGATATTTCACGATCCTATGGAATCACATCCCAAAGATCAATTGATCTTGTTCCACTTCCTTCACATTCGTCAAGAGGCCGCGGCACTTTCGGAAGACAAACGCGTATCCGCCGCCCCCCCTTCTCCCAGGAAAGGCCTGTTGCAAACTGACGGATCAGGTGAATCCCCCTGCCGTAATTTTTCAACAAATTCTCTTTTTTTGTCGGGTCCGGTATCTGATCGTATGCAAAGCCGACCCCTTCATCTTCCACCAAAAAAAAGAAATCGTTGCCAAACCGCCAGCAGACGGAGATCGATTTTCCAGGTTCATCCCTATTGCCATGTTTCCAGGCGTTCAATACCGTCTCCTCGATGATCAGAAAGAGGCGAAGCTCCGGTGCCTCAAATCCCCAATCGGCCCATTGTGCCGAGATATCTTCATAGAGGATCTTGATCATCTCAACGGTCTCCGACTCCCCCTTGGGCCGAAAGACTCTTTTCCCGGAGCAGGAGATTCGATCCTCCAGTTCGATCCCGATCAGAGTGACATCATCTCCTGCGCCATTTCCGCCCTCCTCTTTGCATTTTGTCGGCATGATATATCTTTCCATCAGCAGATTCATGATTTCAAGGATTCTGGTTTCCGGTTTTCTCGTCATCTGATCCCGGATCACATTCCGGAGTTCTTCGAAGCTGACCATCTGATTCGACAGGGTA
The DNA here is from genome assembly GCA_011390345.1 of Desulfobacteraceae bacterium. Taxonomy (GTDB): domain Bacteria; phylum Desulfobacterota; class Desulfobacteria; order Desulfobacterales; family JAABSP01; genus JAABSP01. The sequence continues at coordinate 23,532 of JAABSP010000020.1, forward strand.
AAGGGATTTTCCGTAAAACCGTCCGTAAAGAGAAGCAGCTTGTCGCCGGGCCGCATCCGAAACTGCCCGACCTCAAAAAGCTGCCCCGATACCCAGGAGAGCGGCATGTTTCTTCCCTTTCCCTCCATATCCGAGAGGAGTTGGATATCGTTTTGGCGGATCAGCAGAAATGGCGGATGGCCGTTGGAAAGATACTGCACTTCCAGAGAATCATGATCGATTTCAAGAGTGATTGCGGTGACAAAATCCTCCACCTGAAAAAGGCCGGAGCCGTAGATGAAATCATTGAGCATCCCGATGGTGGTCTGCAGCCCCACCGCGTTGTACTGGCGCAGAATCGCCTGATGAAAGATGTCGGTGGCAATGCTTCGGAGCACACAGTTGACCGAATGGCCCGATTGGTCCTTTAAGCTGATCACGCTCTTTTTGCCACCGGGCCCTTTTCCCGGGGTGAGGGTTCGGGCAAAGAAATGATCTCCCCCCTCCTGGAGACAGGGCAGGGAAACCCCATGAACAAAGAGGGTCGCACGGTCTGAAAGATCAATATATCGAGAGGGAATCCCGTTGACCAGGTTGAGAATCTGCTTGGCCAGGCCGATGTCGATCTCCTGATTCTTCAGCAGATCCTTGAGGTTGGTCTCGATGGTCTTCCGCTCGGTAATCTCCTTTTTCAGCCGTTCATTCGCGGCCGTCAGCTCCTGGGTCCGCTGTTCGACCCGATATTCCAGCTCCTCATGGCTCTTCTTCAGCAGCGCTTCGGACAGCTTCTGTTCGGTAATGTCCCGGCAGAAGCTGAGGACCGCCGGCCGATCCTCCCAGAATGTCCGTTTGTTGCCTGCCTCAACCCAGACCGCTGTTCCGTTCTTTCGCATCAGCCGGAACCGGCAGGTGGAAAAATGCTGCCCCGGCCGATCGATGATCCGATCAAAGGAGCGGATCACCACCTCCCGGTCTTTTGGAAAAAGAAGTTGCGCAAAGGGGAGTTCCATGACCTCGGCCGAATCATAGCCGGTCAGCCCCATCAGGTTGGTATTGACATACCGGAGCCCTCTCTCCTGGTAGACCATGATGCTGTCGCCGGAGTTTTCCACGATCTCTTTGTACATGATCTGTGAGGCTCGAAGTTGGCGGGTGCGGGCATCGAACTCGCTCTCCAGGCGCTTGACCCGATCGGAGTTGTTTAGGGGCTCCTCCGTGAGGTAGGCCCTTTTCATCAGCGCGTTCCGGATGATGTGGAGCAGCTCTTTTTTGAAAAAGGGCTTGAGGATGTAGTCGAACGCGCCGTTTTCCACGATGGTCAGCCGGAGGCTTTCGAGGTTGGCGTTGCCGGTGATGATGAGCGCCTCGATGCTCGGGTCGATGGCTTTGATCTCTTTCAGGGCTTCGATGCCGTTCATCCGGGGCATGTGGATATCCAGGATGGCCAGATGGATGGACTGGCTGCGAATGATCTCGACTGCATCCATGCCATCTGCCGCGGCAAAAACCCGATACCCTTCGTTTTCCAGAAGCTGGCTCAGTACATCCCTGATGGTCGGTTCATCATCTGCGACTAGAATATTGATTTCGGGCATGAAGGTCACTCAATTGCTGGCAATGGTTCATTTGACAACTCCCCTTATACCGGCTGAATAACAAAAAGTAAAAGATTTTATTGAAGCTGATGGAGAAATGGGTTGGTGGGGAGGGGGGATCAGGCGGTGGAAATGCCTGATCCCTGTGGTTGGCTTAAAAGGACAAAAAGACCAAAACGACATAAGGGACATAAATGACCGATGGACAGGGGGAGCGGGATGGCTTCAGGGGGAGATGCGGGTTGCGGCTTTGAAGCCGCGGACTTTTTCCTCAAGGAGCCCGGGGAGGTCCGGGTGCTGGAGGTTCTCCTCGATGGTCCGCTCGAATGCGCTGCCGATGACTATGCCGTCTGCGGCCGCGGCCACGGCCTTTACATGATCGGCCGTGGATATGCCGAAGCCGACGCAGATGGGAAGGGCTGTCACGGAGCGGAGGATTTTGACGTGGGTTTCGATGTCGGCCGTATCGATACCGTCGCTTCCGGTGACGCCGGTCTTGGAGATGAGGTATAGAAAGCCGGAGGCCTCTTGGGTGATCATTCGCATCCGGTTTACAGGGGTGGTAGGGGCGATGAGGCGGACCAGAGAGAGTTCGCTGCCGGCCCATTCGTCCGTCATCTCGGCCGATTCCTCGGTCGGAAGGTCCACCACGAGAAGGCCGTCTGCGCCGTTTTCAAGGGCATCTTTGTAAAACTGCGCGTTGCCGTAGGCCAGGATCGGGTTGTAATAGCTGAAGAGGATGATGGGGATGTCGGTGATCCCCCGGATCTTCTGGGTCATGGTCAGTGCTTTGGAGACGTTCATTCCGGCCTTGAGGGCGCGCTGGGAGGAACGCTGGATCACGGGGCCGTCTGCGGTCGGGTCTGAAAAGGGGATGCCCAGTTCCAGGATGTCGAGGCCGGCTTTGCACATGGCGGTTACAATGGCAAGGGAGTCTTCGTAGCCGGGGTCTCCGGCCGAGACGAATCCGACCAGCGCCTTCTCTCCCTTCTCTTTCATCTTTTCAAATGTATTGTCGATTCGATTCATGACAAAGGTCCTTTGATCATTTATTTCCGATGGATGTTGTCGGCGGTTTCTCGGGCTTCAGGTGAATTTCGGAAATGAACATGCCGGCAAAGGTCATGGATGCTCAACCTCCACTCTGTCTATTCTGTCCATTCCGTCCATTTTTTCGTCCCTTTAAGTGGAATTTTGAATCCGAAAAATCGCCTCGATACTCTTTTCAGGATTCCAGGTTGATGTGTTTTCCCACGATTCCCATATCTTTGTCCCCACGGCCCGAGAGGTTGACCACGATGATCTTGTTTGGGGCCATCTTTCCGGCTTCGATCATGGCTTGGGCAAGGGCGTGGGAGCTTTCCAGGGCCGGGATGATTCCCTCGAGCCGGCTCAGGGTCTGAAAAGCTTCGAGGGCCTGATCGTCGGTGATGGACATATAGCGGGCCCGTTTGAAATCCTTGAACTGGGAGTGTTCAGGGCCTACACCGGGATAGTCGAGGCCGGCCGATATGGAATGGGCCTCCAATATCTGCCCCTCGTCATCCTGGAGCACATAGGACTTTGCCCCGTGGAGAACTCCGACGGTTCCGGCACTTAGGGTCGCGGCGTGTTTGCCGGTTTCAATGCCCCTTCCGGCCGCCTCGACTCCGACCATCTCCACGGGGTCGTTCAGGAATGGATAGAAAAGGCCCATTGCGTTGCTGCCGCCGCCGACACATGCGATCAGCATGTCGGGAAGCCTTCCCGCAAAGGCCTGAACCTGATCCCTGGCCTCGTCGCCGATCACCCGTTGGAAATCCCGCACCATTGCCGGGTAGGGATGGGGGCCGGCCACGGAGCCGATGACGTAGAAGGTATCGGCCACCGCGCCGACCCAGTAGCGCATGGCTTCGTTCATGGCATCCTTGAGGGTTCCGGTTCCCGATGATACGGGGACCACTTCCGCGCCCAGGAGGCGCATCCGGCGGACGTTGGGGGCCTGGCGCTCGATGTCCTCGGTTCCCATGAAGACTTTGCACTCCATGCCGAAGAGGGCTGCGGTGGTGGCGGTGGCTACGCCGTGCTGGCCCGCGCCGGTCTCCGCGATCACCTTTTTCTTGCCCATCCATTTGGCCATCAGGGTCTGGCCCAAAGTGTTGTTGATCTTGTGCGCGCCGGTGTGCGCGAGATCCTCCCGCTTCAGCCAGATGGCCGCGCCACCGGCTTTTTCGCTTAGGGTCTTTGCATGAAAGAGCGGCGTGGGTCTGCCGGTATAGTCCCGCAGCAGATCATGCAGCTCCTTTTGAAAATCGGGGTCCGCGATGTTTTTTCGGTAGGCCTCCTCCAGCTCCAGCAGGGCCGGCATCAGTGTCTCTCCTACATATCGTCCCCCATAGGGGCCGAAGTGGCCCCGCTGGTCAGGATACTGCTTTTGGTCCAGGGCATCGATGCCGTACATCAGAATATCCTCCTTGTCTTTCGTTCTATGCGGCAACTGCGGGCCGCTTTGATAAATCTTTCGACTTTGGCCAGATCCTTGCGGCCCGGCTCGAATTCGACGCCGGAGCTGACATCGACCGCATCGGGTGCTGCCGCGGTAATTGCCGCGTTCACATTCTCCGGGTCGAGGCCCCCGGCGAGCACCAAGGGATGTTTCAGGCCAAAATCCCTTGCCATGCCCCAGTCCCATTCCATCGCATTTCCGCCGGGAAGCTTTCCTCCCCCGCATTCCACCAGGAATCCGCCGGCCGGATAATTCTTTGCCGAAAAAAGCCTTGGTTCCCGATGGATAAATAGCCCCTTGATCACCCGAACTCCTTCCTTGAGGATCCGGCTCACAATCTCCGGCGACTCCTGTCCGTGAAGCTGCACCGCATCCAGGCCGCAGTAGTGGACCTTCCGCATCATCCATTCATAATCCCTGTCCACGAACACGCCCACCTTGGTCACTTCGTCGCCGAGGGCACTGCATATCTCTCCGGCAAGTTCGTCATCGAGGTTTCTGGGGCTTTTGTAGTAGAATACCAGGCCGATGGCGTCCGCGCCCAGGCCCGCACAGGCCAGGGCCTCATCCACGCTGGTGAGGCCGCAGATCTTGATCTGCACCATTTTCAGTTTCCTTTCATCAGCGATTGCAGAAAGGCTTCGGGATCATCGGAGCGAACGAGGCTCTCTCCGATTAGGAAGTTGTGGAATCCTGCCTTTTTGAGCTGTTGAATATCTTCCAGACCGCGGATGCCGCTTTCGGCCACCGGGATCTGCCCTTTGTCGAGCAGGGAGACCATCCGGATCGAATTGTCGATGCTCGTCTCAAAGGAGCGGAGATTCCGGTTGTTGATGCCGACCAGCGGGGCATTCAATCTCTTGACGATCTTGATCTCCTCGGGTGTGTGTACCTCCACCAGCACGCCGAGATGGATTGCCCTGCAAAGATCGAGAAAGTCACTGAGCTGCAATCTTGTAAGAATGGAGGCGATTAGCAGAACCGCATCTGCGCCCATTGCCTGGGCCTCGAAGATCTGATACGAGGAGATGATGAAGTCCTTTCTCAGGATCGGAAGAGAGGTTGCCGCTTTTGCCCGCTTCAGATCCGAAGAACTTCCTTTGAAAAAATGTTCATCCGTGAGAACCGAGATTGCAGCCGCCCCGCCCCGTTCATAGGCCGCTGCCTGCCGCTCGGGATCAAGATCCTCCCGAATGATTCCTTTGGAGGGGGAGGCTCGCTTGATCTCGGCAATGATGTTCACACCCTTTGGACCCGGTTTCCTGAGATTTTCAAAAAAGGGTCTGCGATTGGCCTCTTCTTCCAACGCTTTGCCAAGAAGTTTATCCAGAGGAACTCTCGCCTCTGCGGCCTCGACCTCCTTCTGCTTCTGCTCAACGATCTGTTTTAAAATATCGGTTGCCATGATCTGCTATCCGTTCTCCTGCGTAAACCGCACCAGCGCATCCAGCTTCTCCTTTGCCTTCCCGGAATCAATGGCATCCTCGGCAAGAGGAATCCCTTCAGCGATATCCTTGGCTTTTCCGGCTGCGGCCAAGGCTGCGGCCGCATTGAGCAGCACCACGTTCCGCTTTACCCCCTTCTCCTTTCCGTTCAGAATATCCATACAGATCTTTGCATTCTCATCAGGGGTTCCGCCCTTCAAGTCCGCGGGGTCCGCCTCTCCCCCGAAAAACCGATCCGGCGAGATGTCATAGGTGCGGATCATCCCGTCCGAAAGCTCCGACACCCGGGTCGGCGCACAGACCGATATCTCGTCAAGTCCGTCATGGCCATGCACCACAAAGGCGCGTTTGGTTCCCAGAAGCTGCAGCGCCTGAGCAAACATCTCCGTAAGGGATGGGGCATAAACCCCCAAAAGCTGGCAGTTGGCCGCTGCCGGGTTCGTCAATGGTCCCAGCATATTGAAGATGCTCCGGATGCCGACCTCTTTTCTCGCCTTGGCCGCATACTTCATGGCCCCGTGATAGAGGGGCGCAAAGAGAAAGCCGATGCCGATCTCCTCCACGGCCTCCTCGACGATCTCGGGCGCGGTGTCGATCTTCACCCCGAGGGTCTCCAGCAGATCCGCGCTGCCGCACAGGCTGGAGATGGAGCGGTTCCCGTGCTTGGCAACAGTCACGCCGCATCCGGCCACCAGAAAGGCCGTGGTGGTGGAGATGTTGAAGGTGTTGGAGGCATCCCCGCCCGTGCCGCAGGTATCCACAACGGTTGAAGCCGAGGTCTGAATCCGCTTTGCCTTGCGCCGCATGGTTCTGGCGGCCCCTGCCAGCTCCTCGAAGGTCTCGCCCTTTGTGGCCAAGGCTGCCATGAATGCGCCCACCTGCGCGTCGGTGATCTCTCCGGAGAAGATGTCTGCGATCATCTCCGCCATCTGATCCTGGGTCAGGTCCTCTTTTGCAATGATTCGGTTGAGGTTCTCTTTAAAGGCCATCGAATATCTTCTCCTTATTTTGGATACTTATGAACAGGCTTTTCGATACTGCTTCAACAGGATTCTTCTAAAGGCTGCTTCCGATGCTGCCGTTGACGAAGTTTCTCAGCAGCCGCTTTCCCACAGGCGTCATGATCGACTCGGGATGGAACTGAATCCCCTCTGTGGGGTGGCTTTTATGGCGTATGCCCATGATCTCTCCATCTTCTGAAGTCGCGGTGATCATCAGATCGGCCGGAAAGAGATCCCCGCTCACCGAAAGGGAGTGGTACCGCATGGCCGGAAAGGGCTTCTTGATCCCCTTGTAGATCCCTTTGCCGTCCCCGGTGACGGTGGAGACCTTCCCGTGCATCAGCCGCTTTGCCGAGATCACCTTTCCGCCAAAGGCCATGCCGATGGCCTGATGCCCCAGGCAGACGCCCAGGATCGGGATCTTTCCGGAGAAGTGTTGGATGACATTAAGGGAGATCCCCGCATCCTCGGGCCGTCCCGGGCCCGGGGAGATCACGATGCCGGCCGGGGCCATCTCCGCAAGTTCGGCAACGGTAACGGCATCGTTCCGGAAGACCGTAACCGGACACTCCATCTCCATGAGATACTGGACCAGATTATAGGTAAAAGAGTCGTAGTTGTCGATCATGACAATCATCGCTGCCCATCCTCCTCGATCTTCTCTCCCTGCACGAGCTGCAGAGCCTTTTGAATGGCCATTGCCTTGTTGATGGTCTCCTTCTGCTCCATATCCGGGTCCGAATCCGCGACGATCCCGGCCCCGGCCCGAACCGTCAGCTTTTCCCCCTCCACGCAGCCGGTCCGGATGGTGATGGCCAGATCCATGTTCCCGTGAAAGGAGATGTAGCCGACCGCGCCGCCGTAGGGGCCTCTGGGGCTCTTCTCCAGCTCGTCGATGATCTCCATTGCCCGGACCTTGGGCGCGCCCGACAGGGTTCCGGCCGGAAATGTCGCCCGCAGCAGATCCCATGCATCCTTTCCGTGTTGGATGTCGCAGCAGATGTTGGAGACCAGGTGCATCACATGGGAGTACCGCTCCACGATCATCAGGTCCGTCACCTGCACCGTGCCGGTCTCCGCGATCCGTCCCAGATCGTTTCGGCCGAGATCCACCAGCATCAGGTGTTCTGCCCGCTCCTTCTCATCGGCAAGCAGCTCGTCGGCAAGGGCCCGGTCCGCCTGCTCGCTGCCGCCCCGGGGACGGGTTCCCGCGATGGGACGCAGGGTGGCCACGCCGCTCTCCAGCCGGACCATGGTTTCGGGGGAAGAGCCCACAAGCGCCATCTCCCCCAGATGGAGAAAGTACATATACGGAGAGGGATTGATGAAGCGCTGGGCCCGGTAGAGGGACCAGAGATCGGGAGCGGGGGTGCAGGAGAACTCCTGCGAGATGACCGACTGGATGATGTCCCCGGCCCGAATATACTCTTTGACACGGCCGACATTGCTCTGGTAGATCCCGTCCTCCCACTCGGGGGTGAGGGCATATGTCCCTTTCTGGAGCGGGATGTCTTCCAACGGGCTTCGGATCTTTTCGAGAAGCTTATCGAGCCGATTCTGCGCATCGTCGTAATCCGTATCCCGGATCTTCGGGTCCCCGAAGACCAGCGCGACCACGATCAGGGTGTTCTTGATGTTGTCGAAGATGAGCAGCTCATCCGGAATGACGAAGTGGGCAATGGGCCGGTCATCCGGCAGCCGGTTGGGGATCTTCTCGAAAAAGGAGACCATCTCATAGGTGAAATAGCCCACAAGCCCCCCCCAGAACCGGGGAAGACCGGCCACGGGCGCGGGCCTGTATTTGGCCATCAGCTCCCGCAGCACCGCGATGGGATCTCCGAAATGGGGGATCTCCATCCGGCCCCCATTCTCCGCCACCGTCACCATCTCCTTGAAGACCCGGACCTGGCGCCGGGAAGAGACGCTCAAAAAGCTGTAGCGGCCCCACCGCTCCCCGCCCTCGACGCTCTCCAGCAGAAAGGCGGGGCCCTTGCCGGGGTAGATCTTCTTCAGCAGCGACACCGGGGTTTCGGTGTCGGCCAGCACCTCGGCACAGACCGGGATCACATTGTGGTACTCGGTCAACCGGACAAACTGCGCTTTGTCCGGAAATCGTTGGATCAACATCTGCTCTTTTCTCCTTTATCCATCCGTTCCCTGTTATGCCCCGAAACGAAAAAAGGCCGTGAAATCTTCCACGGCCCCCTTGAATGCAAAAAGACCGTGGGCGTCAGGGCTGCCCACGGTCTCTGTTTTTATGCCCGAAGCGGTAAATGAATATCAGGCGTCGGTCCCGGCGGCAGACCCTCGGATCATGGGCCACCAGCACCACCAACACGCTACACAAATTTTCTCGTTTTTTATTTTATTGCCTGACGCCATTTTGCCGCTTTCCTGTCTCTTGTTCCTTCCAAAGTCCAAAGGATGGTCTGTGATGATTCTGCCCATCCGTTAAAGAGTTCTTTATCCTCTGCGGAATGGATTTGTCAAGACCTTTTTCCAGTGGAGAATTAAATTTTATGAGGGAATGGAAGAAAGTTCGATTCCCCCTGAAAAAATGATTGACAAACACCACATCAACATATAAATAGATATTTATTTATTGATAAGAGAGCATGAAGCAGAGATCATGGACAGTGCCTGGACAGTGTTACCAAAATGGTTTCACCTCAACCGATGAACAAAGCGCGAAGCAAATCGTCCCATGACAATGCCGGCCGCGGCACTACAGCCCGCGAAGATGGATTTGGCACAGGATCTGAGTTGAGCCGCGATCATCTCCAAAGCGCCGCATTTCTGGCCAAGAGCCTGTCCGATGGCAATCGCCTGAAGATATTGGTTTTCATCAGCAGTGGCAGGAAATCGGTATCGGCAATTGTCGAGGCGCTTGATTTGTCTCAACCGCTGGTGTCGCATCACCTCAAAGAGTTGAAGCGATCTTTGATGGTCAAGGTGGAGCGCGATGGCCCCTTCGTCTATTATGAACTGGCGGATGACAGGATTCTGGATGTACTCCAAATCCTGAGCGATGTGGCAACGGATCTCTTGTCCGGCAGAAAACAGTTTTGAAAAGGGAGGAAACCCGGTCCCTATGGACAAGCTTTTTGAAATCATTTTTTAAGGCTTTTCCCTGGCTGAAAGCCATTGCAAGGCCGTCTCGTCTATAGCGGCATCGGAGAGCAAACAATTTAATCGACTTAATCGATACAGCCCCGGGAGGACAATGATGGAAACCGAAACACTCTTTCGCCTGGGCGCTTTCCTCGGCGTCTTCGCCATTCTGTCAACAACCGAAGTTTTTGCGCCCCGACGGCGGCTGACAACTTCCAAAAGCCGTCGCTGGTTCGCAAACCTGACCATCGTCGCTTTGAACCCTTTGTCGGTGGCGTTGATTTTTCCCGTTCTGCCCATAGGGGCGGCCCTGCTCGCGTCGAAGGAAGGTTGGGGACTGCTCAATCAATGGGCCCTGCCCTATTGGTTCGAGGTGCTCATCGCCGTGGCGGCGCTGGATTTCGTTGTGTATGCCCAGCATGTGCTGTTTCACGCTATCCCGACGCTCTGGCGGCTGCACATGATCCATCATGCAGACCTTGACTTCGATATGACCACCGGGCTGCGGTTCCATCCGATCGAAATCATCGTATCCATAACCATCAAATTGGCGGCAGTGGTCGCGCTCGGCGCATCGCCTTTGGCCGTGCTGATTTTCGAAGTGGTCCTGAACGCAACCGCCATGTTCAATCACAGCAACATCCGCCTCCCGGAAACAGTGGACCGGTGGGTCCGGCTGGTCGTGGTCACGCCGGACATGCACCGGGTCCACCACTCGGTCATCATCCGTGAGACCAACAGCAATTACGGGTTCAACCTGCCCTGGTGGGACCGGCTGATGGGCACCTACAAAGCGCAGCCCGCCAGGGGGCACATGGATATGACCATCGGCCTTTCCCAGTTCCGCGATCCACAAAAACTTTCCCTGCCGCGACTCCTGATCCTGCCGTTCACGGGCGATCCCGGCCGGGTTCCCATCAACCGGCATTGACGCACGAACGGTCCGTTAAAAATAGTATCGCACCCAGATTTCCGGCCGCAGTGTATAGGGCAGCGTGATGAGATCGGCGCATTCCTTCCTTATCCTTGTCGTTGCTGAAGTCGTTGCTAAACGGAAAGCTTTTCCCATCTGAGAAGCTGGGCCACGATCATTCCGACAATAAACCCGGCCGCCAGGTTCGACGCCAGGGTGATGCCGAGAATCAATGTGGCGACGAAATAGTCCTTCCGCTCGCTCATGTCCATGATGGTGAGGGTCAATTGAGCGCCCGCGAATACCAGTAGAACCCCCAGAACGGACATGGGCAGAAGATTGAAAAGCCCGACGATGTCATCCCCGAAAAGCACCGCCAGCGCCAGAAAAAACGATCCGATCATGAGATTGGACCCGGCCGTTCGGGCGCCGAACCGATAATGCGCGGCCAGCCCCCCGGCTCCGTGGCACAGCGGCATGCCGCCGAGGCAAAAGCTGAAGAAATTGGCCAGGGCCATGCTCACGCAGGCTTTTCGATTGGTCACCTTGGCCGACTGTTCCCCAAAATACTCCCGCGAAAGATCCGTATAGGCCAGCACCGCGTTGCCCAGCGTCATCGGCAGTTGCGGCAGAACAAGAGCAAAGAAGGCAAAGGTGAAATCGGCCTTCCCCGGAAACCCGAAGGGAAGTATCTGGGGAAAATTGAACCCGAAGCCGGCGCCAATATCGAACCTGGCCCCCAGCAGCAGACCGACGGCGAGTCCTCCCGCAACGACGGTCAGGCCGGCCGGGAATTTCCTGTTGTCCAGCAGCAGCAGCGTGACGATTGCGGCGACCGCGCCGATGACCAGGCTGATGGGGAGGCCGCCGATAGACTGGATCGCGAGATGCGGCTCCACCGCCCCCTGGAGTTCCTGATATTTGGAGGTTCCGATCATAAACTTGACCCCGCCGGCAATCAGCAGCGCGCCGGTGGAGAGTTGCACCCCCCGGATCACGCAATTGGGGGTGAATTTTCTGATGACGTCAATGGCCCCGGTCAGCCCGATGATCAACAGGAAAACGCCCATGAGAAGGGATGAGGCCAGAATCTGATCCGGGCTCATGGCCGTGGCGATGGCGTAGGCCCCGATGACCTTCATGGGCTGTACCGGTACAGTGATGCCGAAATAGACACCGGAAAGGATGTAGAAAACGCCGATGCTCAGGAAAAGCCCAAGCGCGTTGAGGCCATTGAACAACACCATGGCGATGGCGATGGGCAGCAACGCGCCCAGGTCGCCCAGGGATCCGGCCAGCTCCAGCCGATCGAATTTGAAACGCTCTGACATGAATTCTCCTTAACCGATAAAAGATCGATGCAACAGCTTTGCACACAGGATAAATAAAATGATACTGAAAACAATCCGAATACTCTTGCCCTTGAGGCGGCTGCTCATGATCCTCGCACCGGTATGCCCGCCCGCGAAAGAGGCCGCGGCGGCGGGGAGAATGAACATCCAATCGATTTGAGACATGGAAGCGTAGCCCAGAAAACCGGTCAGGGAGGAAAAGCAGACGATGAAGGTGGAAGATGCGGCTGCAATTTTTGTGGGGGTTTTGAGTACATAGATGAGAAGCGGCACAACGAAGACGCCGCCGCCGATCCCGAGAAGACCGCCCATAAGACCGATGCAGGCGCCGATGACGATGCCGCCGATCACCTTTTTCATCGGCGGCATTTCGTTCCTTTCAACCGCCGCGGCCGGGGACATGAGCATGCGCGCTCCGGCCATGGCCAGGACAGCGGACATGATCACCAGGAAAGGCTTCAGATCGATGCGCACATTCAGAAATGATCCGATGGGCGCTGCCAGGCTCGAAGCCACGATCAGTGGGACCGAAAGCGAGAAATCCACCATCTTCCTGCGGGAATAGGTGTACGCGGCAGAGGCGGCGGCGATCAGATTCAAGAACAGCGAAGCAGACGCGGCCTCGGACTTGGCAAAGCCGAGGATGATGAACAACGGGGAAAATATCAGCCCCCCGCCGAGGCCGACCATGGTCAGGACGAAAGAGATGAAGAATATTGCGCCAAACAGCAATAAAGCGCCGGACATTTATCCTTCTCCTACGGGTTATCCTCTTCGCTTTCCGGAGTGCAGACTTCCTCTGCGCAGGGGTGCTCCCCAGTATCGCCATGACATTCCAGGATCTGCCCGGGGGTACACCTTTCTGGCTTTTCTTTCATTTTTTCAATCTGTTGACAACAATTTTGACACATTGGCCCCTCCTTTGATCATTGATTCGCATATCGATGAATCACGAATAAATAAAATTACGTGTTACTACTATCAAGAGATATTTCCCCTGTCAAGCAGTATTTTCGGCTTCCCGTCGGGCCTGTTGATTTTTGGCTGTGATACTGATAATAAACCGGATGGAACCCGGAAAGATTAGAAAAGGTATGAAGATAAGGTATGAAGATAAAGTGAAGAGACCCCGATCACTCATGGAAAAGCAGACAATGGATTCAAAAAAAACAAGGGCGGATGCAGGGCTCCGGCCGCAGCCCCGGACAGGACATGGCCACATTGTCTCCGCTCAGGAGGAAGGCGGCTGCCTGGATTCGATTCAACTCGACCAGTTGGAGCGCTCTTTCCGGCAGTGGGCCGATGCCTCCCCGCGCAAGGACATTCGCCTTGCCCGTCAGCGCATTCTTTTGATTTTCCTGCTGATTCGGTATACAGGTGCAAAGCTCAATGAGGTTTTGACGCTGGACCCGGCCAGAGACATCGACTTTGAAAAAAAAACAGTGATGTTCCGGGGCAAAGAGCGGTCCGGAAAAGACGATTTGCGGGAGGTTCATATCTCCGATATCCTCTCGAAAGAGATCGAAGAAGCCCTCGAGCTTCCCGCCTTTCGGGACGATCCCGGAAATCTTTTGAATGTGGACCCGGGCTTTGTGCGCCGGAAGTTTTACGAGCGGGCTCATGCCTGCGGGATTGAAAATCGCCTGGGGGGGCCTGAGATGATCCGCAAGGCACGGGGATTGGAACTGATGCGGGGAAATGTTCCCCTGCCCGCAGTACAGCAGATGCTCGGTCATTCCACGCCCAATCTGACGCTTTCCCATGTCTCCTTTTCCCCCGAGGAGATTCGGCAGGCGACCCGGCTCTTCATCGAGCGGGAGGCCTCCCGCCGAACCAGCGCTCGGAACTCCTTTTTCGGAAAAATCGACAGGATCGAGACAGGGGAGATTCAGTCCCAAATATCCCTGATGACGCTTGCCGGCTATTCGATCACCACGATCATCACAAACGAGAGCCGAAATCAGCTCGGTCTGACCGAAGGAAAGCTGATCACGGCCGAAGTCAAGGCCCCGTGGATCATCCTCGAAAGCGGCGGCGAAGAGCCGAAATCCAGCGCGGACAACCGATTATACGGGGTGATCGAGGGGATCAACTGCGGAAAGGTGAATACGGAATATACGGTTCGAATTTCCGATGGGACTATGATCTGCGCGGTCGTCTCCACCCCGAGCGCCCGCCGCCTCTTGTGGGAGAGAGGCGACCGGGTCTGGGTATTGTTCAACGCCTATGCAGTAGTGCTGCACATTGATTAAAATCACCAGAGGCGTTGGAATGCTCCTTTTTGCGACTATGAGGCGATCAACCTTTTTAAGAAAGAATCGAATTCCGCCAGATCGGCTCTCAATGGCGTATGGATATCATTGAATTTCTTGATCAAATATCTCAGCTTGTCCCAGTCGTAATCCAATTCAAAGTAATACCTCGAAAAATAGCGGAATTTCATCAGCTCCGACAGGCCGGCATGGACAGTTTCGGAGATGACCCTCGGCCTGACCTCCTCGATCTCCAGCGTCATTTTTTCCAGCAGAGAACGGTGCCACTGTCCCTGATCGAGGTTGTTTTCGAAGAATTTCGAAATCCGAAGAAAGATCGTCTCCAGGCAGGTGTAGTAGTTGGTCAGTGCCTGGGTCAGAATCATCGCCTCATCCAGCCCCGGATCGCCTTTCATCTTCTGCTGCTGGAAATCGAGGATATAGCTTTCGATCCTGGACAGTACCGTCAGCGATTTCTTCAATTCGGCACGCAGGCTCTGTGCTTTGATTTCAAGAGGCATAGATGATCCTTCCCTTCATCAGGATCAGATCCGCGTATTCCGGCTCGATCTTTTCCAATTGAACGATATCCAGCGGAAATCGGGTCAGCTCCATTGCATCCCCCAGCAGGGCAAAATACCGCTCCGCATCGACAATTCCCTCCACCGCGATGTCGATATCCGAATTCTCATCAAACTGTTCCGGATGCAGCAGCGATCCCCATTGGATGATCCTTTTGGGGGCATATTTTTCAATGATCATCGAAACGATGGCATTGAAATCCCTGGCGGCCGCATCGAAGCGGATGCGCAGGGCCTCTTCTTTTGCCGCTTCCCGCTTGCGCAGATTCGCCTTTATTCTTTCAATATCCATACCCGCTGCAGGCTCGATAAATGGGAAATTTTATTCCTCCATGACCAGACAATCGGCCACCAGCTCCCAGAGGTACTTCACCTCCAGATCCGGCATCCCGAGTTCATCCTTCACCCCTTTGATCTGCCCATGGCAACTGTGGCAGGGAACGATGGTCAGATCCGCGCCGCTCTGCCGGATCTGGCGGATTTTGCGCTCTCCGTAGCGGATGCGCTCTTCATTGTAGCCGGTGAGAAGGGTCCCCCCGCCCCCGCCGCAGCAGATTTGATCCCGGCGATTGGGCTGAAGTTCGACCCAGTCGTCCACGCACTGGCTTAAAATCCACCGGGGCTCTTCGTAATAGCCGTAGCCGAAGGTGGCCTCAGACTTCCGGGCGTAGTTGCAGGGCTCGTGATAGGTGACGCGACGGCCCGCATACCGGGATTTGTCGAGCCGTATCCGGCCCTCTTTGATATATTTGATCAGGATGTCGAAGATCGTAAATGTTCCGAACCGCTCCAATGCCTCCGGAAACCATCGCGCAAAACCCGACCGGGTTGCGTAATAGGCGTGCCCTCATTCGGGCCAGAGCAGGTTCTCGATTTTGAGGGTATCCATCTGCAGGATGATCCGCTCCACCATCATCCGCATGGCCCGGTCGTCGCCGGTGAAGAGCCCCCAGTTGACCCCCTCCCAGTAGTCGGAGGTGATGGTCCAATCTTCTTTTGCGGCGTAGAAGATCTTCCAGAGGTGCTTCAGGTCCTCGTTCTGGGTGTTGATGAGCTTGTTGTGGATGGTGGAGAGGATAAATGCCCCCTCCTTGTCGATGGGAACCTTGAAACCGGAAAAGCCCGGCTCCTCTGCGATCTCCTCGGCCACATCCTCCACTATGAAGATGAAATCCTCCTTGGGCAGCCCCAGGACGTTGCCGGTCTTCTCCACCTGCTCCAGCCCCTTTTGAAGGCCCCCGGGAACCTTGTCTCTCTCCCGCATCCCGCGGATGTTGCGGACCATGCCGGAGATCCCGATCTCCATTGGGCAGACCGAATCGCACCGGCCGCACATGGTGCAGATCCAGGGCCATCGGGCCTCCACCAGTTCCTCCTCCATCCCCATGCTGACCATCCGGACGAATTTCCGGGGATCGAAGTCGTCGATGCCCGCGACCGGGCACGCGCCCGCGCAGAGGCCGCAGGTGAGGCAGTATTGATAGGGGGCCGGCCAGTCAACGAAACGGTCGATATCCAGCCGTTCCAGTGCGGCCGGATCACTCGTTCGGCTCATGAGAGGGTTTTTCCTTTCTCTATTGCGACAGTGCCGCGGCTTTCTCCTTGAACTTTCCCCGTGGATACGGGGCTCAATGCCGACAGCTCCTGTTGAAAATTCTGTATGGTGGATTGCGCCTCGGATTCCATATTGGCCGCAACCGTTCGATAGGCCACGCGCCCGGGGGCGCCGCCGGTCTTCTCCAGCACCTTCTGCACCCGCTCCACTGTCCTTCGTCCATAGCGGGTTCCGGTTTCCGCGTCGCAGTTTCCGACATGGCAGGCCAGGAGAAGCACACCGTCCGCGCCGCTTTGGAGAGCATCCAGCAGATGCGCGTCCGAGACCGCTCCGCCGCAGGGAACCGGAACCAGCTCGATCTTCTCCGATGGTGCGGAGCGGGCCGCGATCCGGCCGCTCTTCTCGCAGGCGAAGATAACCATCTTCGGAACGAATTTTTCAGCATCATCAGCATCAGGGGCCGCGCCTCCGGTTTCACCGGCCCGGACCCCTTCGAATCGAATGGCGCCCCGTGGACACTGCGCGGCACAGATGCCGCATCCCATACAGCCCGATTCTCCGACGGCAAGTCTGTCGGGAAAGAGCAGAACCGCACCGTGGGGACAGATCCGGAAACAGGTGAGGCATCGGATGCAGGCGTTTTGGTCGATTTCGGCCGGAAGGCCCCGCCTATGGATCGAATCCCCGCCAGGATCATGCAAGTCATGCAGCAGATCCAGCACCGCGCCTATCGCGGCATGGGCATCGGCCGGGGCGTCGCTTTCCCGCTCCGGGGATCTTGCGGGCCCTGCGGCAAATATCCCCCTTCGGTTGGTCGATACCGGGGCCCTGCGGACGTTCGGCGTCTGCAGAAATCCGCCGGCATCCCTGTGCAGCCGAAAGATTTGTGCAAGGGAATCCAGTCGGGGCGAAGGCGCGATCCGCTCATCCACGACCGTCACATCCGGCGTCAGCACAAAGGGCTCGCCGGTGATCTCGTCGGTGAATTCGATCCGGACCGCTCCTGTATCTTCCTGCCTGATGGCCGGCCGTGTATGGGTGAACTTGAAATAGACCACACCGGCCTCCCGGCTTCTGCGGAAGAGCAGTTCTCCCCCGGCTCCCGAAACCTTCAGATTCCCGGTGAAGAAGAAGACCCGGCGGCCCCGGTTTTCGGCAATGGCGATGGCGCATTCCATGGCTGCATCGGCCATACCGGGCTGGCTTTCCGAATAGATGCCGTTGAAGACCGCGACGGTTCCGCCGTCCGGCAGCAGTTCCCCGGCCCTGGCCGCAGCTTCGGAGACCGGCAGCACCTTTCCGGAGGGGCCCAGGCCGTATTCATCATAGAGCGGAACCTGAAGCCCCTGTTCCGCGATCACCACCGCAGCCGCGGACCGGGTAAAGGGCTCCCGGTCCCGGCGGAGCCGGATCTGGTAATCCCCTGCGGTTCCGGTGCAGCCCTCGACGGTTGTATAGTCGAAAACCGCATGGCTGCCGCGGCTCGAAAGTTCCCCGGCAGGTTCCGAAATCCCATCGGCCGAAACCCCATCTGCCAAAATAAGGATCGTCGGGATATCCAGGCGTTCCAGATCGGCCCGGATGCCGCGGGCACAGGGGCTGTTTCCGATAATGAGAATGTTTTGAGTCACGATTGCCCCCTCAGATATTGAATGGCCATTCCCGCGGCCCGGCCCCCGCTGCGGACGGCCTCGGTGATGCTCATGGGGCCGTAGACGGTTCCCGCGCCGAAGATGCCGCGGCTCTCTGCAACATCCGGCCCCAGAAAGCCGGTCTCTCCAAGTTCAAGATCCAGCCCCCGGATCAAACTGTCCAGTTCCGGGTCCGGCGAGATCCCGACCGACAGCACCACCAGATCGAACTTCTCCTCCACCGGTTTTCTCTCTGCGGTATCGTACCGGACCAGGATCAATCCGCCATCCTCCTCCCGGATCTCGGCCGGCATATCCCGCACCAAAAGAAGCCCCTCGCCCTCGAAATCCTTCAGCAGCTCCGTATCCTGCCCATGCACCTGTAGATCGATATAGTAGATCGTCACCCGGCCCTCGGGAAGGCTTTTTCGAATCCGGCGGGCCAGGCGAATGGCCGTGACACAGCAGACCTTGGAGCACCAGAGATGCTTCCCCCGGGACTGGCGGCTGCCGACGCACTGGATAAAGGCCACCCGCTTGGGGGGCTCCCCGGTGGAGGGGCGGACCGGCGCGCCCCGGGTCTTGAGCATGGCCTCCAGCTCCAGGCTTGTGATCACGTCCGGAATGCGGCCGTACCCGTAAGGGCTACCTTCGGGAAGAAACGGGACGAAGCCCGTTGCCAGAATCAGAACGTCCGCGGAGATCAGCCGCACCGATCCGCCATCCCCGCCCGCCCCCACCTGAACTTCATAGCGCACTGGTCCGTGCCTGCCAGTTTGCGGCGCTCTTCCCAGTTCCATGATCTCCGCGTCCAGGAGAACCTCGATCCCCGGATGATCGGCCACAGCCCCCGCCTTTTCGACAGCAAGACATGCCCCGCACCGGACGCATTCCTCCACGGCCTTGCAGGTATAATCCCCGGCATATCCGCCGAGATTTTCCCGCTTCTCCAGGAGGACCACCGGTACTCCGGCATCGGCCAGGTTGAGGGCTGCGGCCATTCCGCTCACTCCGCCGCCGGCCACCAGCGCCTTTTTTTGAGTATTGTCCGAATCCCTTTCCATACGTCTTCGATATTTCCTTTAGGTGAATTTTGGGAATGAAGGCCCCGGCAAAGGTCTCGGGGTTTCAGCCTCCACTCTGTCCATCCTGTCCACTCCGTCACTTTTTTCCGGCAACATCGGCAATAATAGCATCCAGCCGTTTCTGTATGGTCTGTCCCAGTTCCTCCAGATCCGAAGAGGAGATCGCGCCGATCCCCTGGGCCAGCTTCTCCACCTCGGCCTCGTCCAGCTCGGTGATCTTGTTGACCGCAAAGGTATCCACCTCGCCCTCATCCAGCAGCAGCCCGCAGGAGCCGACCGCGCCGATGTATTCGTCATCCACGATGATGGGAACCACCAGCTTCACCAGGGCCGCGTCGCACTCTTCAAAGACCGGCCCCTTTTGGCGCGCGGCCATTGCCGCAAGGTTCATGTGCGCGACCGCGCAGATGAATGCCTGCCCCTTGTCCGTGGCCTTGACCGCAGGGCAGAGTCCGTTGGGCCAGTGATGAAACTGGGTGATCCGAACCCCGTCCGTGCCGAAGACATTGGTACTCAACCCAGTCTTCTCGGTGATCTCCTTTTCCAATTCCATCCATTTTTCCAGCGGCAGCAGGTCCGTCAGTTGCATTCGGCTCGATCCTCCCGTCTTTATCAGATCAGGTTAATATAAGATTATGCCCGTTTATACGCCAAATTCCGGGGCTTGGCAAGCCCTAATCCGCTCCGTTCGTCTTCATCTGCGAAGAAATATCCATTCAAGCAACTGATAAATCAGAATTTTCATCCATTTCCTTTGACAGAAAACAGGCCATAGCTTACCATTGAATAAGAAGAATTTAAATTCAAAAATGAAAGGAGACGGAAAATGAAACGGAAAAGTATGATCTTTATGGTCGGACTGATTGCGCTGCTCTTTCTGGCGGCTTCCTGTGCAACCGAGAGCAAGACCAAAAAAGGGGCGGCCTATGGCGCGGCCGGCGGTGCGGCTGCCGGGGCCGCGGCCGGACAGGCCATCGGCGGGGATACCGAAGGAACACTGCTCGGCGCCGGCATCGGCGCGGCTGTGGGTGCTGCGGCCGGCGCCGGGATCGGCCACATGATGAACCAGCAGGAGGAGGATCTCCGGGAAGAGCTGTCCACCTCTGAAGCCGCATCGGTCAACCGGCAGGGGAAGATCCTGGCCGTCACCCTGCAGGGTGATGTGACCTTCGCCTCTGGATCGGCAAGGGTCAAACCGGCCATGTACGACGAGATCAACCGGATCGCGGACATCCTTCAGCAGTATCCCCAGACCCGCATCCGGGTGGAGGGGCATACGGACAATGTGGGTGCGGAGGCATCCAATATGGAACTCTCCCGGCAGCGTGCGGCTGCGGTGAAGAATCTTCTGGTCCGGCGGGGGATTGCCTCGCCAAGAATCGAGGTGGCTCCCTTTGGGGAATCCCAGCCGATCGCGCCCAATTCCACTGATGCCGGAAGACAGCAGAACCGCCGGGTGGAGATCAAGGTCATCCCCACTGCGGCATAAATCCCGCCCTCACCATTCCATCATCCGGTCTCCCGCCTGTACAGCTTTGCAGAGCCGGATGATGGTAACGAATTCCCTTTGCATCCTCCCCCTCCAACTGATATAATCAAAACGAAAGATAGAAAACAAACCGCCCTTATCTGTTGAGGGCCATTCAGCACAGGAGCCCTTTTCTCCGAAACAGCAAGGAAACACCCGCAGAAACCCACTTCAAAGGGGAGGAAAAATGGCAAATTCGCAACCGGGCACACTCCAACATCATATCTCTGCTGTGAAGGCCGGCGAGCGGAGTTTTGAAAACGCGTTCCAGGCTGTTGCCAGAATGGTGCTGGGAAATGATATCCAGAAGGTGGTGGTCAACGGAAAGACCACCTATGATTTCGGGATCTTCCGCAAGGGCAAGAAGCACGTCATCGGGATGTATGACGAGATCAACAGCTTCGTCTCCTATGTCAAGGACGCGGCCGAAGGGGGCTCTTCCAAGGAGATGGCCTTTGTGCTGGTCGGAGAGCCGGGCAACGGCAAGACCTTCCTGGTCGATTTCCTCTGCGCACAGTACCGGAACTTTCTATCCAGGCCGAGAAACCGGAAATACACCTTCCGCTTCACCAATATGGACAAGCTGGGCAGCTACGGCCGGATCGTCAACATCGAATCCCAGGCATACGAGGACCCGATGATTCTGGCCATGAACCTCTTTGATTCCGAAGAGGAGAGCATGACCTACCTCTCTTCGGAATTCGATTTTGCAGATGACGATATCGAGCGCTTCTACAACGACTACCGGCCATTAGGGGCCTGCAGCGGATACATGTGGAACGATATCCGCAACTATACCGGCGGCGATATCGATGATATGCTCAACTTTGTGGATATCGTGCCGGTCCCCCTCACCGAAAGCCTCGGGACCATCACCGGAAAGTATTCGGCCAAGGACAAGATCACCTCTTCGGCCGTGGATCTTCTAGGTGAGGAGTCGATCCAGCGGCTGCTCCACATCACCGACATCAACAACCCCTACCGGTTCGACCTGCGAAGGGGGGCACTTGCCCGGGTGGCCGGGGGCGGCATCCACTTCAGTGATGAGATCTACAAGAACAAAAAGGATCTGGTCCAGGTCTATCTCGGGGTGATCCAGAACCGGAACATCGAGATGGACGGCTTCAAGTGGCCCATCGACACCCTCATCATCGCCACCTCCAACAATCAGGAGTTCAACCGGTTCCTCGCGGAAAAAGAAGAGGCCCCCATAGTGGACCGTTGCCGGATCTGCTACGTCTCCCACAACACCAATTACAAGCTCCAGAAGTTTTTAACGGAATATGCGGTCGGCACCGAATCCCGCACCACCTTCAACCGGGAGGATCTGCACCAGGACCCGAACCTGAATCATGCCGCGTCGGTCGCGGTGGTCCTCTCCCGGCTGCCCCGTTCCGAGAAGCTGACGCCCGTGGAGACCATGAAGCTTGCGGCCGGAGAGGTAGCTGGCGAGAAGAGCATCAAGACCCTGGCCGAGGTGATCGACACCTTGAACCACGATCCGGACATCATCAAGCGCTTCGGCCAGAAGGGGATGGGCCAGCGGAACCTGGGCCGTGCGGTCCAGTTGATGGTTGAGAGTTCCGAGACCAACGAGGGCCGCTGCATGTTCGCCTATGACGTCTTCAAGGCCATGGAACGGATCATCCTTGACTATGTGCCGGATGCCAACGACCGGGCCAAATACCTCGAGGATATGAAGATCGCCAAGGGCATCTACCGGGAGCGGATCATGACCGAGATGTTCAACGCATACATGGATGAGCCGTTGGCCATCCGCAAGGATGTGATGAACTACGTCAACATGATCATCGGCATAGATGCCGAAAATCTTGGGCCCGACCGGATGTGGAAGTATAAAGATCCCCAGACCGGGGAGCTTAAGGCCATGAAGATCGACGAGCGTTACATCAAGAGCGTGGAAGAACGGCTCGGCCTCAAGACCGAAGAGCAGAGGGAGACCTTCCGGACCTCTATCCGGAAGATCTACGGCCAGAAGATCTCTGTGGACCCGGACTATGATTTCATGGACAACCTGGAGCTGGTCAAGGCCGTGACAGATGTCCGGCTCAAATCGGATATCGCAGGCGCGGGCAGCCTCATCGGCGCACTGGCCAACCGGACCAACGAGGAGAACCAGAAGCTCTACGACCGGATGATCAATACCATGCTCAACAAGCTCAATTACTGCAGAACCTGCGCGCAGAAGACCATCGAATACTTCTGCACCCAAGAGGATGAGATGTAGCCGATGAGATGAGATATAGAGGATGAGATGCAAAGGTTATCCCATGAAACCAAAAGCGCTGTTTGAACGCCTCAAAAAAGAGGGGAATCTCTCGGGTGAACAGGAGCAAAAAATCGCAGAAGAACTGAGCCAGGAGTATCTCCCGGCAGAGAGGGGGATTGTTCCACCCGCTCCGGCCAAATCGATCTATCTTTACAGCGATCTGCTCGATCTTCAGGATCTCTCCCGCCCCTACTGCAGTTTCACCACCCAGCTCGGCTCTCTGGATGAGCTTCTGGAGCGGGACAAGCTCCGGGAGAAGGACGGCTTTCCCCGGAAGATCCGGGTGGGCCGGCTCATCAAGCCAGGCAAAGGAGGCAAGGACAAGGTGGTGGTGGTTCCCTCCACCGTGGAGGAGAAGTTTCTCCATGACTCCATCAAGCCCCCGGAAGAAGAGGGCGAGGGCGGAGAAGGGGGCCACGGCGAGGGGGAAGAGGGAGATGTCATCGGCGAAGAGCCGATCCGCTCTCCCGAAGGCGCAGGCGCCGGCCCCGGACAGGGGGAAGGAGGACCCCACGAGATGGAGTCGAGCGCATACGACCTCGGAAAGATCCTGACCGAGAAGTTCGAGCTGCCCAACCTCCAGGACAAGGGCAAGAAGCGCTCCCTCACACGCTATACCTACGACATGACGGACCGGAACCGGGGCTTCGGCCAGATCCTCGACAAGAAGGCCACCCTGAAAAGGATCATCGAGACCAACATCGCACTGGGCAATGTGCCTGATCTTTACGATATCGATACCGGCAAGTTTCTCATTGCACCCTCTGACAAGGTCTACCGGATTCTTTCAAAGGAGAAGGATTACGAGTCACAGGCCATGGTCTTCTTTCTGCGGGACTATTCCGGCTCCATGTCGGGCAAGCCCACAGAGCTTGTGGTCTCCCAGCATGTGCTCATCTACAGTTGGCTGCTGTACCAGTATGAAAAGCAGGTGGAGACGCGCTTCATCCTCCACGACACCGAGGCCGTGGAGGTTCCCGATTTTCATACCTATTACAACTACAAGGTGGCCGGGGGAACCCAGGTCTCGGCAGCATTCAAGCTGGTCAACGAGATCGTGGAGAAGGAGAGCCTGGTAAAGGATTACAACATCTATGTCTTCCACGGCACGGACGGCGACGACTGGGACACGGACGGCAAGGCATCCATTCCTGAGATCAAAAAGATGCTCGACTATGCCAACCGGCTCGGCATCACCATCGCAGAGCATGGGATGAGCATGGGCGGCTCCACCGAGGTGGAACGGTACCTGAAGAAATCGGGGCTTTTGACGGAGAAGCCGAATCACATCCGGCTCGATGTGATGGGGCAGGATGCGGACGAGCCCCGGCTCATAGACGGCATCAAGAAACTGATCTCCTAACCGAAAAGGTCTTACACGGCGATGAATCTATGGAACTGATCGATCAGCACACCAAAGAGATCATGGAGGGGTGCAAGGTCCGGGCCAAGGACGCGGGCCTCTCCTTTCAAGATGAAACCCTGGAATATATCGTGACCAACCGGGATCTTCTGGAGATCTCCCCCAAGATGATGATCCCCACCCTGTACGACTACTGGGTGCATGATGTGGAGGTCTTGAAGGAGAAGGGGAAGTATGAACTCTATCCGGGCAACCCGTATGAGACGGTGATCAACACTCGTCCCGCGATCTCCTTCTACAACGACAACAATCCGGACTGGATGAACGTGATGATCTTCTACCATGTTCTCGGCCACATCGACTTCTTTCAGAACAACCTCTATTTCAGCAACACCTGGGATTTCGACTTCGCGGGCCAGGCCCTGGCCGATAAAAGGCTCATCGCGCGGCTGCGCACCGAACATGGCCGCTGGGTCGATTACGCGATCGAATTCGGACGGGCCGTCGACAACCTGGTCGGGTATCACGATGAGATCAGCCGGCTCAACCGCCCCCACAAATCGGCCCGGATGAAACGGCTCGACTACTATTTCGATATCTTTCTCCAGTCTGAAAAGAAGGTCTCCACCACCGAATACATGAAAGAGGTGGATCTGTACAACAAATGCCGGAAAGAGTATCCGGCCGCGGTCGAAGAGGCATTCTTTTCAGAGGTGGACAAGCGATTCCCGGAGTTCGAGGCCATGTTCCACAAAAGCCTTGAAAAGAGAGAAGCCAGACGGACAGACGTTCTCCAGTACCTGATCGCACACTCCCCTTTTCTTCAGAAAGAGGAGAATAAATGGATTCAATCGGTGCTGGAGGTGATCCGGAACACCTCCCTGGTCTTCCAGCCCCAGATCCGGACCAAGATCATGAACGAGGGCTGGGCCAGCTACTGGCACGAGACCCTCTTTCTGAAGGATGACCGGATCAAGGGGCACGAGGTGGAGTATGCCCGGGTCAATGCCGGCGTCACCTCCATGCCCCGGGTGGGGCTCAACCCCTATGCCTTAGGCATGCGGATCTTCTACAATCTGGAGGAGATGGCCGACAAGGGCAAATACTCCTTTGACTTCCGAAAGATCGATGACGCGAACGAGCGGGAGAAGTATGATCGTAAAGAGGGCCGGGGCAAGGAGTTCATCTTCAAGGTGCGGGAGAACTTCTCCGACTTCACCTTCATAAACACCTTTGTGGACCAGGATTTTGTGACGAAAAACAACCTCTTTGTCGCGGACCGTCGCCTCAACCGTCAGAAGATGACCTGGGAGTATTACGTCAAGAGCAAGAAGGCAAAAGATTACCGGCAGATGGTCATCGACAAACTATACCACCCGCCGGCCATAACCATCGACGAGGAGAAGAGTGTGGACGGCTCCCTCTATATGGTCCATCAGTTCGAGGAGAAGCCGCTGGTCAAGGAGTTCATCCCCAACACCATGCTGGGGATCGAATATCTATGGGGCGGGCCCGTTCATCTGGAGACGAGCGAGGTGCTCAACATCTCCACACCCGGGCTTCCGGCCGGCATTGTGACCGGTTTTCCCATCCCGGCTCCGGAAGAGCCCGCGGAGCCTGAAGTGCAATGGCAGCGGGTACTCTATACCATGAAGGACCGAAAACTTTCCAAAAGGACGGTTTGATCCGATATGACCGAACAACAACATCTACAAAATCAGCCGCCGCTCCCGGACCCGGACAATCCCCCCAGCATCAGAAAGGCCATGGACAGATTGAGTCTCACCATGCGGCAAGGGGAGCATAATGACCCGATCCCTTTTGAGGATTTCCTGGAACTGATCACCTTGAAACCGGAAATCGTGATGCGAAATGTCTTTCAGGTCTATCACGATATGGTCAAATATTATGTGGGGGAGGGTTCGGACGAGTATCCCGAGGACCCGGAGAGCATCAGCTATGCCTTTTATGACTGCACACCGCTCTTTGTGGAGGATTCGGACCACCCTTTTTTCGCAGACCGGATCTTTGCCAACCGCCTGGTGAACCATGTGGAATCCCTGAAAAGAGGCGCGCAGCAGAACAAGATCTACATCTTTGACGGGCCCCCGGGATGCGGCAAGAGCACCTTTTTAAACAACCTCCTCAAAAAGTTCGAGACCTATGCCAATCTCGAGGCCGGGACCCGCTACGAGGTGATCTGGCGGCTGGACCGGAAGGTATTGGGCCGGGAAAAGGATTCCGCGCCCATTATGGAGCGGATATCGAGCATGCTGGAGGATATGGATGAAAATCATGCCGCGCAGAAGCGTCCGGAGGATTCAAACGGGGAGGAGGATGTTCCTTTCCCCTATGACAGCTTTCTCCCCCACGGGAACGAAGACTTCGTCGAAATCCCCTGCCCCAGCCATGACCATCCGATCCTGATGATCCCCAAAAGATACCGCCGGGATCTATTCGACGATCTTTTCGAAAATGACGAGTTCAAGTGGAAGCTCTTCACGGACAAGGATTTCGAGTGGGTCTTCAAGGATAAGCCCTGCACCATCTGCAGTTCCCTGTACCAGGCCCTGCTCAACCGGATGAAGAATGCCAACGACGTGCTCCGGATGATCTACGCCCGGCCCTACCGGTTCAACCGGCGACTGGGCCAGGGAATCAGCGTCTTCAACCCGGGCGACAAGCCCATGCGGGAGAACATTTTAAGCAACCCGATGCTCCAGCGGAAGCTCAACAGCCTGCTCGGCGACAGCAACCAGGTCAAATACATCTTCTCCCGGTACGCGAAGACCAACCACGGGATCTATGCGCTCATGGACATCAAATCCCACAACATCGAGCGCCTCATGGAGCTGCACAACATCATCAGCGAGGGAGTACACAAGGTCGAAGAGATCGAGGAGAGCGTCAATTCTCTCTTCTTTGCCCTGATGAATCCCGAAGACAAGAAGAATGTCGCGGATATCCAGTCCTTTTCGGACCGGATTCAGTACATCAAGATCGCCTATGTCCTCGACCTCAACACCGAGGTGGAGATCTACAGAAACATCTTCGGCCGCCACATCGACGATTCGTTTCTGCCCCGGGTGCTCCATAATTTTGCCCGGATCATCATCTCCTCGCGGCTCCACACACGCTCCGAGGCGCTGCTGGAGTGGATCGGGGACCCGAGGAAATACAGCCGGTACTGCGATTCCAACCTCCAACTGCTCAAGATGGAGATCTATACAGGACACATCCCGAGCTGGCTCTCCGAGGAGGATCGGAAGCGGTTTACGGCCAAACGCCGGCGCAAGATCATCGGGGAATCGGAGACCGAAGGGGAGAAGGGGTTTTCGGGCCGGGATTCCATCAAGATCTTCAACGAATTCTTCTCCACCTTCTTCAGAGATGACCGGCTCATCAACATGTCCAACCTCTACACCTTCTTCACCAAGACCCGGGGCGATCTGGGGTCTCTCATCCCGGAGGGGTTTCTCGATGCGCTGGTTCAGCTCTACGACTACACCATTCTCCAGGAGGTGAAGGAATCTCTCTACTACTACAATGAGGAGCAGATCTCCAGAGATCTTCAGAACTACATGTTCGCGGTCAGCTTCGAGATCGGGGCATCCGAGACCTGCAAATATACGGGTGAAAAGCTCGATATCACCGAGGATTTCTTCCGAAGCATCGAGGACCGCCTGCTGGGCGGGGCCGCTTCAAAAGAGCGGCGTGATGAGTTCCGCAACGATACCCAGCGGGTCTATGCCGCCAACACCCTCACCCGGGAGATGCTGGTGGAAGGCAAAGATATCCAGGAGACAGAGCTTTTTCATGCGCTGTACGAACGGTATGTCCACAATCTGAAAGAGAAGGTCCTCGACCCCTTCCTGGAGAACGAAAACTTCCGCAAGGCCATCAAGGATTACAACGAAGAGGATTTCAAAACCTATGACAAGCGTATCCGCAACGATGTCACCTTCCTGATCAACAACCTATGTCAGAAGAGCCGATATACGGAACAGGGGGCAAAAGAGGTCTGTATGTACGCCATCGACAACGACCTGGCCCGAAAATTTGCAAAACCTTCATAATTATGTGGGGTTATTTTGTCTTTACAGACCAGGATGATTTATGGTAACGGTCTTCAGACGTATTGTAAACTCAAAATCTTTTTTATCTGAAAAGGAGACATGCGAATGTACAAGAAAATGGCTCTCGGTTTGACCCTGCTTCTCTTTCTTTTGACGGGCGCTGCAATCGCGGCCGAGGAACCCAAAACCGGCGGCATCCTGGTCTTTGGCCGCGGCGGCGACAGCGCTGGCCTGGACCCTGCCTACGAGACCGACGGCAACTCTTTCATGATCTGCGACAACATCTTTGACCAGCTCGTGCTCTATGCGGACGAATCGACCGAGATTGTCCCGGGCCTGGCCACTTCGTGGGATGTCTCCGAGGATGGGAAAAAGTACACCTTCCATCTGCGGAAGGGCGTGAAGTTTCATGACGGCACTGAGATGAACGCGGATGCGGTGGTCTTCTCTCTGGGCCGGATGATGAAGGAGAAGAATGTCAAATACCACAAGGCCGACTGGAAGTTCCCCGAAGAGCAGCCTGCGGCCGAGTACTGGTTGAGCATGGAGATGGACGAGCTGATCGAGTCGATCGAGGCAAAAGACAATCATACAGTCGTCTTCAACCTGAAGCGGGTGGAAGCTCCTTTCATCGCCAACATGGGTATGGACTTTGCCGCGATCATAAGCCCCACAGCCATGCAGAAGTACGGCAGGGATTTCCGGGCAAATCCGGTAGGAACCGGCTCCTTCAAGTTCGTGGAGTGGATCAAGGATGACCGGATCGTTCTTGCGGCCAACAAGGAGTACTGGAACGGTGCGCCCTATCTGGAGAAGGTGATCTTCCGCTCCATCCCGGACAACTCGGTCCGGTTTCTGGAGCTGAAGACCGGCAACATCGACATCTGCCAGTTTCCCAACCCCGAAGACATCGAGCTGGCCGAGAACGACCCGACCATGAAACTGGTCACCCAGCCGGGGATGAACATCGGCTACCTGAGCTTCAACCATACCAAGCCTCTGTGGCAGGACAAGCGGATCCGGAAGGCATTTGCCCACGCGATCAACCGCAAATCGATCGTGGACAACATCTACTACGGCTTGGGAACGGTCGCGAAAAACACCATTCCGCCCAACATGTGGAGCTACAACAACGACATCACACCCTACGCGTATGATCCGGAAAAGGCCAAGGGGCTGCTGAAGGAGGCCGGATTCTACAAGAAGCTCAAAGAGGCAGGCCAGGAGAAGATCACCCTCTGGAGCATGCCGGTTCCCCGCCCCTACAATCCCAACGGCATGAAGGTGGGCGAGGCCATGCAGGCCGACTTAAAGAACGTGGACATCGACGTGGAGCTGGTCACTTTCGAGTGGGGGACATATCTGAAGAGGCAGCGGAACCAGCCCGAAGACATGGATCTCTTCCAGCTCGGATGGACCGGCGACAACGGAGATCCGGACAACTTCCTTGCGGTGCTCTTAGACGGCCTTGCTGACCCGAATGTCCGAACCCAGTGGAAGAACGAAGAATATCACGACCTCATCATGAAGGGGAAGCAGGCTCTGAACAAAGAGGATCGCACCCGGATCTACCGGGAGGCTCAGGAGCTGATCCATGAGGAGGTCCCGCTGATCAACATCGCGCACTCCCTGGTGGTCTGGCCCATGAAGAACCGGGTCATGAACTTCAAGCTCCATCCCACCGCGAGCGTGCGGATGCATCAGGTCTGGCTCAAGTAGCATAAATCGTAAACGGGCGGCGGATCGGCCTTTAAAAGGGTAGATCGCCGCCCAAACTTTTTTTGTAAAGCCCTCCCATGAAAAGATTCATCATCCACCGTCTGCTGTCACTGATCCCCACCCTTTTGGGGATTTCGATTCTGGTCTTTTTCATGATCCACCTGATTCCCGGGGACCCTGCGGAGATGATGCTGGGAGAGCGGGCATCGGAGCAGTCCCTGAAGGCCGTCCGGGAGCAGTTGGGGCTGGATCAGCCCCTCTATGTCCAGTACGGAAAATTCCTTGGAAGGCTGCTGCAGGGGGATCTGGGGAGGGCCCTGCGCACCAACGAAAATATCACCACCGAGATCTTCGACCGGTTTCCGGCCACGGTGGAACTCTCCCTCATGGCCATCATCATCGCGACGATCATCGGGATGTTTGCGGGGATCGTGTCGGCCACGCGACAGTATTCGATCTTCGACTATTTAAGCATGGTCGGGTCTCTGATCGGCGTCTCCATGCCGATCTTCTGGCTCGGCCTGGTGCTGATGATCATCTTTTCGGTCAATCTCGCGTGGCTGCCCCTGTCGGGCCGGCTCAGCTACCACATCCAGATCGAGACCATCACGAACCTCTATCTGGTAGACAGCATACTGACCGGCAACTGGGCCGCGTTCAAAAATGTGCTCTGGCATCTTATCCTGCCGGCCTTCACCCTTTCCACCATTCCCATGGCCACCATATCGAGAATCACCCGGTCGAGCATGCTGGAGGTGCTGCGGCAGGACTACATCCGCACCGCGAAGGCAAAGGGATTGGCCCCCTGGGTCGTCCACTACCGCCATGCACTGAAGAATGCGATGATTCCGATCATCACCGTGGTGGGCTTGCAGTTCGGGATTCTGCTGGGGGGCGCGATTCTGACGGAGACGATCTTCGCGTGGCCCGGAATCGGATTGTGGATACTGAATGGTGTCTATGCCCGGGATTTCAATGCGGTGCAGGGGGGGACCATGTTCATTGCGACCGTCTTTGTCAGCATCAATCTGGTGGTGGATATTCTGTATGCGTGGGTCAATCCGAGGATCAAGGTGAGTTGAGGTAAATGAAGGAACTACTTACCATAAAAAAACTCGGTCCCATTGATGAACTGACGATCGAACCGAGGCCATTGACAATCATTATTGGAGAACAGGCATCCGGAAAATCTTTGGTCGCTCAAGTTCTCTATTTTTTCCGCAGGCTGAAAACTTTTGTTGCGGATGAATACTCTCCTGTCCTGATATCCGAAGACAAATGGCAGGAAAAGGTTATTCGAAAAATTCTTGATGATCTTCGGGGAATACCATTTGGCTATTTTGCAAACGGCAAAGCCAGTCTTCGATATAAATCTGGAAAGATTGATTGGGGAATTTCAATCTATGAAGGGAATCGATCGGCTCGCCCGACCAAAGCACTGAGAGATGCTATGGATGGTTGGATTTCAGAGTGGTCGGAAGACAAGGCCGAGCTTGGAAAAACAAAGGAATTGAATCATCTGTTCATCCCAACGGAAAGATCAGTTTTTACAAGGCTCTGGGGCCAAGCACAAAGTACTCTTTTCGCTGAACATCAACCTCAGCCGCTTCGCCATTTTGGAGAGGTTTTAGGAAAAGCATTTCCCATATATCAAAACCTCTTCTATGCAAAAGGGAAAAAACTTAAAGCTCTTCGAGGTAAAGAACAAGAAGTAGATTTTATTATGAACTGTCAAAAGAGAGCATTAGAAGGAGAAGCCTATGTCCCCACTCAGGGTCCGCAATTGTGGAAGTGGAAAACTGATCAAGGAGACAAACCAAAAATCATTCCGATTGAAGCTGTAGCGTCTGGACAAATGGAGGCATGGCCATTTTTTGTCATGGCTTCGACATATGGTATATTTAAATCAAACAGTTTCTTTTATTTTGAAGAGCCTGAAACTCATCTCCATCCGAGAGCCCAAGTCGAAATCATGCGGACCATAGCTTATCTGGTCAACAGAGGACAGCAGTTTGTCATCACCACTCATTCCCCATTTCTGATGTACGTCGTCAACAACATGATTCAGCGGCATGTTACTTATAAAGGCAATGTTCCGGAAGGAGAAGACATTGCCCTTGATCCGGATGATATCGTAGCCTACCGTCTTGGAAAGAAGACAGAAAAGATCTCCGATGACAAAGAATCGAAACTGCTGGATCTGGAAGAGCTGGAAGCGACGGCAGACGAGCTTGGTGGAGAATTCGACAGGTTACTGTATATGACGGATGAGGCCGATTGAAGGATCTTAAGAGCATACTGCTGCAGTTCTTCCCGGAAGAGGCCTTTCTGAAGAGCCCCAAGAAGAAGGAAAAGGGACGGGCGTTCTCCATAAAACCGGAAAAAGGAGAAGCGGCCGTCGGAATCGATCTCGAAGCCATTGATCATTGGCCGCAAAATGAAAAAAGATGCGATGCCTTGTTCCTGTGCTGGTTGCCCGAAAGAAATGAATTTTTGATCGTCCTTGTTGAACTCAAAGGGAACCATCGGGAAAAGGCTTTGGAACAGATCCGGGAAACCCGGCAAATTCTCTGTAGGGGAACCGGCAGCCGATTCAAGAGCATCCATGCCGCAGAACAGCTTGCGGAGTTTCGATCCTGCGGCATCGAAGGTCATGGAAAACGGCTTTTGGGCATCATCATCGGGAAGAAGAGTCTGCCGATAAAAGCAAAGGAAAAAGCGGATCTCTATCGAAAAACAGGTATCATCATCCAGTACAAAACTGGCGGAATGACAGGGATATCCTGCCGTGAACTTTGGAGACATGCGGATGGAACAAGCGATTAAAGGCCAAATCCCCCAGGGAGAAATCTCCCACAGCCCATTATACGAGGCCATCCTGCGGCTGCGGAAGAACAAGATCGCGGTGGCCGGTCTGGTCATCATTACCATATTTCTGATTATGGCCATCTTCGCGCCCTGGCTTGCGCCCCATGATCCCCTGGAGCAATCCCTCTATTCCAAGCTCAAGCCCCCATTCTGGGCCGAGGGGGGGGAATGGAGATATCCCCTTGGGACCGATGACTTCGGCAGGGATCTCTTGAGCCGGATCATCTACGGCGCAAGGATCTCCATGGTCGTCGGCCTCGTTGCCGTGGCCATCGCTCTCTTCTTCGGAACCATTGCCGGGGCCCTGGCCGGGTTCTACCGGGGCTGGATCGACAACGTGATCATGCGGCTCATGGATATCCTGCTGGCCTTTCCGCCGATATTACTGGCCATTGTCATCGTGGCCTTTTTAGGGCCGAGCCTCGAAAACGCGATGGTGGCCATCGGGGTTGTGAACATCCCCCGGTATGCCCGGATCGTGCGGGGATCGGTGATGGAGGAGTACGGCAAGGATTATGTTCAGGGGGCAAGGGCGCTCGGCGCCGGCGACTTCCGGCTCATCTTCGTCCATATCATGCCCAACTGTCTGGCCCCCCTCATCGTCCAGACCACCCTCGGCTTTGCCTCGGCCATTCTGGAGGCCGCGGCCCTCAGCTTTCTGGGCCTCGGGGCACAGCCCCCCACGCCGGAATGGGGCGCGATGCTGGCCAATGGCCGGGCCCTGATCCTGCGGGCATGGTGGGCAGTCACCTTTCCGGGGCTGATGATTCTGTTTGCGGTACTGGGATTCAACCTTCTGGGAGACGGGCTCAGAGACGCCCTTGACCCCCGGCTGCGGGAGTAGAAAGATATCATGACAGAGCAACAACAACCGCTGTTGAACGTCGAAAACCTGAAGACCTATTTCTTCACGGACCGGGGAACAGCCAAGGCCGTGGATGATGTGAGCTTCAAATTGATGCCGGGCCAGACCCTTTCGGTGGTAGGGGAATCGGGCTGCGGAAAGAGCGTGACTGCCCTTTCCGTGATGCGCCTCATCCCGGAGCCCCCGGGACGGATCGTCGAAGGAAAGATCACCTTCAACGGAAAAGATCTTATCAAACTTCCGGAAAAGGAGATGCGGAAGATCCGGGGCAACCAGATCTCCATGATCTTCCAGGAGCCAATGACCTCCCTGAACCCGGTCTTCAAGGTCGGATTTCAGATCGGGGAGGTGTTGCGCCTCCATCAGAGATTGGAAAAGAAGGAGGCCAGAGCCAGAACCATCGATCTGCTGCAGAAGGTGGGTATCCCCTCCCCCCAAAGCCGTGCCGACAACTACCCGCACCAGATGAGCGGCGGAATGCGCCAGCGGGTGATGATAGCAATGGCCCTCGCGTGCGACCCGCAGGTGATCATCGCAGACGAGCCGACCACAGCCCTGGATGTGACCATCCAGGCCCAGATCCTGGAGCTGATGCGGGAGCTGAGCCGCTCCACCGGAACTTCGGTGCTGCTCATCACCCATGATCTGGGGGTGGTGGCCGAGACCGCGGAGCAGGTGGTGGTGATGTATGCCGGCCGGATCGTGGAGGAGGCCGATGTCAAATCCCTGTTCAATTCCCCCCTGCACCCCTACACCCGGGGCCTGATGCGCTCCATCCCCGGGGAGACGGCCCAAACCCGGGCAAGGCTCGAAGCCATTCCGGGCGTGGTCCCAAGCCTTCTGGGGCTGCCCATAGGGTGCAAGTTCAATGACCGGTGCAGACACGCGTTTGACCGGTGCTTTGAAGAGGAGCCCTGGCTGATTCTGCCCAAAGAGGGCCATCCGGTCCGCTGCTGGCTCTATGAGGAGGGAAAATGACCCCGCTGATTCGCCTTGAGAAGGTCAAGAAATATTATCCGGTCACGGGCGCGGCCATCGGAACCGAATCAGGAACCGTCAAGGCCGTGGACGGGATCGACCTGCAGATCATCCCCGGCGAAACCCTCGGATTGGTCGGAGAGAGCGGCTGCGGCAAATCGACTTTGGGCCGCCTCATCCTCCGGCTGGAGCATCCGACACAAGGCGCGATTCTGTTCAAGGAGAAAGATATCCTGAAGCTTTCGGAACGGGGAATGAAGCCTCTGCGCCGGGAGATGCAGATCATCTTTCAGGACCCCTACTCCTCCCTCAACCCCCGGCAGACCATAGGCCGGATCATCGGCGAAGGGCTCTTGATCCACAAGGTGGGAACCAAAGAGGAGCGGACCGAGCGGGTGCGCCACCTGATGGAAGTTGTAGGACTGCGGCCTGAGCACATCAACCGTTATCCCCACGAGTTCTCCGGGGGACAGCGCCAGCGGATCGGATTTGCCCGGGCACTTGCCCTGCAGCCGGAGCTGATCATCTGCGACGAGCCGGTCTCCGCGCTCGATGTCTCGATCCAGGCCCAGGTGATCAACCTGCTGATGGATCTCCAGGAGGAGTTCGGCCTCACCTACCTCTTTGTCTCCCACGATCTCTCGGTGGTGCGCCACATCAGCGACCGGGTCGCGGTGATGTATCTGGGAAGGCTTGTCGAGCTGGCCGAGAAAATGGCCCTCTATGCCGAACCCAAGCACCCCTATACCCAGGCACTGCTGGAGGCCGCGCCCGTAGCCAGGGCCGAGGGGAAAAAGGAGCGCAAGGGATTGACCGGTGATCTTCCCAGCCCGTTGAATCCGCCCCGGGGCTGCCACTTCCATCCCCGGTGTCCCCATGTGATGGATATCTGCCGAAAGGAGATCCCATCTTTTATGGAAAGGGAGGGCCGGCGGGTCCGCTGTTTTCTCTATGGAGAGGAGATTTCCGAACGGGACGCATCATCGGAATAAGTCTCTCGATAAAATACTTTTATGTATTGTAAGGCAAAAGTATTTGTCAGCGAAGCCTTTAATATCAAAACGAATGAGGAGCCACTGTATGGAGCAGATGATGAGCAAAGACGAAATCGTTCAGGAGATCAGAAGGTTGAGCGTAATCGACCGGCTGAATATCGTGACGGATATCTGGGATGAAATAAAAGAATCACGGGAACTGGAGCCCATTTCGGAGGATGACAGGGCTCTTCTTCTCAACAGGCTTGAAAACTACCGGGCAAATCCGGATTCCGCTACGGGCTGGACAGATCTGAAACAAGAGATCCGGAACCGATATGCTCAAAAAAGTTGAATTTGCCGAAGAGGCAACGCATGAATTCCGGGAATCGGTCCGATGGTACGAATCAAGAGCGGAAGGTCTCGGCCTGCGATTCTCGGATGAGCTGGACAGTACTCTTGAGAGAATAAGGCTCAACCCCTCTTTGTACCGCAGGGTAGCCGGAGACATCCGAAGAATCCAAATGAACCGGTTTCCGTATTCGGTATTTTACGCTACAGAGGGTGATACTCTCGTCGTTCTCCGCATATTCAACAATAAAAGAAAACCTTTGCAGTGGTAGAGCTGCGGAACCGTCACGGCAGAATCCCGAACCACTCGCAGATATCATCCCCGAGGCCGCTGTCTCTGAGCATGAAGAAAAAGAGGATCGCAATCCCCACCGCAACGAGGATTATCAGCCCCCCGAGAATTCCCCCCACATTGGCCCCCATAACGATCCCGACCCACATGATGAGAAGCGTCGGCCCGATCCACAAGAGAAAATAGACCAGCACCGGCAGCAGAAACATATAGAAATAGAGCAGCAGGATCACTCCGACAAGAATCAGTATCGCCCACAATGCTGCGCCCATTTTGATATCTCCCGACCTGAAGTTAAACCATCTGTAAAAATTTATAGCATGGTCCGGCCGGCAGATCAACCGGAAACGTCAGCGATGAGTGCAGCGCTCTTCTCTTATACCCCAATCCATTATACCCCAATCCATTTTTCAATTTCCTTTTTCCGGACAATATGATATCTATTTTAGTAAGTTTTGAAATCAACCCACAGCAGAAAGAGAAGATGATGAAGCAATCCCGAAAATTCATCTTCGGCATTCTGTTGAGTCTATTGGGGCTGCTGGCCAACATCTGCTCTCTCCAGCTCTTCGAAGGCTTCAACTACCTCTTCGGCAGCATTCCGGTCTTCATCGCCCTGCGCACCCTGGGCATCAGATGGGCCTTTGTCTGCGCAGTCATCGCGTCCTCCTGGGTCAATGTCCTCTTCTGGCATCCCACCGCGATGCTCTGGCTCTCCCTGGAGCCGGTCTTTGTGGGGTTGATGATCCGCCATACACGGCTCAAGAACATAGTGATCTGGGATGCGATCTACTGGCCATTGATCGGCAACGTCATCCTCTGGATCTTCTTCCAGTATATCATGGGCGTTCCGGTCATCGGAACTTTCGGCGCGATGCTGATGTTCTGGCTCATCGGCATCAACAACTGTCTGGTGGCAGAGCTGATCCTGGCCTTTCTTCCTGTTGATCGCTGGATGGGATCAGCCCAGAAGAAGAAGGTCTCCCTGAGCCGCATCCTCTTTTCGATCATGATCACCGTGGTCTGGATTCCGGCCTTTGTCATCATGACGCTGAACGGACAGCGGATCTCCGAAGAGGGAAAACATCAGATCCGGGCCGGGCTCAGGACCGCCGGGGCCTATGCGGAGATGGCTCTGGAAAACCGAGATCTCTCCTGGCTCACAGCCTCCATGTTTCAGGCCCGGTTCGATTGGCTCCAGCAGGCAGACTTTCCCTATCGATTCACCCTGACCGATGGCACGGCTCAGGTTCTGCAGACCACCCGAACCGATCTGAAGAGCGGCGAGATCTATACCCTCGAAACCGCGGGCATTCTTCTGCCCCTTTCAGAGAACACCTACCGGGTCATCCCCCGGCTGAAACAGAAAGTGCCCCGGTGGCGTCTGGCACAGCTCTCCTACTTTGTTCGAACGGTCCAAATCAGGGGCGGATACACCCTTTTCATCGAAATCCCCTTTGGCCCGTTCCAGTCAAGAGTTCTGAAGGGGCAGCTCTATGCGCTGCTCGTTCTCCTCCTTCTCGATCTGATCATCCTCGCCTGCGCCTTCTTCTTCTCGGACGCCCTCACCCGGACCCTCTCCCGGTTGAGCGAGATCACCAAAGACCTGCCGGAAAAGGTCTACCGGCAGGAGGTCTCCAAATGGCCCGATTCATCCATCCTGGAGATCAGCCTGCTCATCGACAACTTCAAAGAGACGGCCGGGGCCCTTCGGGAGAAGTTCTTCGAGATCAAGGCCGCGAACGAAGGGCTGGAGAACCGGGTTCAGGAGCGAACAGCGGCCCTGGAGAAGGCCAACCAGGAGCTTACGGATGAGATGGAGCGTCGAAAGGCCATTGAAGCCGAAAGAGCACTTTTAGAGGAGAAGTTCCGCCATGCCGACAAGATGGAATCATTAGGAAGGCTTGCCGGGGGCGTGGCCCACGATTTCAACAACCTGCTCACGCCGATTCTCGGGTATGCGGAGATGCTCGAAGATTATTACGAGCCCCATCAGCCCCAACACAAATCTTTGCAGCACATCATCGACGCCTCCCTCAAGGCGGCCTCCCTCACCCGGCAGATCCTGGCCTTCAGCCGGAAGCAGGTGCTGGAGTTTCAAACCATCAGCCTCAACAAGACCATCACCGATTTTTCCGGAATGCTCAAACGGATCATCGGTGAGGATATC
This sequence comes from Desulfobacteraceae bacterium, assembly GCA_011390345.1. GTDB lineage: Bacteria > Desulfobacterota > Desulfobacteria > Desulfobacterales > JAABSP01 > JAABSP01. The sequence continues at coordinate 61,991 of JAABSP010000020.1, forward strand.
GAGTACAGACTGGAACTGGAGGCCATCCCGGACACGATCCGAGCGGATGCCTCACAGGTGCAGCAGATCATCATGAACCTTGCCGTGAACGGAAAAGATGCCATGCCGGCCGGCGGAAAGCTCATCATCCGAACCGAAAGCATCTCGGTGGATCAGGTCTATGCCTCGGCGCTTGAGTCGGTCGAACCGGGCCGTTATGTGATGCTGGTCGTCAGCGATACTGGTTCGGGCATCGATCCGGAGACCCTCACCCATATCTTCGAGCCCTTCTTCACCACAAAGGAGCTGAACAAGGGAACCGGTCTGGGGCTTGCAACGGTTTACGGCATCGTCAAACAGCACAGCGGCGGAGTCCATGTCTACAGCGAGATGGGAAAGGGAAGCATATTCAAGATCTATTTTCCCGAAGATGCCTCTGAGGAGAGCGCCAAAGAGGAGCAGATTCTGCTGGATGACCTGCACGGCGGCGAGACCCTTCTGGTGGTGGAGGACAATGACCTGGTGCGGGGGATTATTCTCTCGATCCTGAAGAAGTACGGCTATACGGGCATGAGCGCATCCTCGGCCGAAGAGGGGCTGGAGATGCTTCAGGAGCAAAAGGGTCAGGTGGATCTGCTGCTGACGGATGTGGTGCTGACGAAGATGAACGGCCTGGAACTCTACCAAAAGGCCAAAGCCTTCCTCCCCCAACTCCGAATTCTTTTCATATCGGGCTATACAGCCGATGTGATCAGCGACAAGACCCGAATCGAGGGCGATATGACCATTCTGCAGAAACCCTTTACCACCCGGGATCTGCTGACCCATATCCGCTCGATTCTGGAAAGATGAGACGGATCTCTATTTTTTTGACCAGCGGTGCTGAATCCAAAAGGCCAGCAGAAAAGGGAGCTGGATCAGAAATTCAAAGATAAAACCGAAAAGGATCAGAAACAGGGTTAAAACTTTCCTCAAAAATCGCATCTCTTCCTGAAAACGCCTCTGGTTGAAAAAGGTTGTTTAAAATATTGCGCAAATTTCATACCATGCTCGGGCCCCGGAATCAAGAAGAAAGGGATTCAAGTTGACACTCCTTTCCTTATTGGGTAGGGTAGCCCAAAGTATTTGTTCATTTCGATATTACGGCCCCAATCATGAGGGCCCAACCACCTGCAATGCAATTGGAGGGTTACAGTTAAAAAAGCGCCAATGGTCTACCAGATTTCCGATCTGATCAACCTGGAAAAGATCCAGAAGCTGACCGACAGCTTTTACAAAGCGACCGGGATTCCCTCTGCGATTATCGAACCGGATGGAACCGTGCTGACAGGCTCGGGATGGCAGCGGATCTGCACCCATTTTCACCGAAGACACTCTCATGCCCGGCGGGCCTGCATCGAAAGCGACACCCGGGTATCCGCGCTGATCGGAAAAAAACATCCTTATGCCATTTACCGCTGCCCCCACGGCCTCATCGATGCGGCCGCACCGATCCGGGTCAATGGCATTCATCTGGCCAATCTCTTCATGGGACAGTTTCTCTTCACGGGCCCCGATGACCAGGAAATCGAAATCTTTCGAAAGCGGGCCGCAGAGTATGGCTTTGATGAAGCCGCCTATATCGAAGCTCTCCAGGAGGTTCCCATCATCCCGGAAGAGCGCGTCTCCTGCATCCTCGATTTCCTGTCGGAGCTGGCGCAGATGCTGGCCCAAACCGGACTGGGCAATCTCCGGCAGCAGCAGGCATCCGAAAAGCTGCAGATGGCTCATGACGAGATGGAGCAAAGGATAGAAGAGCGGACCGCCGCGCTGGTGGAAGCCAATGAGAAGCTGGCGTATGAAAACTTTCAGCGCCGCCAGACCGAAGATCAGCTCAAGGTGCTCATGGCCGAGGTGGAGCGGGCCAATCGGGACCTGGAGGAGTTCGCGTATGTGGTCTCCCATGATCTCAAGGCGCCCCTGCGCGGCATCAGCTCCCTCTCCAGTTGGATCGAGGAGGATTACGAATCGGCCCTGGATCAGGAGGGACGGGGATATCTTCTCGATCTGAGAAATCAGACCCGGCTGATGAACAGCCTCATCGACGGCATTCTTCAATACTCCAAGGTGGGGCGGGTGCAGCCGACCCCGGAGCCGATCGATGCGGGTCAGATGGTCAATGAGATCATCGAGACCCTTTCTCCGCCCCCTGGAATCCGGATCATCCGGGAAGATCTTCCCAGGATCGTCTATGACCGGTCCCACCTCTATCAGATCTTTCAGAATCTTCTTGAAAATGCGATCCGCTACATGGGAAAACCAGAGGGGGAGATCCGGATCGAGTGCCGGAATCTGCCGGGGCTTCTGGAATTCTGCGTCTCCGATACCGGCATCGGCATCGAGGCGCGCCATTTCGACCGGATCTTCAAGATGTTTCAGACCCTGGGCGGCATCCCGGCAAACGGCGTCTCCACCGGCATCGGTCTTGCGCTGGTCAAGCGGATCGTGGAACGGCACAGCGGCTCACTCTGGGTGGAATCGGAGAGGGGCGCCGGCAGCCGCTTCTGTTTCACCCTTCCCATACAGGAGAAGGGTTTTGGAACCCAGCCCCATCCGGCCGCGACCGTGCTGATCATCGACGACAATACCGAGTTTTCCGTTGTCACCGAAATAATGCTGAAACGATCGGGGGAGAAGGTTATCAAGGCCGTGAGCGAAAAATCGGCATCCGATGCCCTGAAGCTCCATCCGGAGCCTGTGGATCTGGCCCTGCTCGATCTTCGCATGCCCCAGGAAAGCCCCCTCCGCATCCTTCAGATGCTTCGAAAAACCCGCCCTGAAATAAAGGTGGTCATCTGCACCGGGAGCAATGAGCCGGAGCTGATCGATCAGCTCATGAAGGAAGGAGCCGTCGGGGTTTTATACAAACCCTTTCGCAGCAGCGACCTGGTGCGCATCTTAAACGAACATACAACCCCAAAAAGACCTGAGACAACATGAAAAGCAACATCCCGATTCTGCTGGTGGAAGATAATCCCATTGATGTGAAGACGGTCCGGCGGGCTTTTCAGAAGAATCGAATCGCCAACCCGCTTTTTGCTGCAGAGAACGGAGAGGAGGCACTCGCCTTTCTGCAAAATCAACCCCCTTACGAAGATCCGGTAAAGGCTCCGCGGCCCGGGCTGATCCTGCTCGATCTCCATCTGCCGGTGATGGGCGGGATTGAATTTCTGGGGCATGTAAAAAGCGACCCGTACCTCAAAACGATCCCGGTGATCGTCCTCACCACCTCCCATGAGGATCGGGATCGGCTCGAGGCTTTCCAGCACTGTGTTGCCGGATATATCATCAAGCCGGTCGATTTTCCGAAATTCGTGGACGCGGTCAATGTCATCAGTCTCTACTGGTCCCTCAGCGAAGTTCCGTGAGGAGAGAAAGTGGCATGAGGCTTGACAGAACCGTGAACCTCCCGATATATTTTATTGCAAATTAAAGGGCATATCAAAATTCTATTCAAAACATCAGGAGGCGCTGCGGAAATGGAGACGAACGAACAGGCACAGGAGCAGGAACAGGAGCAGGCAGAAGAGATTCAGCGGACATTTTTCCAGATCTACTCACCCCTCATGATCTCTCTTTTCATTCTGCTGACAGGGATCTTCTTTCTGCTGGTCAGTTTCATGGAGAACCCGATTCTGGAGGTGAGTCCCCCGGGTCAGTTCTATCTGGTGGCAATTGCCGGCATCTTTGTCTGTCTGGGAATCTACTATTCAGTCCTCTGGAACCGGGGAGGGCTTAGAAGAAAGGGAAAGAGCGTGGAGGAGATCCGGAAAGAGGCCGTGGAGAATTTAAAGGACCCGCAACTGCTGCAGAAGATCGCATTGGAAGAGGAGAACGAGGAGATCCAGGAGATCGCAAAGAAGCGGCTGGATGATATGGCCAGGAAATAAAGGGCAGAAAAGGGCCCCATGTATCTGTACCAGTTGAACAACGAGTATTTCGCCCAGATCGGAGACGGTCTCGAAACGCTGGGAACCCGGGAGCTGTCATGGCTGGGCGCGGCCGGGGTCACGCCCGAGTACCGGGGGCTGCGCTTCAAGGCCGACAAGGCTGCTCTCTACCGGATCAATTACAAAACCCGCCTGCTGACACGGATATTGGCCCCCCTGATCGACTTCCCCTGCCATGACCCTAGCAGCCTGTACAACAACGCCCGGGCCGTCAACTGGTCCGATTTCCTCTCTGTTACCGAGACCTTTGCGGTCTTTGCCAGTGTGTCGGAGAGCGCGATCAACCATTCCAATTTCGCGGCACTGAAACTCAAAGACGCGATTGTGGACCAGTTCCGGGAGAAGACCAACCGGCGACCCAATGTGGACCCCCGGAATCCGGATGTCTGGTTCAACCTCTATCTCCGAAAGAACCGGGCCGTGATCAGCCTGGACACTTCAGGGGGAAGCCTTCACCGGCGGGGCTACCGGCAGAAGAGTGTGGAGGCTCCCCTGCAGGAGACCCTGGCCGGGGCCATTGTCGAGATCAGCCGGTGGGACGGGGAGCAGCCCCTCTATGACCCCATGTGCGGCTCCGGAACCCTGTTGTGCGAAGCCCTGATGGTTGCCGGCAACATCCCTGCCGGATATCTGCGGAAAGGCTTTGGCTTCACCCGCCTTCCCGATTTCGACCGGAGGCTCTGGAGGGAGATCCGGGAGAAGGGCCAAAAGGGTATCCGGGAGATCCCCGAGGGCCTGATTGCCGGCAGCGATATGGAGAAGGGAGCCGTGGCTGGGGCACGAACCAACCTCAACGGGCTGCCGGGGGGCAAATCGATCCGGATAGAACAGAAGCCTTTTGAAGAGATCGAGGGGCTGCCGGATCACCTGATCCTCTGCAATCCCCCTTACGGCATCCGGCTCTCCCGGGGGGAGGATCTCGGGGCATTCTACAAGAGGCTCGGGGACTTTCTGAAGACCAAATGCCGGGGGAGTACGGCCTACATCTATTTCGGAGAGCGGGAATATATCAAAAAGATCGGGCTGAAACCCGGATTCAAGATGCCCATCAAAAACGGGGGGCTTGACGGCCGGCTGGTCAAGTATGAACTCTACTGATCAGCTTCTGATTTCCTGCTCGACGCTCTCCTGCCGATTATATGAAGTTAACCATAAAAAGGATTGACAATCTCCCCTTATCTGACCATACTGACTAGTATAAACATCGAAAGAGGGGCAATATGAGATCAACATGGAAATTACAAGACGCGAAGGCCCGGTTTAGTCAAATTGTCGAAGACGCGCTTAAAATTGGTCCCCAATTCGTAACACGTAGAGGAAAAAAAGCGGTTGTGGTTATATCCACAGATGAATATGAAAGACTTGTTTCCCAAAAACCCTCTTTCAAGGAATTGCTTTTAAACTGTCCAAAAATCGGTGACGAGTTTGAGTTTGAAAGACAAAAAGACTTTTCTAGGAGCATTGAATTTTGAATTATCTCCTCGACACTTGCGTATTGTCAGAACTCGTAAAACCGAGCCCAAATGAAAAAGTCATTGACTGGCTTAACGCCACGCCTAATGAAAGATTGTTTCTCAGTGTCATTACGATAGGTGAGATACGTAAAGGATTAACGAAACTACCAGAGTCAAAAAAGAAAACATCACTCACCAATTGGTTAAATACGCTACTTAAAGATTATCAAACCCGAATTTACGAAATAAACATCACGGTTGCCGAGAATTGGGGGTTTATCCAAGGCTCAGCGGAAAAATCCGGCCATCCGATCGCCTCTGTAGACAGTCTGATAGCCGCTGTCACCTATACATATAATTTGACTCTGGTAACAAGAAACGAAAAAGACTTTCTACCAAGCAATATCCCCATTATAAATCCTTGGATAAAGATATAGGGTAACACCAGCATCTGGTGTTATGCGAAAGGAGCCCCGGATACGCAGGGGATGCACCAAAAAAAGGCTGAGTGGACTTCCACCCGGTTTCTCCCTTTCTACTCCCCCTCAAATCCTCCGCTTCTCCCCGATAACCGCCTCCTTCCGCTTTCACCGGCGCGAGTCGTAGTCATCCAAGATCAATTGCGTATAGATCCTTGACTTTTGTGCCGCGTTGGGACATATCTGCAATGTGATCCAGGTAGGCCCCTGAGCTGCACGATCACAGCTTTTAAAAATTTGATGACAGACGATTCTTTCGGAAAAAGGATTTCGATCAGAAGCACATCCCCATCTCCCCCGGCCGAGAAATCCTCTCCTCATCCAAACCGCTATATTGAAATCGAAAACCGATTATTATTTCCAAAGGCTCGGTCTGTTTTCATCGCGGCCGTATCCTTGAATGGTTTACAGTATCGCAGAAAGGAAAATCAGCAAATGACAAAACTGCTTGAAAAAGCATTTGAGGAGGCATCCCGACTCCCTGAAATGGAACAGAATGTATTGGCCAGGCGGCTTCTGGCCGAGTTGGACTCCGAAATGTCCTGGGCAAAATCCTTTGCCGAATCGGAAGATGTTTTGGAGATGCTTGCAGATGAGGCGATTCGGGAAAAACGAGAGGGAAAAACCGAGCCGCTCGATCCGAATCGTCTGTGAAATCATCCGTCACACAGCGTTTCTGGAAATTCTACGAACGGATCTGCCCGGGGAAATCGAGCGTATAGAGCCGGAGGCGCAGTGATATGTATTTTCTCCTCAGCAAGGAGGCGGAAATCCATGATGAAGTCATCGCCGTTCTTTCTGATATAAGCCGCTTAGAAAAAGGCGCATGAAGAAGAATACGACAAATCCCAGATGAAAGGGTTGGCGGAACCGACAGAGATGGTAAGGCACTTCATCGAGGCAGAAAAGGAGTTGGAGCGGATTGATCTCTTCAGGATCTGATAAGAGGTGCGACTCGGTTTCGGTTAAAATCTCTCAGCGGTTTGATGATACTAAAGATGAGGGGGGGGGGTACTACTAAGACGTTGATAAGGCCGATAAGTTTTTTTGTAGCCATTAGAAGGTATGGAAATGACCAAAACCGAGTCGTGCTTATAGTATATGCCAGAATTGTGCCACCTTGTCAAGGATTTTTATTTTCAAAGAATTCCAGTTGATTATGAGTTTTCCAAAGGATCTCCTGGTCTCGGATATGCCTTGGTTTACAATAAAACCATAATTTTTTGTCTTGTTTTGCCATACAAGCGCTGAGAAACCTTTACCAAAAATGAGTCGCTTCTCTTTTCAAATCCTGAAGAGATCAATCCGCTTGCCCCTGCCCCTGATGAATGATAAATGATAAAGGAACATAAACGGGATTCATTCCCAGTAATCTTCAAAGGAAAAGGAGATGACCGACATCCATCAGTACGAAAAGGACATCGAATACCATACGGAGGCGCTGGCCGCTGCCAAGAAGAGCGGAGACCGTAGAAGCGAGTGTGAACATACGGGCAACCTGGGAATGGCCTATGTCCATCTTGGTAAGCCGGAGAGAGCCATTCCATATTACGAGCAGGCTCTGGCCATTGCAAAAGAGACCGGTGGGAGGAGAGAGGAAAAAAACTGGTTGGGCAATATGGGGCTCGCCTACAGCATCCGGGGCCAGTATGATAAAGCCATCGGATATTTTAAGCAGGCGCTTGAGATATCCAGAGAGACCGGCGAAAGGGAGCAAGACGGGAGCTGGTTGGGCAACATCGGAAATGCCCGCAGCTTTCTGGGCCAGTATGGTAAGGCCATCGGATATTACGAAAAGGCCCTGAGCATGGCAAGGCAGACAGGGGATCGGGAAAATGAGGGAAAATGGCTCGGCAACATGGGAAACGCCTGCAATTCTGTCGGCCAGCACGAAAGGGCTGTCAAATGTTATGAACATGCGCTGATTATCGCGAGGAAGACAGGAGATGCAAATTCAGAGGGAACATTTTTATTCAACCTGGGAAAAACCCACTATTCCCTCGGCCACACCGAAAAGGGCATAAAACTGATGGAACAGGCCGTTGCCACCTTTGACAGGATCAACTCGCCTTACACGGAAACCGTAAGGAGCCGGCTGCATCAGTTCAAATCATAGCCCGCGTCACAGCCCGAAACCAGCATGGATATTGGATTTTGTATGTCCATTTTCCAAAACAGTGTCAGGAGTAAGTTTGACAAACCATAGCCATCAAAAATATATTGACCCAGGTTTGAAACAGGATGTTTCTGTAAGGAAAAAAGCGGCACATACAGAGGAATGAAGCGTTTCTCTTTTCTGCAGGAGGTGAGTCATGGCATCGGGTAAGCTTCTGAGACAACTGATCAAATCCGGGGCCGAAGGAAATCATGAGGCTTTCCGGCGGGTATCGGAAGAGGTAATCAGGGAGGAAAGGGCCAAGCACCATCACCTGCTGGCCAATGATCTGGAAAAGATCCTCTATGGCAGAAATAAAACCCCTGCCAAGTTGCACTCCCTGACCGATCTCTTAAAAACCAACATGGCCGTCCTATACAAAGAGGATGAGGTCAATCATAAAATCCTTTTTTACTTGCGAGAAGAGATCGGAAAGGCAAGGGCAACCGGGGATATAGAAGCGGCTATTGAGATGCTCGATATCAAGGGTTTTCCCGTAGCCGATGGAGCTGGATTTGACGACTTGTTGAAGGAGGTTCAACCGCGGATCGACCGGGAGGGCTTCCTTTACAGCAATGGAGAGGAAAGTGAGGTGTTGCCATGTTCGAAATGATCGGGGCTTTGCTGTCAGCGTATGTTCTCTATGCCATCAGCAAGGGGGAGGTCTATGCCAAGTCCGGTCCGGGTGGGCAGACCGTATTGAAGCGGGAGTCTCCGACCTACTTTTGGATCATCATCGCGATCTATTCCGGCCTGAGCATCGCCCTGATGATCATCTTTTGAAAAAATCAACACCGGTCTGCTTAGTGTAGTACTCATACATTTTAGTTTTAGAAAGGGTCCATAAAGGGGAGTGGATAGGTTTATCCAAAGTCCAAGAAATCAAATGTGCGAAAAATTCTGGACACTACCGAAGGCCAACGACTGATGCAAGGAGCAATAACCAGATGAACAACAACGATGAAAAGACCGGCACCGTCAATCCCGCACCGGGACGGGCAGCACGTTCGATTGGATTTTATATTATCCTGGCGGCGGGATTGCTGGCCTTCATCAGGGCGTTCTCGCTGCTCTCTCCCATCCTGTTGTCCTTTTTGCTGGTGCTGCTGGTCACTCTTGCGCTCAATCCGGTAATCTCCCGAATTCGGTCATTGACCGGCGGCAGAAAAATACCGACGGGACTGGTCACGGTCGGTTTGATCACCGGCGTTGCCCTGTTGGGATGGGCACTGTTCGGCCCGATGAAAACCTCGATCATGAGTATCTCGGAAGCCGTGCCTGGCTATTGGGAAAGGCTGCAGAAGCCTTTGATCAAGATGGAGCAGAGGGCAGTGCTGTCTGAGGACAAGATGCAGGAGGAGGTCAGGACGGAGATCGCTAGCGACGATCAGGCCATGGGCAAGCCGGAGATCCAGTCCCGCGCTCCAAAGGCGGCTCCTGACAAACCCGCCGAAGAGCCGCAATCGTTGCGCTCCGGCTTGATGGATATGCTGCAGGGTGCTCTCGGCAGTTTCTCTGCCGTTGCCTTAAACGGGGCGCAGATACTGGTGGTTCTGGTGACGGTCTTTTTCGGGGTCATCTTCATGCTGCTTAATCCCCGCCCGGTCTTTGGCATGATGTTTGCCATGCTGCCAGAGCAACACCACCGGCAGGCCCTGATCATCATGCAGCGCATCGGCAGATTCGTCCCCGCCTGGGCCGGGGCGACACTGGTGGGAATGGTGACCATCGGCCTTCTGGTATTTCTGCTCATGTGGCCGATCTTCGGATTCATGGATGCGCTGGTTCTGGGTCTGGTTGCAGCGATGATGGAGATCATCCCCTTTCTCGGTCCGATCATCAGTACTGTGCCGGCAATCCTGCTCGCTCTCGCCAAAGGGGGGATGACGCCGTTGTGGGTTCTGATTGCCTACCTCGGGGTGCAGGCCCTGGAAAACAATGTGATCATTCCCTTTATCATGGCCCGCGGGTTGAAACTGCACCCCCTGGCGGTGATCTTTTCAATGCTGCTGTGCGTGGCCACTTTCGGGGTGCTGGGCGTTCTGGTCGCGGCGCCTCTGGTGGCAATTGTCAGCATCGTCCATTCCGAATTGTATCGCAAGCGCTATCTTCCTACAGTAACGGATGCTGATCTGGATCGTCTGGCACGAATCACCCTGCACGAAAAGTTCTCTGACGACATGTGAGTGATCCGCCACAGGCCGGGGTGCTGCTTCGATAATCTACCCAACAGCGAGGTTGGATGAAACTTATCAATACATTCCTGGCCTTGCTGAATCGGCTGGAGCGTGTTTCGACTGAAAAATTACTTAATGAGAAAAGGTGAAAATACTTCAATCCGCTGCAAAATTATTGCTCGATCCAATATGACAAGGCCATCAAATTCATGGAGCAGTCCATCGCCATCTTTGAAGAGATCAAATCCCCCCATGCAGAAATCGTAAGACGTAACCTTGCCAAATTGAAACCATAACCCTCCTCACAACCCATTCATAAACACAACGGACGAATCATCTTTCCCGATTACGGATGTTCCCGTAAACGGACTGCCTGTAGATCGTGTATGGCAACAGCACCGTATCCGCTGCAAAGCTGAGCGGCAGATCGACGAAGGAAACAGGAAAATAAAAAGCCGTTATCAGCCCCAAATTGCTGCTGCTGCAGAAATCGGTCCATTCCAGAGGCAGATACAGGATGACACGCATATCGGTTAACGTCCCGCTGTATATTTGCGGCAGGGGAACGTCACAGCCGGATGGCTTTCTTCCGCCGTATCTTACGACATCATGTGATTCGCTCACCGTAAATATGGTCGCACAACCGGAAGCGGTAAAAAGACAAAGCAACATTCCAAGGCAGATCCCATATCGTAAAGTTCCTCTCATCGATGCCCTCCTTTTCTGATGATGCGATTTTCAACAGTCTGCTCCCACCGATAGATCAATATCCATGCCAGAAAAGGCATTTAGTCTTAACAGATTGATTTCAGAACAGCTTTATGAAAAGGGGCGGTTTTCCAGGAGACGGGGAAAAGGAAGGTTCTGTGCCTGATATGCCCATGGGAAATCATTCCATGTATGGGAGAAGCCTCCGGAGGGGAGATGGAAAAAGTTACTGCGAATGCCCCCTGAAAAACCCGCCGGCGCCCGCCGGTAATGATCCACCCCGACGCCCTGCAGTTGGGACAGCCAATCTTCATGATGATGGACTATATACCCGAATACGGGGGGATTTCAAGGAGAAGGAGGCGGGGGGACCGTAATGGATGAAAAAACTATGGCTGAGAAAATTTCTGTGATATGAAAAAAAGGGAGTGTTCCCCATAAGCATGGGGATGAACCGGTTGCGTTTTCACTTAATCACACGTTCCCCATTTTATGGGGATGGAAGGAAAAACTTCGACAGGGATGAAAGAAACGGGACGGGCACGATCTGCGCCCATCCCGAATGATTGAGTCTTAAAGAACCGTCCAGATTAACAGGATTTTCCGGAATAACGTCGTTTCACTCTCCTATTTATAAAAGAATTCAAACCAGGCGTAGGGAAAAAAATCAGCACCAGCAGCTTGAGCTTGAC
>JAABSP010000021.1 GCA_011390345.1 Desulfobacteraceae bacterium
AGAACCCGTGCAGGAAGTTAGACCTTATTGTCCTTCCAACGGCACGGAAGGCGAATTCTTCGCCGAGGATTTCTGCTACCGCTGCATCTGGCAGGATGATTGCGATATCCCCCTCCGGACGATGTTCCTGGATGTCACTGATCCGAATTATCCGGCCGAGTGGATCGTTACGCCAGACGGACCCACATGCACGGCATTTCGGGCGATTACGAAGAGGGAAGGGGTTCCCAGGGAAAAGGTGGAGGGGCGGCCTTATGCTGCTTACCACCAGCTTGGGCTGTTCGGGGATGACCAGGCGTAGGGAAAAAAATCAGCACCAGCAGCTTGACCCCATCAAAAATATGGGATATGAAGAAGACGACTCGGTTTTGGTCATTCCATACCTTCTTATTGGCTAGGAACAAACTTATCGGCCTTATCAACGTCTTAGTAGTACCCCCCCCTCATTTTTGGTATTATCAAACCGCTGAAAGACCTTTACCAGAACCGAGTCACTCCTCTTTTCAAATCCTGAAGATTATCAATCCGCTTGCCCCTGCTCCTGATGAATGATATGGGAAAACAACGGGCTTTTCCGCCCGTGAACCCTATCCCTTCACTCGGAGGACCAAACCAATGCAGGAAGTCTTGAATCAACCGATGGTCTGGATCGCCGCCATCTTCGGCCTGGTGGCAATCTTTGCAGTGCTGAAATACGGCGACAGGATCAAGGTGCTGATGAAGGTCAAAGGGGCCGAGATGAATGTGGAGGGGGCCAATGCTTCTCCGAAGGCGCCGCCGTCTTCCACTGTGAAAGGCATCAAGAGCAGGTCCGGGGGGTTCAACTACACCGACACCACGGGTCACACCTCGGACATCCAGGATGTTGAGACGGAAAAGGATGCGAATATCATCCGATCTCATGGAGATAATTCCCCGTCAAAAAAATAGGAGCCTCCGGATCTGGACCGGCTGCGCAGGGGCCGGGGGCGAACATGCGTGATTTTCAAGCGGGGAGGGATATCCATGTTCACATCGGGGATCGGGGATCGGGAGAAAGGTCTCCTTCTGATCCACGTCTCCAGCTCCCCCCACGTCCGGATCATTTCACCGGAAGAGAGGAGAAGATCGCAGGGGCAGCGGAATTGATTCCGGCCGGGATACCAAGATCCATATGGGGGATCAAAACCAGACCTTCAAGACTTCTGCCTCGGGCGACATCACCAGCGTTACCCAAGCGGAAAGCATCGGAACCGTCGAGCATCATTACCACGGTGTCAAGTCCCATGAACCGCCTCTCCAGCTCCCCCCGCGTCCAGACCATTTCACCGGCAGAGAGGAGAAGATCGCAGGGGTGATCGAGTCCCTGCGCCTTGGTCATGTCGTAACCCTCTGGGGCCCTGGAGGAATCGGCAAGAG
>JAABSP010000198.1 GCA_011390345.1 Desulfobacteraceae bacterium
AGGCCCAACCCCACGAGGATGTCGAAGATGTTGGAGCCGACCGCATTGGCCACGGCCATGCTGCCCCGGCCCTGTCGGGAGACCACGATGGAGGAGATCAGGTCCGGTGCGGATGTGCCTGCGGCAAGGATGGTGAGTGCCACGATCAGCGGCGGAATCCCCACGGCCTGGGAAAAGATGACCGCCATATCGACCAGCAGCCAGCTCAGGCCCACGATGAAGAGAATGGATACGGCAAAGGCTCTCAGATAATCGCTCTGCGCGTCTCCGGCCAGAATGGACATCCCTTTTTTCACCAGAGCTTGGGTCTGATGAAAAATTCCCTTTTCCGTAATGGACCGCTCTTCCGGGACCATTTCTGTCTCTGGCTCGTCCGTGGGCATGAAGAAGAGAAACGCGAGATAGAGAAGATACCAGACCAGGAAGATGATCGACTCTTTGAGGGTGATCCGACCGTCCCAGAAGACAAAAAGGAGCAGGATGATACTGGTCATGTAGAAGACTGAATCCCGGACGATCACCAGCAGCGTGATCCTGGCCTCCCGGATCACGGCCGATACACCGGTGATCACCAGGATGTTGAATACCGCAGAGCCGACAATGGTTCCGATACCGATATCGCTGTGGGCTCCGCCATTCTTGAAAAGGGCCAGCAGGGCAATGGAGAGTTCCGGAGCTGAAGATCCCATGGCCATGAGAGATGCGCCGGCCACGTTTGGCGGGATCTGCCATCGGGTGGAGATGGCATCTAAACTTTTGATGAAAAAGCCCTCGGTTATGATCGACAGCAGGTAGATCGCGATGATGATGATTCCGAGGCTCAATATTGCGGTCATGTCGGCTCCTCTTTTTTGGAATTTGCATTCGCGCCCATTTATGTCGGCTCCTCTGTTTTGGAATTTGCATTCGTGCCCATTTATATGATATGGCAAAATTTTTCGGATATCACAAGAGAAAGTTATGAATGAAGCCATTTAAAGAGGATAAATTTCGAATCGCGATCTGGGCGCTGACGCCAAAGGCAGCGCTGCTGGGCCGCGGACTCAAGGGTGCGCTGCCGGATGCGCGGCTCCATCTGGGGCCGTCGATTCCCCGGGAAAGTTCCGATGAGATTTCCGTGAGCCGCTTGCGGGATGGGGTTGCCGAGTATTTCGGGGCCTATGAGGGGCATATTTTCATCATGGCCACGGGGATTGTGGTGAGGATGATCGCGCGGCTGATCCGAAACAAGACCGTCGATCCGGCCGTGGTGGTGCTGGATGAGGCCGGAGAACATGCCATCAGCCTGCTTTCGGGACATCTGGGCGGCGCGAACCGGCTGGCGCGGACCGTGGCCCATCTGACGGGGGCCCGGCCCGTTATCACGACGGCCACCGATGTCAACAGTGTGCCGGCCGCAGATACCATAGCTGCGGAAAAAGGGCTTTTCATCGAAAACCCCGAGGCCATCAAAGGGGTCAACATGGCCCTGATAACGAATTTGCCCCTCTGGGTGCATGATCCCGCGCGGATTCTGGGGGATGATTTGGCCCCTCATCCGGTTAAAGAAGGCGCTCCGGCAGAGCCCGGGATTTTTGTGGATGATATTCTGGTTGACCTTCCCGCGCAGGTTCTGATATTGCGTCCTCTCCGTCTTGTTGCGGGGATGGGGTGCAACCGGGGCACTTCGGCTAGGGAGCTTAAAGAGCTGCTGACCCTGACCCTGAAGGCGTTTTCCCTGTCGATATCAAGCCTTTATGCGCTTGCTACCATCGACATCAAAAGGGATGAGCCGGGACTGATCCAGGTCTCTTCGGAGATGGGGATTCCCCTGATCTTCTTTGACAGAGACGCGCTAAATCAGGTAAAAGAGATACAGAGGCCATCTGCGATGGTCCAAAAACATATAGGAGTGAAAAGCGTATGCGAGGCTTCAGCGATACTGGGGGCACAAAACGGGCCCCTGATCGTGCCGAAACAGAAGAGCCCCAATGCAACCCTGGCGGTGGCCCGGGCCGACTCTCCATTGTCGGCATCGGACCCGGCGACAGAGAACACCTCTCAGAGAGAGCCGCAGCAG